>JBBSCI010000042.1:0-19290 GCA_038250445.1 Candidatus Limnocylindrales bacterium | reverse complement strand
GGCGTGGCCGTCGGGGTGGCGGTCGGCGTGGCCGTCGGGGTGGCGGTCGGCGTGGCCGTCGGGGTGGCGGTCGGCGTGGCCGTCGGGGTGGCGGTCGGCGTGGCCGTCGGGGTGGCGGTGGGCGTGGCCGTCGGGGTGGGAGTTGGCGTCGGGGTCGGCGATGGCGTTGGGACCGGGGTCGGTGGCGGGGGCAACGTCGGTCGTGGCGTCACGACCGGAGGCTCCGTCGCGGTCGGTGGAGTCGTCGTGGGCTTCGGGGTCGGCGCCGTTGTGGGACGGGCTATCGATGGCCGCGGCGTCGGCCGTGCCCCGACGATGACGCCAGTCGGCCGCGCCTCAGGTCGGATCGTCGGCGCGGGCGTCGGCGGCGGCGTCGGCGGCGGCAGCAGCGTCGGGGTCGGCGACGGCGACGGCGAAACGGGCGACGCCGAGGCGGAAGGCGAAGCGGATGTCGGACCGCTTGTCGCGATTGACGGCTGCAGCGTCACGATGGGGGTGGGCGAAACCACGGCAAAGTCGCCGGGCGTCGGCTGCGGGGCGCCGATAGCTACGGCCAGCGCGAACGTCGCAAGAACGAGATTGAGGGCGCCGAGTGCCACCACGAGGCGGGCGCGCTGAGAGGAGGTCACGTCCCTTGTCCCTCTCCTTCCGGCGGCCCATAGCCGGCACAATCCGTGCTCTCACGGACGCTCGAATGCTATCACTCGGTGAACTTTCAGACGCTTGGCGACCCACGGGACGCACCTTGCAAACATCAGCCAATTGGTGCGTCGTGGACTGGTACGTAGCGTGCCGGTCCGCCTCCGGAAACGCTCTCGAACAGCACGAGGGACTCGGCACGGAACGGATGCCTGATGGTCGCCGCGGCATCGATCAACCGTCTCGCCACGTCCGGACCGGCGCGAACGCCGTCCGATCGGGCCAACGTCAAGTGGGGGCGATATGGACGATCGTCCCGCGGCCAGCCCCGATCGGCCAACGCATCGTCCAGCTTGCGCGCTGCCCCTTCAAGCTCCGCGGCACCGTCCGCCACCCCGAGCCATAGCGCCCGTGGCCTCGCGACCGATGGAAACGCCCCGCCCCCGGCGATGACGATCTCGAACGGATCGAGCGCCTTGGCGGCCTGGTCGACCGCGGCCGCGATGGCCCCGATCCGCTCCTCGTCGGTCGGGCCGATGAACCGGATCGTGAGGTGGAGGCCGTCGAGACGAACCCACCGAACATCACGGACAGCCGGGTCGTTGCCCGCCCGGACCGAGTCGACGAGGCCGGTGATGGCCTCGCGAACGTCGGGTGCGACCGGGATCGCGACGAACACCCGGCGGCCGGTCGCCGCCTCGAGCTTCTCGCGGTAGGTCACACAAGCTCGGTCGACGAGGGGGCGTGCTCTCGCTCGAAGGTCTGACGGTCCTCGGCCAGGACCTCGCGAGCTCGCTCCGCTTCCCGCCAACCGAGGACCTCGACCTCCTTGTCCTCGAGCAGCTTGTACGTATCGAAGAAATGCTTGATCTCGACGAGGCGATGCGGGCGGACCTGCTCGAGCCGCTCGACGTGGGCCTGGTGGGGGTCCGCGACCGCGACGCAGAGGACCTTGAAGTCGAAGCCCTTGTCATCGCGCATCTCGAGTCCGCCGATTGGGCGGGCCCAGACGCGGCAGCCAGGGAACGTCGGCTCGTCGATCAGGAGGAGGGCGTCAGTGTGGTCCCCGTCGCCGGCCCTCGTCCCTTCGATGAAGCCGTAGTCGAAGTTGTAGTGGACCGCCGAGGCGAGGACCCGATCGAGACGGAAGACCTCAGCGGCCTCGTCGTATTCGTACTTGTTGCGGCTGCCGCGCGGAATTTCGACGACAACCTCGACAACATCCGGGAACTGGTCGGCCTTAGGTGTCGTTCTCATCCCTGCCCTCGCGACGCTGAGAGCGCCAAGTGTAGGCGGCAGGCCTCGCCCACGGCATGTTTGCGCCGCGGACAGCAAAACGCCCGAAGGAACCAGTGGAGACGGATCTCGACGCCGAGACAGGCGAGCCTTGATGTGATCGCGGCCGGCCACGTCCCGGATCGGCGGTCGACCGAGTCCGTGCCGTTAAGCACGATCCCGGTCAGACCGGCGACGCTACGGGGATCACTCCTCGTTGCGCCTTACCGTTCCGACGGCCCCTTCGGGCAAGACCAACCATAGGTGGCGGGCTCGACCCGCACAACCGCCTTGTCCACGAACTTGCGTCCGAACCACAACAGACCATCCACGAAATCCACGCGGCTGTGGATGGGCTGGGGACAAGTCTGTGGAGAAAATGGTGAGTCGGGAAACCGGGAATCGAAAGGCCCGACCTCTCGGCCGGGCCTGGCGCGTCTCGGCCGCGCCGTCAGTCGTTGTAGAGACGTTCCTCGATCAGCTTCTCCTGGACCGTTCGACCGTTCGGGTCGAAGCAGGAGAACTCGAAGTGCTTCTCGAACTCGAGGTCGACATTGTCCTGGCCGCCGCGGTTCTTCTCGACCGAGATCACGACCCAGTCACGGAAGCGCTGGGCCTGGTACGGGTTGAACTCGATGTTGACCTTCGCGACGATGTGGTACTTCTCGTTAAGGATCAGGATGATGTCGGCTTCGTAGTTGATCGCCGAGCTGCCGCGCAGGTGGTAGTTGCGCAGGCGCGAGGCTTTGAGGCCCTCCTTGTCGGCCGCGACGATCGCGATCATCGGCACGTCCTCGGACAGGGCGACGTCCTTCAGGCCGTTGACGACGAAGGTGACCTTCTCCGTCTCGCTGTTGGGCTCGGGGATCTGCGGCACCTTCTGGAGGTAGTCCACGAAGACCACGAGGCGCCGGTCGCCCGACAGGACGCGGTGCTGCTGGACCAGCTTGCGGATGTTGTCGACAGTGCTCGCGGTCTGGGAGCCGCGGAGGAGGAAGAGGTTCTGGCCGTAGCGGGCGATTCGATCGAGGGACGGGCGCAGCCGCGGGTTGCTGGCGAGCTGCGTTGCGCCGCCACCTTCGGCGACCCACGAACCGAGGATCTCCTTGCGGACGTCCTGGATCTTGATCGCACCGGTCTTGTGGGGCAGGTGGGCGAGCGCCGACTCCATCGCGATCAGACGGTTGAGGAGGTACTGCTCGTCGTGCTCGAAGCAGATGTAGAGGACGTTCGCCTGGCCGCCGGACGCGATGTTGCGCGCCATCTGGAGGGCCATCGTCGTCTTGCCGGTGCCCTGGGCCCCGCCGATCAGCATCAGCTCACCGGCTCGCAGCCCGGTGCCAATGGTCTTGTCGAGGGGCGTGAAGCCGAGGGGGACGGGCTGATATTCCTCGACATGGCCAGAGGTGACCTTCTCGTTGAGGTCGACGAGGACGTCAAGAGCAGAGCGCGGGGCCATGCTGCCCGTGTCGGAATCGAGTCGCCACGTCGGGACGGCGGCGATTGGATCGATGGTTTCGGTCACGTTGGTAACGTCCTCCGGTGGCTATGACGGGTGCATCGTAGCACCGGAAAAACGCCTGACAGCCGCCCTAAACTGCCCTCCTCCGTGGGTCCGAAAGTACTGTCCTGCGACCTTGAAGGTGGCCTAGCCGACGCCCTAGCGGGAGGGCGCGGAGAGGGTCGATGGGTCGAGTTCCGCGACCTCGTCCCACATCCGGACGACGGCCCGGATTGCGCGTTCGTAGTTGGTCAGGTCCATCCACTCGTTCGGGGCGTGGGCATGGTCGTCGGGCGGAGTGAAGCCCATCAGCACGACCGGCAGGCCGAGGACCTGTTCGAAGCTGGCAGTGACCGGGATCGAGCCGCCCTCGCGGATGTAGGCCGGGGCCCGCCCGAACGTCGCCTCCAGGGCGCGTGCGGCGGCCTGGGTCGCGGGGTGGTCGATGGGCATCAGGCTGGGATGGCCGCCACCGAGGTAGGTGACGGTCGTATCGGCACCGGGCGGCGCGACTTCTGCGACAAAGGCACGGAACGCCTCGAAGATCCGCACCGGGTTCTGGGCCGTCACGAGCCTGGTGCTCACCTTGGCATGGGCGTGAGCCGGGATGATCGTCTTCGTACCCTCGCCCTCGAACCCGCCCCAGATGCCGTTCACATCGAGCGTCGGCCGGGCGCCACGGCGCTCGAGGGTCGAGAAGCCGGCCTCGCCGACGAGGGCGGGCAGCCCGAGGGCCTCGCGGTAGGCAACCTCGTCAAACGGCAGGGCCGCGAGCGCCTTGCGCTCCTTGTCGGTCAGGGCGACGACGTCGTCGTAGAAGCCGGGAATCCGGATCCTTCCGTCAGGCCCCTTGAGCGCCGCGATGATCTGGGCAAGCGCGTTGATCGGATTCTGGACGGCTCCGCCGTAGCTCCCCGAATGGAGGTCCACGGCCGTGCCAACAACGTCAATCTGTGCGTACATGATTCCGCGCAGGGCGACGGTGATCGACGGAACGTTGCCGTCGAAGAACCCCGTGTCGCTGATCAGCGCGAAGTCGGCCGCGAGCCGGGCCTTGTTGGCGATCAACCAGTTCTCCAGGTGGACAGCCTCCGATTCCTCATCGCCTTCGAAGACGAACTTGAGGTTGACCGGCAGGCCGCCCCGGGCTGCGAGCAGGGCTTCCGTGGCGCGGAGATGGAGGTGAAGCTGGCCCTTGTCGTCCGCTGAGCCGCGGGCGAGGATCCGGTCGCCGACGACGACGGGCTCGAATGGCGGCGAGTCCCAGAGCTCGAGCGGGTCGACCGGCTGGACGTCGTAGTGGCAGTACACGATGACCGTCGGGGCACCAGCGGCATGGAGCCAGTCGCCGTAGACGACCGGGTGGCCGCCGGTTTCTTCGACGGCGACGTGCTCGACCCCCATTGCCCGTAGGTCGGCCGCGATCCATTCCGCGGCAGCTCGGCAATCGTCCTGGTGTTGCGGCAGGGCTGAGATGCTTGGGATCCGCAGGAACACTTTGTAGGACTCGAGCCGCTCCTCGCGATGCTCGTCAAGGAAGGTCTCGATGGCTGTGTCCGGGCCTGAGGTAGTGGTCATCGCGCGATGGTAACGGAGCCCGGGAATCGAAGAGCGGGCCCTGGTTGGACCCGCCCTTGTCTAGCCTGGGGTTGCCGCCGTCAGGCGGGGGCGGGATTCGCGGCGGGGGCCGGTGTCGGCTGGCCCGGGCCGATGATCTGCGGGCGCACGAGGTGCGTGTTGATCTTCGGCGGCAGGTCGCTGAAGAGCTTCTCGAACTCCACGGCGTCGACCGACTCTTCCGCGACGAGCTTCTCCGCGAGCGCAGTCAGCTTGTCGCGATGCTTGACCAGGATCTCCATCGCCCGCTCGTAGGCGTGGTCGATGATCGCCCGGACTTCCTCGTCGATCTGCTTGGCGACCTCGTCGGAGTAGTTCCGCTGCTCACCGATCTCGCGGCCAAGGAAGACGAGCTCGTCGCGCTTGCCGAACGACAGCGGGCCGAGACGATCGCTCATCCCGAACTCCGTCACCATCCGGCGAGCCAGGTCGGTCGCCTTCTCGATGTCGTTGCTGGCGCCCGTCGTGGTGTCACCGAAGACGAGTCGCTCGGCGACGTTGCCGCCGAGGAGCCCTGCGATCTTGTCCTCGAACTCGGTCTTGCTCTGGAGGTAACGATCCTCCGACGGCAGGGCCATCGTGTAGCCGAGGGCCATGCCGCGGCTGATGATCGTGACCTTCTGAACCGGGTCGCACTTCGGCAGGATCCGCTGGACGACAGCGTGGCCGCCCTCGTGGTAGGCGATGATCGCCTTCTCGGCATCCGAGATGATCCGGGACTTGCGCTCCGGGCCGGCGACGATCCGTTCGAGGGCCTCCTGGAACTCGGACATCCCGATGACCTTCTTGTTGCGCCGGGCCGACAGGATTGCCGCCTCGTTGACAAGGTTGGCGAGGTCGGCGCCGGAGAAGCCGGGCGACTGGCGGGCGATGTCCTCGACGACGATCCCTTTGTCGAGCGGCTTGCCCTTGGTGTGGACCTTGAGGATCGCGGTGCGGCCCTTCATGTCCGGGCGATCGAGGATGACCTGGCGGTCGAACCGACCGGGCCGCAGGAGCGCCGGGTCGAGGACGTCAGGCCGGTTGGTCGCGGCGACGACGATCACGTTGGTGTTCGTGTCGAAGCCGTCCATCTCGACGAGGATCTGGTTGAGGGTCTGCTCGCGCTCGTCGTGCGAGCCGCCGAGGCCGGCGCCGCGCTGGCGGCCGACCGCATCGATCTCGTCGACGAAGACGATGCATGGCGAGTTGCGCTTGGCCTGGTCGAACAGGTCGCGGACGCGGCTCGCGCCGACGCCGACGAACATCTCGACGAACTCCGAGCCGGAGATCGAGAAGAACGGGACGCCGGCCTCGCCGGCGACTGCCCGGGCCATGAGCGTCTTGCCGGTGCCGGGAGGTCCGACGAGGAGGACGCCGCGAGGGATCCGGGCGCCTAGCGAGTTGAACTTCTCCGGGTACTTCAGGAACTCGACTACTTCCTGGAGCTCCATCTTCGCCTCGTCGACGCCGGCCACGTCGGCGAACGTCACGACGGTCTTGTTGCCCAGGAACATTCGGGCCCGGCTCTTGCCGAAGCTGAGCGCCTGGTTATTCGTGCCCTGGGCCTGTCTCATCATGAAGAAGATGAAGCCGCCGATGATCAGGATCGGCAGCAGGCCGGTGAGGATCAACCCGAGCCACGAGGTGTCCGGCGGTGTCTGGGCCTTGAAGGTCGGCATCGGCTTGCCGCCGGCGGCCGCAGCCTCTTTCACATCGGCGTAAGCCTGGGCCAGCAGGCCTGGAACGACGACGGTGTACTTCTCGATGCTTGTCGTGACGTTGAGCTTCGATCCTTCCTGGACGATCGCCGTGACGGTTCCGCCCTGGACGTCCCCGAGGAAGTCGGAGTAGGCCGTGTCGTTCGGCGGGGTTGTCTGGCCGACGAGCGTGATTGCGACGGCGAGCGCGACGACCACGAGGGCCAACATCACGATGCCGTTGCGGAAAAACTTGGGGTTCAACGGAGCCTCCGGATCTGGGCCACTGCCGCGCAGCGACCGCCGCGGCGAGTATAGCGGTGGACTGCTGACGACCCTGTCAGCGCGTCAGGCAGCATCTGCCAGTGGGTACGTCGGGTGACCCGACATGGATGGAAGGGTTGGTAGCGGAGGGCGGATTTGAACCACCGACCAAGGGCTTATGAGTCCCCTGCTCTACCACTGAGCTACTCCGCCACGTATTCACGCTCAGTTACACGACATAACTGGCGCCGAGCTTGACCACAACCGTTTTTGAGCCTATAACTGTGACCATGGTCCCACGCACGGTCGGTGATAGTTATGAGCTCTAGCGCCCGCGGTCGGGTTCGCCCTGATTCTATAACGGAACCGGACGTTCTGGACAACCTGGCCTCGTTCACCCGCCACCTGCGCGCCGAAAACAAGGCGCCGTCGACGATCGTGACGTACGCCAAGGCGGTCGAGCAGTTCGAGGCGTTCCTGGCCGAGCCGCGCCGGCGCCGGCCGCGCCGCGTCGCCGATGTCCGGCGCGAGGACGTCGAGACGTTCCTCGTCGATCGCCAGGACGCCGGCATGCGGCCGGCGACCCTGTCGCAGCGATTCCGCTCGCTCCAGCAGTTCTTCAAGTGGCTGGCGGCCGAGGGCGAGATCCAGGGCAGCCCGATGACCACGATGCGCCCGCCCCACGTTCCCGAGACGCCCCCACCCGTCCTCCGCGAGGCTGAGCTGCGGAAGCTGCTCGATGCCTGCGCCGGGACCGACTTCGAGGATCGCCGCGACAACGCGATCATCCGGCTCTTCCTCGACAGCGGCATGCGCCGCGGCGAGCTGGCCGGGCTGCGCGTCGAGGACGTCGACCTGGACCAGGAGGCGGCGGTCGTGATGGGCAAGGGCCGGCGACCACGGGCGTGTCCGTTCGGCCACAAGACCGGCCAGGCCCTCGATCGGTACCTGCGCGCGCGCGCGAAGCGATCCGACGCGAGCGAGCCGTGGCTCTGGCTCGGCAAGCGTGGCCGGCTGACCGAGACGGGCGTCGAGCAAGCCGTCAAGCGCCGCGGGCGAGCGGCTGGGCTGCCCGACATCCACCCCCACCAGTTCCGCCACACCTACGCCCATCAGTGGCTCGCCGCCGGCGGTACGGAAGGCGACCTCATGCGCCTGGCTGGTTGGAAGAGCCGCCAGATGCTCGCCCGCTACGGCGCGTCGGCCGCGGACGAGCGGGCGCGCGAGGCGTACAAGCGGCTCAGCCCGGGCGATCGGCTCTGATTGAGCTACCACCCGGGTCGGACCAGGAGTACCTAGAACTGGGATCGGCGCATTGCGGCGACGTGTGCGACGTAACCCTCGACTGACTCCTTCAGTCGTTCGCGACTCCCCAAGAACAACCCGGCGTCGAGGAGCGGCTGGCGATCGCCGCTGAGGAGCTCTTCCGCGATGACGGTGTCCTCGCCGCGTCGGTACTGACCCCGCCACGAGAAGCGCCCCACCGGTCCCCAACCACCGGACTCGCCGCGGGTCAGATCGAAATGCACCAACCCCAGCACAAACTCGAAACCGTCGAATTGCCGTTCATACTCGGCTTCTAGGGGGATCAGGTCGGCGAGCCATGGTCGCAAGACCTCGACCAGGTGATCGCTCAGCGGCGTGTGTCGGCGTTCAAGGCCGGGCAGTCGCTGTGCGACCCGATGCTCGACGGCGGCCTGAGGGTAGATGGCCGCCGCGATAGGCTTCCACTCCTCTCGCACTTGAACAACACGCGAGGCGAGCAATGCGGCGAGAGTGTCGTGACGGTTGCCTGAGAGCGCTGCGATCCCAGCCGCATAGAGCGAAAGCAGCGCTGGGTAGAGCGCAAGTTCGAGCCAAACCTTGACACCGGCCGATCGCTCGACGTTCGCGACACGGCCGATGACACCCGGCCAGATTAGCTCCGACTCCGGCGAGCCCCACCTAGCCCCGAGCGCAAGGAGTTTGCCGAGGTCCGCCGTCAGTTCCTCGTAGCCGGCCACTCGTGTTGTGAGCGCCTCATCACCGTATTCATCACCCGGCGCGTACTCCGCACCGGCCATGCCTTCGATCACCCGGGCGGCTTCCGCATGTACGAGATCGTGGATCGCAGGCACAGCCCCAGGGTCCGCGACGATCTCCTTGAGGCGACGGACGGGATCCTTTGGGGCTCGCGGAGCAGTCAACGTTCGACGCTCGACTGGCGCAGGAGCGTTGTCAGGTCCTGCGCCAATTCGGTTACCTGGTGACGGAGGGCCGGCCGAGGTCGAGTGGGTGGGGTGAGCGTGGCGACCGCGTCGTCGCGGCCGCTCATGTTCATCGTCATCGAATTCGGACTTGCCACATGCTCCGCACGCGTCCGCCAAGCCGAGTAGCCACCTCGGAGGAGTGCCGCCACAGGAGCAACATGCGTCAATCGATGCGTTGGATCGATCCGCTCGAGGAGATGGTGCGCGAACCGAAGCGCTAGCTCGACATCCTGCATCACATCTTCTTCGATGATCGCGCTGAGACCGCCATCCCACCCTCGATTCCGGCGCGTCGGACGCACGACCACAATCGACCCTTCGGCGTCGAGGGCAATCCGGGCCCGGGCCTGCTCGATCATCAATGCGGCTCCGTGGACGCGGCTGGAGGTCCCATCGGCCGCATCGAGCAGAGCTGCATCGCCGAACAGCGCCGCCTCCATTAGGTCACGAGCTAATTGGCGATCCTCGAGCTCCGTCGGACGGACGACGGCCTGGCGGGGACCGGAAGCTACGACAACCACAAGGCTCGTTTCGCCGACCGAGTTGGAGGGCGGCACGAGGTCACGGGCGCGACTGAGCATCTCCGAGGGATCCGCGCTGCCGGCGGCTCTGGACAGCTCGAGTTCATGGAGCCCGCGGATCATCTCTGCCTCGAGGCTATCTGGATCTTGGAATGAGGGGGCGATCCCACCCCCGACCCAATCACGGGCCTCGGCGATTAGGGCACTCTGCTCGGGTTCGGGGCTGACGCCGTGCTGGACGAACACGAGGGTGGGCTTCGTGTCTCTGGCTTCCCGGAACTCCTCGTGCGTCGCCGAGAGCCCCGAGGCTTGCACTGGCCCGTAACGCACCCCCAGCACAACGACGACCGCGTCGGACTCACGAATGCCCGCGAGGCAGGCGAGTTGAGGTGAATGAGTGCTTGCTGCGAAGTCCTCGGAACGGACCACCTGGTGCCCTAGGGTCCGGATCGCCGTGGCGGCGGCCTCGCGGAATTCCTCGAACCCCCCGATCACCGAGCTGATGAAGACCTTCAAGAGCACGTCCTTCGAGCTACACCTGGCGCTCAAGGTATTGCAGAAACGCCCAGAGATTGCCAGCGGTGAAGTCTTCCTTCTTGAGGACGAGTTCGCGCCATCTCGAAAGCACTTCGCTTTCAAGCCGGTTCGGCGGGCGCGTACCGCGCGCGCCACTTGAACAGCCGGGCGTTGCCAGCGTGACGGCGATTGAGTCGGAGCGAGCCGACACGACCACGGAAACAGGTTCGCCCACGCGCCGCCGCTCGTCGATCTGCTGGTGAAGCCAAGACACCGAGGTCTCGCCGAGGCTGTACTCGGTCCCATTCACGCGGACTGAGATCGGTGCTGTCCGCTGTGCTCGCGCGACGCTCAATCGATCAGCCTCCGTTCGGATGCCTCCGATCTTTGGCTGGTGTCGTGTCAGGTTGGCTGTCACAGGCGCGCATCGTCCGAGCCCGAAGTCGTCGTAGGTCCAGTGGCCGTTTCCGACGCGACCAATTACAGGCCCGTAAAGGTTCACGGACCGATGGCGCGAAGAAGGTCATCTGCCAACGCCGCTGTCGCCGCCGCGATCGTCGCCGGATCGGCCAACGGTCCAACCGCCCGCGCGGCCATTTCCGACCCAATGGCTTCCGGGGAAGCGAACATCGAGCGAAGGCGCTCGATCCCGGTCGCCGAAGCAGCCGACGACACTGGATCAGCGCCTAACTCATTGAGGCGCGCAGCCAGGTCTGCGGTGGGAACCGCCACGAGCAGCCGATAGATGTCGTGGGCGTCCTTGTCGTTCAGCCGATTCGGCTGCGCAAGGCGATCGCCGATCTTGTGAAGCTTGGTCACGAGGAGCGCTCCTGGGCCGGCGACTCGCACCTCGACCGTTCGGTGATCCGATGGCTCAAGGGCTCCGATGCTCGTCACGGCGTTGTCCACGAGTGCCGCCTCCATCCCGACCACCCGTCGCATGGCACGTGGCCCGTGCCCAGTGATGCGAGCGCCGCGATGTCGACCTTCTCCGCCAAGACTGTCGGGCACCAGGAGATCGACCTGAGCCAGGGTCCCGGTGCGGTTCCAAATGCCTGGCTGGACGCCCGGAGTGAATCCAGCGCCCAGCATCGCCTCGTCGAGTGCGGGATCGCCCCCAAGTTTGCGAGGATCAATCGCAACGTCGCCGTCTTTCGTATACGGCGCTACGGCGACGTCGGCCTCGCCCGTGTGCAGGTAGATCGCTTGAGCTCCCACCACGATGAGGGAATCCAGGTGGGCCTTCAGCGCCTCGAGCGCATCGAGCAGAGCCCGGCGGGCCTCGATGTACAGGCGGTCAGGTTCGCCAGGCATCCTCGTTACCCTTCATCCACTCGATGAGCGCCTCACCCTCAGAGGGGCTTCGACCAGGACTCGTGAGGAGATCCGCCGCCACCTGGGGAAGCGCGGCATAGCGGACACCGTCGCGTTCCCAAGTCCGCTCAAACGCGACGGAGCTGAATGGCTCGACTAGTAGCACGTTCGCGCCCGATGGCGCTTCGCGCAACTCGAGTTCCCTTAGGGCGGCGCCGAGCTCGCGAACGTAGATGGTCGCAAGCGCGGGTGGCGCCACGGGCGCAACGCTCGACGCCGCGAGGGAACCTGTGACTGTGTAACCGGGAGTGTTGCGAACCTTATCAAGTACCGCCCGAACGCCGCGCGGTTCCAGTGCGCGGCGAATCCGGTTGGACTCCACCAACGCGTAGTCCTCTGACCACCGTCTCAGAAGGCGTGGCCAGTCAACCGATTCGATCCCGCCGCGAGTCGGGCGTTGGACGATGGCCTCCGAATCGAGGAACGAGACAATTCGTGAGGTCGACGCGAGGGTGAGACCGGCTCGTTCTGCCAACTCGCGAATCCCGTACGGCGGTCGGAAGTCGCACAGCCCCCGGACCACGGCCGCGGCAGCCGGGCCCTTGAGGGATTTGGTCTTTCGCTCGTCGGTCCAGGGGTTCTTGTCGGCCCCTTGGAGCTCGACGAAGAGTGCCGGCCGGTCAAGGGCGATTCGGACATTCCCAGTCGCGTCGGCGTAGGAGATGGCCTGGTCTCGAAGCCGCTCTCGAGCCTGTGTGCCCAGATAAGGAGCGATGAGCAAGTAGCCATCGGCCGGGCCGAGGCTGCGGAGTTGTTGGATCGCGTCGGGAAGCTGCTTTGGCGTCGCCGTCAGCTTCACCTCGCCGAGAAGGGTTGCCGTCGGCCCGCGACCAGCGCGGATCTCGAGCTCGGCGTCCACGCGCCGACCGGCGCGAGCCGTGTCGCGGCGCTCGATGATCGACCAGGATGTGGGCACGCGATCGCGCAGGAGCCCAACGACGGTCTCGACGAGTTCCGTTTCAGAGAATGGCGTGTTCCGCATGTCGTGGAACATAGCACTCTGTGGAACAGAGTCAAGTAGACGTCCTAGTCGACGGCCTCGACTGCGACAACCGGCAACTCCTGCGCGAGCAAAGGCGGGAAGCCGGTAAAGGGCTGATCTCGAAGCCCAATTGATCCTGCCGTCGGGATAAAGCCCCGATCGACCCACCGACGAAGAACGGCCGCGCTCACGCCCATTGCCCCTGTCGTCGAGCGAGCGGCGCCGATCGGCTCCGCACCGCCGCGGGGTGAGGAACGAGAGGTGTCTTCGATGCGCTTCACCGGCCAACCCTACGACATCTGAGCGCGCGGGTCGTACACCGCCACGGAGAGATTGAACGGTTAGGGCCGTCGGGCGCGCTAAGTGTTCAATCTCCTTGGTGACATTGAACACTTCCCGCGTCCCTGGTCCTCGTCACTCCATCCAGATCCGACGGGTGCCCTTCGGCATGTTGATCTGGATCGAGCCCGGATACAGCCACATGAGGAACGCTATCAGCGTGGCGGGGCGTCCGGTCGCCATCGCCTGCAGGCCGCTCCACTCGGTGATCATGTTCATGGACCGGCCGTCGGGGTGCCGAGTCTGTCCAGGATCTCGAAGGTCTGGTCAATGTCGGCCGGCGGCCAACCGTTGGTGCGGATGCAAAAGAAGAGGTGCTCTTGGTCGTCGTGACCGATGCGAGCGACGACCCGGGTGCCTGTCACCTTGCACTGAATGTCTGCGAGGTCGACGACGACGGCTGCCGCGAATGCCGCCTGTGCGTCGGGTACCTCGTAGATCCACCAGAGGTCCATCACGATCGCTTCTCCTTCCGCCGTTGACGGTCTCGTCGACGACGAGACGCCAGGAATGCGAGCCGCGTGAAGTAGGCCTTGCGAGCTGAGGCTGCCCGGCGCAGCCGTTCCGGCTCGGGGAGGACTCGGTCGGGGTCGACTTCGTCGAGGAAGCGCTTCATGAACGCCGCTCGCGCCGGAGCGGTCGTTTGGCGCGGGTCGTAGCGGGCGTGGACGACGTAGGCGCCCATGCGCCCGCGGAGGGTTCGCTCGGCGGGTGTCAGGCGATCCCGACTCATGCCAACGCCTCGTCGGTTTCTTCGGCGCCGCCGGAACCGAGGAGGCGGATCCACGCGGGCGACCCAACGGTGGTCGGGCACCGACGGTGGCGCGGGTCTGCGATGACAGCTTCCAGCGGCACGGCCTTGCCCGTCCAACCGATCGGCTGCGTTCGCGCTTTCAGCCCGGTCGCGCTGAGCTCGTCGAGGACGAGACCCCATGAGCGGCGCTCCAGTCCGGACCGCTGATCCCACCGCGCGACCCGACGGAGCCAGGCGAGCCGCTCCTCGGTCGGCACGACCCAGATGAGGTGCCAGCCGTCGCGACCGGCGAGGGAGCGCTCGTAGACGCTCAGCCGGCTGCGGATCATCGGCGAGTGCTCGGTCGCCTCGTCGATCTCGAGGCAGAGGACCGCCGACCCTCCGGCGATCTGAACGACGACGACGCTGTCGGGTCGGACGTCGGTGGGCAGGACTCCGTCGGTCATCGGCTCGGTGAGCCAAAGCTGAACAGATCCGGGAGCGGATCGGACGAGCGCGCACACGGCGTCGACGATATCGAGGGTGTGGCGGACGCGACTGACTCCTCCGGTTCGAGTGTCGACGTAGCCGAGTCGCTTGCTTCCGCGTCGGCTCAGGCGGTAGACCACGGGGACGCCACCGCGTTCTGGCGCAAGCGGAGCACGTTCGAGGAGACCGAGCTGCCACAGGCGTCGGAGTCGGCGCAGCGCGGTTCGTCGGCTTGGGAAGATGAGGGTTGTCAGCTGATCCGCGGTGGCGACGCCGGCGCGGTAGAGCAGCCGCAGGCAGGCTCGGTCGCGGACGGATAGGAGGCCGACGTCGAGGCTGGACGGGAGCGCTCGTTCGGAGCTCTCGCGGAAGACGACGCTCATGAAAGCAGTCCCGTCGATTGCACAGCCGGATCGAGCGCCGCAGCCCGGCACGGGACTGACGCGGGTGGACCTGTCCCCGCGCCACACCGCGCGCCAGCCCAACGCCACCGCCTCGTCATCGCTGAGCCGGCCCGCGCGCGTCGGGCGCACTCGGCGTTTCGGACCCGCCGGCACGAAGGTGGATCTCGGCCCGGACCTCGTCGACCGGCCGGGCGTCTCGGGCGTCGCTCGCCGCGACGATCTCGGCGGCTACTGCGGGGTCGCCCGGCCCCGGAGGCAGGAGGAGCCCGCCGGACGCTGTCGGCTGCCCACCTCGCCCGGGCATCCGCATGACGACCTCGAATGCCCGAAGGGACGTCAGCTGCTCGGCGGTCACCGGGGCAAACAGCCGAGCCAAGTTGCGGACGTCCTCGGAGCCAGGTGCGAGCAGTGCGATCGACGCTGCGTTCGTCAGGACGGATCGGCTCAGGCGCTCCCCCAGCCCACCGAGCGACTGCGAAGCGAGTCCGAGCGCGAGACCGAACTTCCGGCCTTCGACCAAGGTGTTCTCGACGGCGCGGGTCGCGAACCGATGCGCCTCGTCGATGAGCAGCAGATGCTGTCGGCGGGCGTTGGGCGCCAGCTCCTGTCGGCCGACCGCATCGACGTAGTAGCGGCTGACGAGCATCGCCCCGAAGAGGGTGGCGTTGTCGCCGCCGACGCCGGACAGATCGACGAGCAGGACCTCGCCGCGATCCATGACGTCCCGCGGCCGGATCGTCGACGTCCCCTGGCCGACGACCGCCCGGATCGAGTCGTACGTCACGAACGCACCGAGCTTGTTGAGGACCGCCTTGATCGACGTGTCCCGCTCGCGCTCTCCCCTCCCCGGCCACTGCGTCTCCCAGAAGGATCGGATCATCGGGTCGCGCAGCTGCCTAACGAACCGTTCGCGGAAGGCATCGTCGGTGAGAACGCGGATGAGCTCGAGGATCGTCTGCGGCCGCTCGTCGGCGAGGAGCGTGAGCAGCGCGTTGCGCAGGTAGTGCTGCATCTTCGGGCCGGAGAACCGTGGCCAGAGGTCCTCGAGCAGGTAGACGAACTCCGACGCCACGAGCTGGTCGTCGCCGGGTGACCGGCGCTCGAGGAAGTTGAAGCCGCGCGGATGGGCTCGGTCGGCGAGCCGCAGGACGTGGATCCGGCCGGACGCCGAGCGAGGGATCCGACACAGGATGTCGGCGACCAGGTCGCCGTGCGGGTCAATGACGGTCGTGCCGATGTCGGCCTCGATCGCCGCCAGCGCGAGATTGAGCAGGAGCGTGCTCTTGCCCGAGCCGGTCGCCCCGAGCGCGATGACGTGACGCGGCAGGATCCGGATCGGGATCCCCAGCGGACGACCGCGCGACTCCGCCACGACGAGGCCGAGCTCGCCCGAACCGGCGGCCGGTGGCGGCGCGGCGAGCGGTCGGTCACGGATGAAGCCGGCCCGGTCGAAGGATGCGTCCGGCAGATACCAGAGTTGCGCGAGCTCCCAGTCGGCGAGGCGGGCGCGCGGCGGATTGCCGGCCGGGCCACGCTGGATCTTCCAGCGGATCTCTTGGTGACCGTCGCTCAGCGAATGGGTGAAGTCGACGAGCCGCCAGAGGAGCGCCTCGGCCTGGTCGGCCGGCAGCCCGGCAACCTCAAGCACCAGGCCAACATCGAAGCCGACGACGCCGCGGCGCTTCTGCTTCTGGGCGTCACGCTCCTCGGGCGAGAGCGCCGGAGCCGTCGATGTCGACCGGTCATCGAACCGGCTCTTGTGGACGAGCAGGCCATCGATGACGGCCGCGCCGATGATCTGGCCGATCGAGGGGCTCGAGTTTGGCTGCGCCGGCTCGGTCGCCTTGTGCCATTCCTCGGGCGGAACCGGACGAGCTAGCACCCGGAGCCGGACCTCGCCGCCACGCGGCGCGGCCTCGAGAGCTCCGGTCAGTCTATGGAGAACTCGCGCCTCGGGCCGCTCGGCCTCTCGCAGCGGCCAGGTCGACGACGAGGCAAGGCGACCCACGGCAACGGCCGACGCCGGCAGCGCCGCGGGCTTACCGACGTCCACCACCGTCCTGGGGCAGAGCGTCCGGAGCGCATTCTCGGCAAGCGCCGCGACTTGCCGGTTGGTGACGATCTCCCAGCGGACCTCGTCGTCCCGATGGACGAGGCGGAGTTCGATCGATGGCCAACCGACTCGCCAAGCATCGAAGCCGCGGCGCTGACGCGGATGCAGCGCTCGGATCAGCTCGATCGACAGCTCAGGATCGGGCGTGAGCCCGACAGGCGACGAGATGACGAGGGCGACGACCTCGGCGGCCGAGGCCTCGTCGTAGGCGCGCTGCCTGGCGTTGCGGACGAGAGGCGGGCCGATCTTGGCGGCGCCGTAGGCGGCGAAGATCGCCGCTACCGGCTGCACAAGCCCAGTCAGATCGGGCAAAGGAAGCGGGATCAGCGGCCCCGTCATCGGAGCTCCTCCCGCGAGACCGCCAGTCTACGGAGGAGTTCGGAGACGAGGCCGCCGCCCCGCAGGGCCCTCACGGACCGGAGTGGCGGTCGTAACCCAGAGGGATGAAAACCATGCCCATCACGCTAGCCCGCAATGCGGCCGGTGGGAAGGGGGTTTAAGTGTATTGTTTAGTGTATTGTTGGCCTTGGGCAGGTCTCCTAGCCCATTGCGATGCTGGGGTGTTACGCCGGATAGGCGAGCTCCGGATCAAACCCCAACTCATGTGCCCGAGTGCGAAGCCACTGCCTGGCTTTCTCTGTCTCAGGGCACAGGCTCTGAACCGTAAACCAGAACTTCGCTGAGTGATCCAGAACAGCGAGGTGGACCGCCTCGTGCGTCACGAGGTACCGCAGCACGAACTCGGGTCCCAGGACAAGGCGCCAATTGAACGACAGGTTCCGCCGTGCCGAGCAGTTTCCCCATTTCGTGCGTTGGCCCATGACGTAGACGCGTCCCGGTTGTTGTCCGAGCCGCGGTATGACGGCGGCGAGTTCGGCCTCGATCGCCGCTCGTGCCTGACGCCGGAGCCAGTTCTCGAGACTCCGCGCGAGGGGTGTGCGTGACCCCGTCCCTCGTTTGATCACGATTTCGCCGTTCGCGAAGGCGATCGCATTGCTTCGCATTCGCGACCCTGTCGTCTCGATCCTGAGTCGTGTTGCCTCTCCACGAAACAGGATCTCATCAGCCCGATGCTGGGCGGGCTGACGAACCATTCCTAGTCGCTCTACACGCTGGAGCTGATCGAGAATCCACTCTTCGTGGCCGTTCAAGAAGGCAGACACGTCCTCGACAGTTCGGGCGGCGGGCTGTACGACCTCGACGCCGCCGGGCCCCACGCGGACGCGTATCTTCCGCGCCGCCATAGACGGTGTGACCCGGTAATCGACTCGGCGACCACCAAGGCGGATCTCGCGTTGGGTTGCTTTCATGGCGCCAGCTCAGCCATCAGCCTTGCCTAGTTCCTCGACCGCCGGCTTCAGGAAGGGCGGATTCTCGGCATCCGGGTCGAAACCCAGCTGGGCGTATGCGGGATTCCACGATTCCGCCAGAACTGATTGCTCGACGCGCATCCGACCGCCAATCGAGTTGATCCATCCCGGCGACATGAGCTGGTTCGCCCGAAGGTGCCCCACCATGCTTCGTGCGCAGTTGGCCAAATATGCTTCATCGTCCGTTGTGGCGTTGGCGCGCAGGATCGTGAACAGGCCGTACTCTCCTGGTTGGGTGAGGTTGAGCCGCCCGGGCTCTTGTTTCGTCGCTGCGGCCTCTGCTGCGATCTCCTCTAGCTCCCG
This sequence comes from Candidatus Limnocylindrales bacterium, assembly GCA_038250445.1. Taxonomy (GTDB): domain Bacteria; phylum Chloroflexota; class Limnocylindria; order Limnocylindrales; family CSP1-4; genus CF-46. The sequence goes on along the minus strand of JBBSCI010000042.1, from coordinate 922 downwards.
TAGTCGTCGTGCTTCCGCTGCGTCGGTGGCGTCTTTGTGCTCCTTTACGCGCTGGAGACGCTCGCCGAGCTCGCGGTATGTGAAGCTCGGGTCGTCCTCCGAGAGCTCGGCGGTCAGCAGCGCCTCAAGCGCCGCGGCCTTGTCGGCGGGTGTCGGCAGCTCGTCGAGCTTGGTCGCATAGTCCTCATCGATCTTGAAGATCGGCAGCGACTCCGCGATATCGAGGAACGTCGTGTTCTCCTGGATCAGCTGCCGGGTCTTGGCCGAGAGCTCGCCATAGGTGTCCTTGCTTCCGCGCTGCCGGCGGCGGTGAGCGACGTAGATCCCGCAGAGCCAGTTGTAGATGTAGCGGTGGGGGTAGAGGCTCGGGTCGGGTGCCACCGCCTCCCAAAGCCGTTCGAGGCTTCGGAAGTCTTGCTCGAAGTTCTTGGCGGCATCCGGATCGCGCAGACGGCGCAGCGCGGCGAGCAGGCACTCGCGGGTGTCTTCGATCGTGATGCCTTCGAACAGCGCCATGCATCGCGCAACTTCGCCCGGGACCGTCGCTCGCAGGATATCCCAGTCGATAAGCGACTCCTCGCGGATGTTCTCGTCGAAGTTGAGGGCCTTCTCGAGGTTGGTGAAGACGCCGAAGTAGTCCACGATCAGGCCGGTGCGCTTCTTCATCGAAGGCATCGGACGGTTGGTCCGGGCAATGGCCTGGAGCAGGTTGTGGTCACGCAGGGGCTTGTCGAGGTACATCACCTGCTCCACCGGTGCGTCGAACCCGGTTAACAAACGGTCGCAGACGATGAGGATCTTGAGCGGCGGATCCCAGGCGCTCCGGTCTTCGCCGTGCCTCTCTCGGTTCGAGGCCTCCCACTCCGCCGGAGTCAGTTTGAAATTCTCGATCAACTCGTCCTGTTTCGCCCTGGGGTACTCG
>JBBSCI010000041.1:0-19503 GCA_038250445.1 Candidatus Limnocylindrales bacterium | reverse complement strand
CGGCCCAACTGGTATCGGGCGGTATCAACGAAGGCCGCGAATCGTTCGGACGTGGGGTCGCCGAAGAGATCGTCAAGGTTGCCAGGGACCCGCAAGTCGTGCTCGCGCGCATCAAGGCAGCTGGCGTTGCGATCCTCACGCTCGACGACGAGGCCTATCCGGACCGGCTCAGGTCGATCGAGATGCCGCCGCATGTGCTCTTCGTGACCGGAGACGTGGCGGCTATGTCGTCGCGGCATGCCGTTGCGGTCGTCGGCACCCGCCGGCCGACCGAGAGCGGGCGGCTGATCGCTGCGCGGATCGGGGCGGCGATCGCGAAGACCAGGGCAGCGGTCGTATCCGGCCTCGCGGTGGGCATCGACGGTGCGGCCCAGGCAGCCGTCACGGCGGAGGGCGGGATCACGGTGGCGGTGCTCGGGTCCGGCCACGGCCGTCTCTATCCCCGGGCTCACGCCAACCTCGCTCGCTCGATCGTCGCCCATGGCGGCGCGATCATCTCGGAGGTCGTCCCTGACACGACGGCGACGGCGAGCGCGTTCCCGCGCCGCAACCGGATCATCAGTGGGCTGTCCGACGCGACGATCGTCGTCGAGGCGGCGGAGAAGAGCGGCGCCCTGATCACGGCCGGGTGGGCGCTCGAGCAGGGTCGGGAGTGCTTCATCGTGCCGGGCCCCATCGACGAGCCGCGCTCGGCAGGGTGTCTGATGTGGTTGCGCCAGTACGCCCACGAAGTCCGGATCGTTGCTCGCATCCCGGAGCTCATCGAAGACCTCGGCCTGCTCGAGTCGGGACCGTCGATCGGGCCGGGAGCGGGGCCCTCGCTCGAGGCGGAGTTGATCGAGCTGGGAAGGACGGCGCGGAGCGTCGCCGTCGAGCTGGTCCGCGGACGAGGAACGCTCGACGAGCTCGTCGCGGCGACGGGCCACCCCGTTGCGACCACCCTCGGCGCGCTCACGCTGCTCGAGCTGCGCGGCCTCGCGACGAGCGCCTACGGGCGCTACCGGCCGGCTGGCCGGCTTGCCACGGCCGACCCGCCGGGGCCATCCGCGGTCTGATCCAGCCCGTTCAACGTTTGCCCAGCAGCAACTCGTCGTGCTAGGCTGCCGCGGGCCGCCGGAACTCCCGGTACGGTCAGACAGCCCGATGCTGCGTCGTCCCCCAGCGAACCAGGCCAGGAGACTGTCTATATTGCGAAAGCTCGCCGCGGCGTTTCTGGCCGTGCCCGTCCTCGCTGTCATCTATGTCCCGGTTCTGCTGCGCCGCTCGATCGCGGCGCGCATCGGGATTGCCCTCGGCGTCGTTAGCCTCATCGCCTTCGGGGCCTTCGGGCTCGTCAAGCCGACCAGCACCGTGGCGACGCCGCCACTCGCGCCGATCGTCCCGTTGGCAGACGCGGCTTTCAGCTCCTCGATCGCGGCCGCCGCTGAGCTCAACGCGCCGGTCTCGATCTCGTTCAGCGCACCGATGGACCAGACGAGCGTGGCGGCATCACTCGAGGTCGATCCGGCGGTTGCGGTGAACCTGGCCTGGGACCCGAGCGGCACGCGCCTCACGATCACCCCCAAGGCCGGTTGGGCGGCCGGGACCTACCACACGATCACGGTCCGCCCCGGGGCCCTCGGGACGAGCGGCCGGCCGATGGCCGTGCCCGCCCGGGCTGTGTTCCTGACTCGCGACGCGACCGTCGGCAAGATCGAGGCGACCGCCCTGTCCGGCTCCCAGGCCCAGGTCTCCACGTCGTTCCGGATCAGCTTCGACCATCCTGTCGCGATCGACGCCATCCGTCGCGCGCTGACGATTGACCCGGCGCTTGATGGCGGACTGGCCGCGGACCCATCGCCCTCCGGCGTTTCGGCGTTCCGCTTCACGCCATCGACGCCGCTCGCCGCGGGTACGACGTACAAGTTCACGCTCACCGGGCTCGTCGACGCGTCCGGAGCCCGACTGGCGGCCGGTCCGACGCTGACGGTATCGACGGGCGCACCGCCGCACATCGTGCGCTTCCGGCCGGTGCACCGAACGGCCAACGTCGATCGTGCAGCGGTGTTGTCGGTCCGCTTCAGCGAGTCGATGGATCGTCGCAGCGCCAAATCCGCCTTCACCGCGACGATCGACGGCAAGGCAATTGCGGGGACCGTGTCGTTCGCCGAGAACGACACGGTCCTGCTCTTCCGTCCGACCGCCCTGCTGCCCTATGGAGCGTCGGTCACGATGCAGGTTAACGGGACCGCGGCTTCGAGGCTGGGCGTGCGATTGGGCAGCGCAACGAGCGTGCGGATTGCGGTCGTGGCAAAGCCGACCGTGGCGGCGAAGAAGCCGACCACGAGCTCGGGCGGTTCGAGCGGCTCGAGCGGCTCGAGCGGCGGCGCCGTCGGCGGCGGCAGCTGGGGTTCGGTCGAGACGTTTTACCTCGGGCTCATGAACTGCACCCGCCAGGGTGGCCTAGTCACCTCATCCGGGTCGTGCAGCAGCCCAGGTGGTCGGAGCGTCGCGGCCCTGAAGCTCGACGCGGGCATCTCGACGAAGGTGTCGCGGCCTTACGCCAAGAAGCTCGCCCTGTCGGGCGTCTGCAGCCACTTCTCCGGCGGCACCCCGGGCAACCGGCTGAGCCGAGCCGGCTACACGAGCTACATCTGGGCCGAGAACCTTGGCTGCCGATCGGGCAACCCGCGGAGCGCGGTGCTCGGCTCGCACCTGTACTTCCAAAGCGAGCGGTCGTACAACGGCGGCCACTACGTGAATCTCATGAACCCCAAGTACGACCGGGTCGGCATCGGGGTCTGGGTGTCGGGCGGTCGAGTCCGACTCGTCATCGACTTCTACCACCCGCGCTGACGGGCGGCGGCCCGCGATGATCAAGAACGCCGTCATCCACCTGCTCAACGAGCAACCTGTCCAGGCGGATCTTTACGAGATGCCACAGGCTCGCGACCAGGGCCTTCTGTGCACGAACCTCCGCACGATGGACGGCAAGCGTCCCGTCTTCATCGAGCGGATGGACGGCGTCTTCTTCTTCCCGTATCTCCACGTTCGTTTCCTGGAGATTCCGACCGGCTCGACCGGCCTGCCGGAGATCGAGCCGCCGGCGGGCGCGAAGCAGACGCCAGCCGAGATGGCCGCCGACGCCGACGCCGACGTCGAGCTCGACGAGGACTTCCTCCGCCGCATCCGCGACGTCTAGGAAAGCTCAGGCGGATGGACTCACGGAGCTCGGCCTCCGACTTCGGTGGGCTCCGCTGCAGGCAATCGGGGAGCCAAGTGGCGGGTTTCGTGCTCCGAGGCACGAATCCCGCGTAACTGGGCGTGCAGGACCCGGTGCTACACTCCGCGCCGTGCCAAAGAACCTTGTGATCGTGGAATCGCCTGCCAAGGCGCGAACGATCGAGCGCTACCTGGGCGATGACTATCGGGTCCTCGCCTCCTACGGCCATGTCCGCGACCTGCCGGAGAACCCCGGCAAAGGCAAGTTCGGAGTCGACGTCGACCACGACTTCGCGCCTGAGTACGTCATCTCCGACGATCGTCGGAAGCAGGTTGCCGAGATCACGAAGGCTGCCAAGTCGGCCGACATGGTCTATCTCGCAACCGACCTCGACCGCGAGGGAGAGGCGATCGCCTGGCACGTGGCCGAGGCTGCCAACGTGCCCGCTTCGAAGACCCAGCGCGTGACGTTCAACGAGATCACCGAGAGTGCCATCCGCGAGGCGTTCGCCCACCCGCGTCAGATCGACACGAATCTCGTCGACGCCCAACAGACGCGGCGGATCGTCGATCGCCTGGTCGGCTACACGCTCAGCCCGCTCCTGGCCCGGAAGGTCCGCGCGGGCCTGTCGGCCGGCCGAGTGCAGTCAGTCGCGGTCCGGCTTGTCGTCGAACGCGAACGGGAGATCGACGCGTTCACGGCACGCGAATACTGGACGCTCGAGGCCAGCCTGGCGACCGCCGACGGGACGACGTTTCCGGCGGAGCTCGTCAGGATCGACGGGGCCGCCCTCGACGTCGGTGACGGTGACACCGCCGAGCGCCACGCCGCTGCCCTGCGCGAGCTCACACCGCTCGTCACGAAGGTCGGGACGCGAAAGCAGACGCGGAGCCCGGCCCCGCCGTTCACGACTTCCACGCTTCAGCAGGAAGCGAGTCGGAAGCTCGGTTACAGCCCGAAGCGGACGATGTCGATTGCCCAGCGGCTCTACGAGGGTGCCGACACCCCTGACGGCCACGTCGGCCTGATCACCTACATGCGAACCGACTCGACCGCGATCGCCGGCATTGCGATGGGCGAGGCTCGCGACGTCATCAAGTCGCGGTTCGGCGATCCGTACACGATGCCGAAAGGCCGGGTCTACAAGACGAAGTCGAAGGGCGCCCAGGAGGCCCACGAGTCGATCCGGCCCACGAGCTTCAAACGCGAACCCGAGTCTCTCGAGGGTTCGCTCGCGCCGGAGGAGCTCCGCCTCTACCGGCTCATCTGGCAGCGCGCGATCGCGTCGCAGATGGCGGCAAAGGAGATGGAGACGACCTCGATCGACCTCGCAGCCGGCCCATACGAGTTGCGGGCGAGTGCGACGCGGACGCTCTTCGACGGCTTCTCACGGGTCTACACCGAGGGCCGCGACGACGACACCACCGCGGAGGACGAGGAGGATCGCCGCCTGCCCGCCCTCGCGGAAGGCGATCCGACGACGGTTGTCGACGTCGCGACGACCCAGCATTTCACCGAGCCGCCGCCGCGCTTCACGGAGGCGACCCTCATCAAGGCCCTCGAGGAGCACGGGATCGGCCGGCCATCGACCTATGCCGCGACGATCTCGACGATCGTCGACCGTGGCTACGTCGTCATCACCGAGCGGCGGCTCCATCCCGAGATCGTCGCCGGTATCGTCACCGACCTGCTGGTCGAGCATTTCGGCGACTACGTGGACGTCGAGTTCACTGCCCGGATGGAGGAGGAACTCGACGAGATCGCCCGCGGCGAACGGGCCTGGGTGCCGCTCCTCCGCGCCTTCTACGGCCCGCTCCGCGACCGAGTGGAGGAGAAGCGCAAGGTCCTCCGCCGCGCCGACTTCACGACGGAGGCGACCGACGAGGTCTGTTCGCTCGGCCACCCGATGGTCATCCGGCTCGGCCGGAACGGCAGGTTCCTTGCCTGCTCCCAGTTCCCTGAGCACAAGGAGTCCCGGCCCCTGCCCGGCGACGAGCAGCCGCCGCAGGCCGGCGAGGGCGAGGTCTGCCCGCAGTGCGGTGAGGGGACACTTGTCGGGAAGACCGGCCGCTTCGGGCCGTTCGTCGGGTGCTCGCGCTATCCGGACTGCACATACATCAAGAAGGAGGGGCCGCCGCCGCCGGACCCGCTCCCGTTCGAGGTGATCTGCCCGAAGAACGGCGATGGCCATCTGGTCGCCCGGCGGGCGCGTCGGACGGGCAACGTCTTCTACGGCTGCTCGGCCTACCCGAAGTGCGATTTCACGACGAACTTCGAGCCTGTCGGCGCGATCCACGACGCCGACGACGGCCCCGTGGCGCGGAAGGGCGACACGGGCATCTGCCTCAAATGCGGCGCCGATGTGACATTGCCCGAGGGGGCGGAGCTCGTGGGGGCGCGGTTGGCGGGCGGGCCGCCCAACCCGGAGGCACTCGCGAAGCCGGCCCGCGGTGGAGGTCGCCGCGGCGGCGGCCGTGGTGGCGCTGCAGGGAGCGGCCGCGGGCGCCCGTCGGGCTCCGGACGCGCCGGAGGCACCCGCGCAGCGCCGCGACGCACCCGAACGACCGAGAGCGCCCCGGACGCGTGAGCGGGGCGCCAGCGGCCGACCCCGCGCTCGAGCGGTTCCTCCGCGGCCTCGCGGCTCGCGATGCCTCGCTCCACACCCAGCGCTCCTACCGGACAGCGATTGGGGCCTACCTCGATTGGCTCGCCGAGCGCGGCGTCGACTGGCGGGCCCCTGCCCGGACAGACCTCCGAGCCTACCTCGCGCATCTCGGGGCGAGGGGAGCGCGGAGCTCGACCGCCCAGCGCCTGGCGGCCATCCGCTCCTTCCACCGGCACGCCGCGCGGGAGGGCTTGTCGGCCGGTGATCCATGGGGGGCGATCGCCACGCCCCGCCTGCCTCGGCGCCTGCCCCGCGTCCTGGAAGTCGAGCAAGTCGAACGGCTGCTGGCGGTCGTCGATGAGGAACTTGCGGCCGCGGACGCTGCATCGCCGGGCCGGATCGCGCTCCTGACCGCCCTCGCGCTCCGCGATCGTGCGCTCGTCGAAACGGCGTACGCCGCGGGTCTCCGGATCAGCGAGCTCGCGGCGGCCGATCTCGGGTCGGTCGAACTGCGACGCGGCGAGATCCGAGTCCTTGGCAAGGGCCGAAAGGAGCGGATCGGCCTGCTTGGGCGACCAGCCCGTGCGTCTCTCGCCGCGTACATCGAGGACGGCCGCCCGACCCTCCTCGAACTCCGCCCGCCCGGCGACGACGAGCCCAGCGAGATCTTCCTCAACCACCGCGGCGCGCCGCTCGGAGTCCGCGGCCTCCGCTACCGGCTCGACCTGCTCTGCCGGCGGGCCGGCCTACCGGAGGGCGTCTCGCCGCACACGCTCCGCCACTCGTTCGCGACGCACCTGCTCGACGGCGGTGCAGACCTGCGGGTCGTCCAGGAGCTGCTCGGCCACGAGAGCCTGGCCACGACCCAGGTCTATACCCACGTGTCGCCGACGCGCCTGAGAGCGGCCTACCGCGATGCGCACCCCCGGGCCACCCGGCCGTCGGCAGTCTGACCCGGGCGTGACCGGCCAGTGACCCACCGCGCCCTGGCCCAGGCGGGCCTCGTCGTCTCCGGCGCCTTCCTCGTCTCGCGGATCCTCGGCTGGGTCCGGGTCGCGATCATCGGCGTCACGTTCGGCGCAGGGCCGGAGCTCGATGCCTTCTTCGCCGCGTTCCGGCTGCCGGATCTGATCTTCCAGCTAGTCGCGGCGGGCGCCCTGTCGTCGGCGCTGATCCCGATCGTCTCGAGCCTGATCACGACCAACGAGCACGAACGGGCGTGGCGGCTCGTATCGACCGTCACGAATCTCATGCTCGTTGGGCTCGCAGTTCTCGCCCTGATCGTCGCGATCTTTGCGCCCCTCATCGTTCCGGCGATCACGCCCGGCTTCGACCCGGCGCAGGCGGCCCGGACCGTCGATCTGACGAGGATCATGCTGTTTGCACCGATCTTCCTCGCGCTCGGGTCGGTTGCGACCAGCCTCCTCAACGCCCAGGGCCGGTTCGCTGCCGCGGCAGTCGCACCGATCGTCTACAACCTCGCGATCATCGGGGCGGCGCTGACGCTCGCTACACCGCTCGGCGTAACGGGCCTCGCCATCGGCGTCGTCGCGGGCTCGCTGGGCCACCTGCTCGTCCAACTGCCCGCGGTGCTGCGACTCGGCTTCCGTTACACGAGGGTCATTGATCTCGCCGACGAGCAGGCGCGAAAGGCGCTGGCGCTGATGGCGCCCCGCGCGATTGGCCTCGGGGCGACCCAGATCACGTTCGTCGTCGTCACCTCGATCGCCTCGACCCTCGGGACCGGCGCAATCACGGCCTTCAACGTCGCGTTCACCCTCCTCCAGATCCCGATCGGAGTGATCGGCGTGCCGCTCGGGGTCGTCGTCTTTCCCGCGCTGTCCCGCGAGGCCGCCCTGGGCCGCGCCGACGAGTTCGCGGCGCTCCTGTCGCGCGCCGTCCGCCTGCTGCTGTTCGTGATGCTGCCGATCACCGGCATCGGGATCGTTCTTCGGCGCGAGGTCACCGAGCTCCTGTTCGGCTATGGCCGGTTCGACGCCGGGGCGATCGATCTGACCGCCGCGACGCTCTTCACGTTCATGTTTGGCCTGGCCGCCCACGCGCTCATCGCCGTCCTCGCCCGGGCGTTCTACGCTCGGCAGGACACCCGAACGCCGGTGGCCGCCGGGATCGTCGCAGTGCTCGTCGACATCACGCTGGCAGTCGTTCTTGCCGGGCCCCTCGGTCTGCCCGGGCTCGGCCTTGCGATTGCCATCGGGGCGTGGATCGAGATGTCGATCCTGCTCGTGCTGCTTCGCGGACCGTTGCCCGAGTTCGCGCTCCGCGCCGTCTTCCTCGTCGCGTTCCGCTCGCTCTTCGCGACGATCCTTGCGGCGGCCGTGGCATTCGCCCTTCGCGGCGGCCTCGACCTCATCACCGGCGTCGACCCGGGCAAGGTCGGGCTGGTCGTCCGGCTCGTGATCGTCGGCGGTGTCGGGCTCGGCGTCTATGCCGTCCTGGCCGCGATCTTGCGCATCCCGGAGCTGACATCTATCGTCGGGGTCATGGCCGACCTGCTCCGACGCCCGCGCCGAGCGTGAGCCAGCCGCCGACCCGACTCGATCCAGACGATCGGGCAGCGTGGGACGCCTTTGTCTCGGCTGCCGATCCAGGCTCGTATCTCCAGCTCTCGCCGTGGGCTGCGGTCAAGGCCGTCAACGGTTGGTCGGCGGTCCGCCTCGCGGCCGGCCGCGACCCGATCGGCGCCCAGGTCCTCGTCCGGCGACCCCGCCCGCTGCCGTGGGCCTTCGCCTACGTGCCCCGCGGCCCAGTCTCCGCCGACTGGTCTCCCGACAGCCTCGCCGCATTCGCCGACGTCCTGCGGACGACCCTCCCCAAGCGGGCCGGCCGCGTCTCGCATGTCCGGATCGATCCCGAGATCGAGCTCGACGCGGCGCTCGATCAGGACGGCGCCCTCCGCCGGGGGCTGCGAGCGGCGGACTTCCGGCCGGCTGCGCCGATCCAGCCGAACTCGACCCGGATCATCGACCTCCGCGCCGACGAGGCGTCGCTCTGGGACGACCTTCGCAAGAAGTGGCGCCAATACGTCAACAAGGCCCGCAAGGCGGGGATCGTCGTCGTCGACGCCGAGGGCGACCGGCTCGGCGAGTTCTACCGGATCTACCGCGAGACCGCCGACCGGGCGGGGTTCCTCATCCGGACGGAGCAGGCATACCGCGACGTCTGGGAGGCGTTCCGGCCCCGCGGCCTCGCACGCCTGCTCTTCGCCCAGACACCGGAAGGCGAACCGCTGGCGACGCTCTTCCTCGTCAGGAGCGGTCCGCGGGTCGTCGAGCCATACGGCGGCATGACCCAGGCCGGCGGCGACTCCCGGGCGAACTACCTCCTCAAGTGGGAGGCGATCCGTTCGTCGCGTGAGTTGGCTGCGACAAGCTACGACCTGTGGGGCCTGGCGACCGGCGGGATCGCCCACTTCAAGACCGGCTTCGGCGGCCGCGAGGTCCATTACATCGGCGCCTGGGACCTCGTCCTCGATCCGCTCGGGCGACAGGTCTACCAGGCGGCCCAGCGCGGCCGAGTGCTCTGGGCGCGCCGCCGCCACGGGATCGATGCCGGCGGCAATGCGGCCGCGTTCACGGGCGACGGCGGGGGCGACGCGGCCTGACATGGCGTCGATCCACGAGGCGACCGACGCCGAACTGGCGGACTGGGACGCCCGAACCGTCCGGGCGCCTGGAGGCCACGTCTACCAGTCCCGCGCATGGGCCGAACATCGCCAGAAGAGCGGTTGGCGGCCACGATATCTCGTGTTCGACGACGAGTTCGCTGTCCTCGCCCTGACCCGTCGCTGGCCATGGATCGGCGGCGGCAGCGCCTATCTGCCGCGCGGCCCGATCGCCGCCGGCGAGGCCCCGGACCGGACGGCGGAGCGGCTCGGGGCCGTGACACGCTGGCTCTCGGGTCGGCGCATCGACGTCGTCGCCAGCGACGGGGAGATCCCGGCCGCGGCGGGCTATGGCGACCGCATTCGCCAGCTGGGCTTCAAGCCGATTCCGGAGATCCAGCCATCACGCCATCGGCTGAGCCTGGCGTTGCCGCCCGGCGTCGACGACGCGGCCGTCCGGGCCGGGTTCGGCAAGTCGACCCGCCAGCGCATTCGGGGAGCCGAACGAAGCGACCTCCGGATCGCCCGCTACGACACGAACCAGCAGGTGGCGGACGAATCGATCTTCGGACCGCCTGCGCGACCAATGAGCGAGGCCCTCCGCGGCTTCTACTCGCTCCTGGAGTCCACCGGCGAGCGACGCGGGTTTCGGTTCGGGCCGCGTTCGGAGTTCGTCGCGTGGTGGGCCCTCGCCCACGAGCATGGCCACCTCATCTACCTCGAGGCGAATGACGGTTCCACGGCCATCGGCGGATTGATTCTCTACCGGCACGGCGGCCGCCTCTCGACCGTCCACTCCGGCGACCGCTCCGGCGCACGCTCCGACCATCCGGGCGTCATGCATCTTCTCCGCTGGCGCGCGATTCAACTGGCGATTCGGGAGGAATGCTCGGAAATGGACCTCGGCGGGGTCGACATCGCGCCGTACCACCGCGAGCCGATCGAGGGGATGCCGATGTTCGGGCTGTATGAGCACAAGCGGTCGTTCGGGGCGACGTGGGTCGAGATGACGGGTGCTCACGAGCGAGTGATCCACCCGACCCGCTACCGCGCCGGGCGCATCGCCGCCTGGCTAGCCCGGCTCGTCCGGCGATGAGCACGATCGCCGACCTCCTCGCAGCGGCCGAGCCGACCAGAACCCGGCCGCTCGGCGAGCTGATCGACCGCCTCTCTGCCGACGGGTCGCTCCGGGGCGCTCGGGAGGGCGGCAAGGCGATCGGGCCGGCGGCCCTCGCGGCGATCGACGTTCGCGCCGTGACTGACGACACGCGCCGCCTGCGACCCGGCGACCTGTTCGTGGCCGTGCGGGGCGCCAACGTCGACGGGCATGACCTCGTCGGGCGAGCGTACGCAGCGGGTGCCGTCGCGGCGATCGTCGAGCAACCGGTGCCCGAGGTGGGCCTGCCCCAGCTCGTCGTGGAGCGAACCACGGCCGCCCTCGCCGATGCGGCCGCCTGGTCATTTGGCGACCCGAGCCACGAGCTCGGCGTCGTCGGGATCACCGGAACGGACGGCAAGACGACGACGTCGTTCCTGGCGGTCGCGGCGCTCGAGGTGGCCGGCCTGTCGAGTGGACTCGTCGGGACGGTCGACACGAAGATCGGACGGTTTCGCGAGCCGAACCCGGAGCACATGACTACGCCCGGCGCCCCGGACCTGCAGCGGGCCCTGCGAGCCATGCTCCGCGAGGGAAACGCCGTCGCGGTCGTCGAGACCACCTCGCACGGCCTGGCAGCCGATCGCGTGCGAGGGATCGCCTACGACGCCGCGATCCTGACGAACCTCACCCACGAGCATCTCGAGTTCCATGGGACGTGGGAGGCCTACCGCGATGCGAAGCTGTCGCTCTTCGAGCGCCTGGCCGTGTCGGACCGAAACCCGCGAAAGGCATCGCCAGCCTGGCCGAAGTCGGCCGTCGTGAACATCGACGACCCGACAGCCGGCCTGTTCGTCGGCGTGGCCCAGGAGGCAGGTGCCCGGATCGTCACGTACGGCACAGACGAGACGGCCGACGTCCGAGCCACCCACAGCGAGGAGGACGCCCGCCGCCTCCGTGTCACGTTCGAGGCGCCATCGGGTGCGGCCAGCCTCGAGCTGCGGCTCGCGGGGCGGTTCAACGTCCACAACGCGCTGGCGGTCGTCGCCCTGGGTGAGGCCCTCGGCCTCGATCCGGCCTCGGTCCGGGCCGGCCTCGAATCCGTCGAGGGCGTGCCTGGCCGGATGGAACGCATTGATGCCGGCCAGCCGTTCGCGGTCGTCATCGACTACGCTCACAGCCCCGCCTCGCTCGACGCCGTCCTCGGGATCCTCGCGCCCGTCGCCGCGGCTCGCGGCGGTGGCCTGATCGCGGTGTTCGGGTCGGCAGGGGAGCGGGACGCCGAGAAGCGTTCGATCATGGGCCGGATCGCCGGAGGGCACGGCCGGCTCGTGATCGCGACCGACGAGGACCCGCGAGGCGAGGACCGCGAGGCGATCATCGACGAGATCGCTCGCGGCGCGGAATCCGCCGGCCGACGCAGGGGCCACGACCTGCTGCTGATCGCCGACCGGCCGGCGGCGATCGCCGCAGCCTTCGAGCGGGCACGACCGGGCGACATCGTCCTGCTCGCCGGGAAGGGCCACGAGCACTCGATCATCGGGCCCCACGGGCCGGTCGCCTACGACGAGCGACGGACGGCCATCGATGCGCTCGCCGACCTCGGCTACACGGAGCCACGGACGTGAGTCGTTGCGCGGCTGCCTGAGCGTTCTGATCCTGGCCGCCATCTTCGTCGTCGGCGCGGCCTGGTTCGGTGGCCCGCCCATTGCCGCAACGGTCGTCGAGGCGAGTCTCACGAGCGCCGGGTTCAAGGCCGATTCGCTCGACGTCACCGTCGGAGCCGATCCGCCGCTCCTGCTCGCCCTCGGCCGCGCGGACCGGGTCGAGATCGAGGCAGGAGGCGTCCGCTGGAACGGCCTGCGCGCCGGGTCGGTAAGCCTGCGCCTGAACGGGGTCGATCTCCTCGGGCGGACGGCCACCACGGCCGACGGCCGATTCGGCGAAGTCGAGCTGCCGACCGCCCACGGCGACCCCGCCCTCGCGGCCATCACGCTTGCCGGGGCCGCCAAACGAGCCAGCACGACGATCAGGATCGATGCCGCAACGGTCAACAGGCTCGCCATCGCCGAATTCGCGTCGGAGCTCGGCACGACCATCGACTCGGCGGAGCTCGTCGCGCCAGACGCCATCAAGGTCCGACGCGGCAACATCGAGCTGAGCGCGACCCTGCAGGTCGAGGCCGATGGTGCCCTCGTGGCGGCGTCGTCGTTCGGAACCGTTCGTCTCGTCGAGCCCGACCCGGCGATCCCGTTCACGCTCAGCGGCGTGTCCGCCGGTCCGGCGGGCCTCGAGCTGACCGGGACGACCGACGTCGAATCGCTCCTGGGTTGAACCGAGTTCAGGCTGTCTGGGATCTCCGATCCCGCTGCTATCCTTCGATCATGGCTCAGCCTCGCACGACACCAGCATCCGACGGCGCGCGACCGCCTCGGCCCGCCCGTGTGAAGCGGGCGAAGCCGACCGGTCCCCGCCGGACGCCGCCGCCGGCGGTCCAGTCGAAAGATCCAGATCTCGTGGCCCTGCGAGCACACCTGCTCGAAACGGTCGCCGGACACTACCCGCAGGCGGACCTGACCCCGGTCGGCGCCGCGTTCGACCTGGCCGTCGAGGCCCACGAGGGCCAGCGCCGGGCAACGGGGGAGCCGTACGTCACCCATCCCATCGCATCGGCCCAGATCACCGCCGAGCTCGGGATCGACCCGGTCGCGGTTCAGGCGGCCCTGCTCCACGACGTCCCGGAGGACACCGAGTTCGACCTGCCCGATCTCGAAGATCGGTTCGGTGCCGAAGTCGCCCACATGGTCGACGGCGTCACCAAGCTCTCCAAGTTCAGCACCCACAGCCACGAGCAGCAGCAGGCCGAGAACATCCGCAAGATGCTCCTCGCGATGGCGGAGGACATCCGGGTCGTCCTCATCAAGCTCGCCGATCGCCTCCACAACATGCGGACGCTCTATGGGCTGCCCTCCGAGAAGCAGCTCCGGATCGCGCGCCAGACGATGGAGATCTACGCGCCGCTGGCGGAGCGTCTCGGGATCTGGCAGATCAAGTGGGAGCTCGAGGATCTCGCGTTCAAGGTCCTCGAGCCTGAGCGGTTCCGGGAGCTGGCCAAGCTCCTCGATACACGCCGTCAGGGACGAGAGGGCTACATCGAGCGGGCGATCGCCGAGCTGAGCCCGAAACTCAAGGCAGCCGGCATCGAGGCCGACCTCCAGGGCCGCCCCAAGCACATCTACAGCATCTACAAGAAGATGCAACGCAAGAGTGCCGAGTTCGGAGAGATCTACGACGTCTACGCGATCCGGATCCTCGTCGACGACGTCCGCGATTGTTACGCGGCACTCGGCATCGTCCACGCTCTCTGGCGCCCGATCCCCGGCCAGTTCGACGACTACATCGCGGTCCCCAAGAACAACCTCTACCAGTCGCTCCACACCGCGGTCATCGCCCTCGACGGCAAGCCGCTCGAGATCCAGATCCGGACCCAGGCGATGCACCAGGTGTCGGAGGTCGGCATCGCCGCCCACTGGCGCTACAAGGAAGGAACGAAGTCAGACCGCGAGTACGACGCGAAGCTCGCCTGGCTGCGCCAGCTCATGGACTGGCAGCGCGACGTCAGCGACGCCACGGAATTCGTCGAGGGAATCAAGCTCGACATCTTTCAGGACCAGGTCTTCGTCTTCACGCCGAAGGGCGACATCAAGGACCTCCCGGCCGGCGCGACGCCGCTCGACTTCGCCTACCGGATCCACACCGACGTCGGCCACCGGACGATCGGCTCCAAGGTCAACAACCGCCTCGTCCCGCTCGACTATCGGCTGAAGAACGGCGACATCGTCGAGATCGTCACGACGAAGGGCGAGCACGGCCCGTCACGCGATTGGATGAACGTCGTCCGGACTTCCCACGCCCGGGAGAAGATCCGCCAATGGTTCAAGCGCAAGGACCGCGACGAGAACATCTCCCACGGTCGTGAGTCGCTCGAGCGCGAACTACGGCGCCTGGCCCGGAAGAGCATCCAGTCGGTCGGCCACGACAAGATCGGCGAGGTCGTCAAGCAGTACAACATGGATTCGCTCGACGACTTCTACGCCGCGATCGGCTACGGCGCGATCAGCGCCCAGCAGGTCGTCAGCCGGCTCGGCGTCGTCGATGACGAGGAAGTCGGCCTGCCGACCGTCGCCCCCGCGACGATCCCGGCCCGCACGGGCGGCGTCAGGGTCAAGGGCGTTGGCGACCTGCTCATCCGCTTCGCCAAGTGCTGCCAGCCGGTCCCGGGCGACCCGATCGTCGGCTTCATCACCCGCGGCAAGGGGGTGACGGTTCACCTCCAGAGCTGTCCGACCGTGCTCAACGAGCGCGAGGTCCCGCGACTGATCGAGGTCGAGTGGGAGTCAGCGCCGGCCCAGAGCTACCCGATCGCGATCCGGGTCGAGGCATACGACCGGACGGGCCTGCTGAACGACATCACCCAGGTCGTCGCCGAGAACAAGGTCAATATCGTCGCGGCGTCGGTCAACGTGAACCCCGACCACACGGCGGTCGTCACCGCCACCCTCCAGGTGGCGTCGTTGTCGCAGCTCGCCAGGGTCATGAGCCGGATCGAGGGCCTGAAGGACGTCCTGA
Source organism: Candidatus Limnocylindrales bacterium (assembly GCA_038250445.1). Classification (GTDB taxonomy): domain Bacteria; phylum Chloroflexota; class Limnocylindria; order Limnocylindrales; family CSP1-4; genus CF-46. The sequence continues at coordinate 4,346 of JBBSCI010000041.1, read as the reverse complement.
GCGTCCAGCGCGACCTCGGCTGACCGAACGTTTAGTCGCGCGGGTCGCCTGCCGGGATCGTCAGGGTCGAGATGCCCGCTTCTGCGACGAGTTCGGCGCTGGTCCTTTCGGCATCGAGGGCCAGCATCACGGCCTCGGCGTAGACGATCGCGTCGTTGATCAGCAGCGCTGAGCGGCGATCGTCGTCCGATCGCCCGGTGTAGGCGTCCCGCAGGCCACATAGGGCCTCGAAGAACTGGCCTCGCTCAAATCTGCTCATCTGGTGCCTCGCCTGATCCGGCACGGTGGCCGGTCGTTGTTGGACAACGTAGGCGCGGACCGGGCCGTCGACCATCGAACAGATGCATGGCGAGGCATCGACGGTGGTACTCCCCGGTCTGCTCCACCTTATGTAACCTCGGGCCAGTGGCCTCGCGGAGCTCAGCCTTATACCTCGGTGGGCGAGTACCGGTTCACGATAAGAACCAGCGACGCCGTAGACTTCGGCGCGTGACCGCCTTCCGAGCTCCTCGCGGAACGCGCGACCTGCTGCCCGCCGAACGGGCTGCATTCCGCCGGCTCGAGACTGTCGCGACCGACCTCGCGAAGCGCTACGGCTATCGCGAGATCGAGACCCCGCTGCTCGAGCAGACCGCGGTCTTCGAGCGGGGCGTCGGCGAGGTGACTGACGTCGTCGAGAAAGAGCTGTTCCGGCTGCTCCCACGGAACGAGGAATCCGAGTCGTGGGCGCTCCGCCCCGAGCCGACAGCCGGGATCGTCCGAGCCTACGTCCAGCACGGCATGCAGACCCTGCCGCAGCCCGTGAAGCTGACGATGACCGGTCCGATGTTCCGCTACGACCGGCCCCAGGCCGGGCGATACCGCGAGTTCTGGCAGTTCGACGTCGAGGCCATCGGCGACCCCGGTCCGGCGATCGACGCGGAACTCGTCGAGCTCGCCCTTCGTTTCTACCGCGAGGTCGGCCTGACAAGCCTCGAGCTCAGGCTGAACTCGATCGGGGACCAGGCCTGCCGTCCGGCGTATGTGGCCGAGCTGGCTGCGTATTACCGCGATCACATCGATCGACTGCCGCCGCTCGAGCGTGATCGGCTCGAACGCAACGTCCTGCGCCTGCTCGATTCGAAGGACCCGGCGATGGTCGAGCTCAACGCCGGCGCCCCGAAGATCACGGACCGCCTCTGCGACGCCTGCACCGAGCACTTCGCCGGGGTCCGCGCCCACCTCGACGCGCTCGGGATCGAATACGTCCTCGATCCGGCGCTGGTCCGCGGCCTCGACTACTACACGCGGACGACGTTCGAGTTCTTCCCCCGAGGAGCCGCCGGTCAGCAGTCCGCGCTCGGTGGGGGCGGGCGGTATGACGGCCTGGTCGAGCTGCTGGGCGGCCGGCCGACCCCGGGGATCGGGTTCGGCGTGGGCCTCGATCGGGTCCTCCTCGCCCTCGAAGCCGAGGGAATCGTCGGACCGCTGGAGCCTGGACCTGTCGCTGTCGTCGTCGGAGCGGACCCCGTCGCGACGGCCGAGCGCTTGCGGCTGGCCACCGAGCTACGGGCGGCCGGCCTCGCGGTGCGGGCGGATCTCGGGCGGCGGAAGCTTGCCCGCCAGCTGGAGGCGGCCTCGAAGGAAGGCGCCCACTTCGCGATCATCCTCGGCGACGAGCTCGCCGACGGCGAGGTCCAGCTCAAGGACCTCCAGGCCGGAACCCAGCGGGTCGTCGGCACGGCCGATCTCGAGCGCGAACTCTCACGGGCCAGCGCCTCCCACCATCACGGGTGAGCGACTGATCCGGCCGCCTACCAGCGTTCCGCGAGGTAGCGGGCGTCGTTGGCGACGCCGAAGAATGCGTGTGAGCCCTGGTAGTACTGCCACGGCAGCCCGAGGAACGTCAGGCCAGCGACCTCCGTCACGCCCCGGACGTGGCGCGGGGCGCCGATTTCGTCCAGGATCGGCAGGTCGAGCCAGCTGAAGTCGAGCCGGTAGCCGCTGGTCCACAGGATCGTCGATACGCCCTCGGCCGCGAGGTCGAGCTCGAGGACCTGCGGCGGCTCGAAATCGATCGTCTGGCGGTCGTCCTCGGTGGCCTCCATGCCGGTCTCCTCGATGAGCCGGTCCATCCCGATCTTCAGGCGTGCGTCGAAGAACTCGTCGGCGAAACGCAGGTTGGCGGCGAGATCTGGCGCGAAGCGAATCCGTTTGCCGTCGACGCCCTCGAAACGACCGACAAGGCGGATCCCGTCGAGCGCGAACTGGCGGAGGTCGGTGTCGTGGCCGCCATGATGGCCGGACAGGTGGGCATTGCCACCGTACCGGGCCTCGGGGCTGGTGAGCGAGTCGACCGTCGGCAGCCTCCCGCGGTCACCAAGGCCGACGAGCCACACGAAGACGTCGCGTCCTCGATATCGGCGTGGCATCCGGCCGGCTTGACCTACGGACAGGATCACCTCGCGACCCGCCTCGTGGAGCTCCTCCGCGAGCTGGACGCCAGACTGACCGGTTCCGACGACGAGGACCCGGCCCGGCGGCAGGGACGCCTCGTTCCGATAGGTGTAGGAGTGGACCTGGACGATGCGTTCGGGCAGGCCGGCGGCGATCGCCGGGATCCGCGGGGCCTGGAATCCGCCTGCAGCGACGATGACCTCGGCCGCGTTGATCACACCGCGGTTCGTCTCGAGCCGGAAGCCGCCCCGCTCGCGCGTCGTCAGGCGGCGAACGTCCGTGCCGAGCTCGACCGGCGCCGAGATCGCCGCCGCGTAGGCCCGAAGCCGATCGACGACGCTGTCGCGCGGCATGAACCCGTCGGGGTCGGGCCCGTCGTAGCGGAAGCTCGGCAATGCGGTCGTCCAGTTCGGCGTGACGAGGCAGAACTCGTCCCAGCGATCCAGCCATCCGCCACCCAGCGCGTCGCGGCGTTCGAGCAGAACGTGTTCGCGGCCCGCCGCGGCGAGGAACGTGCTCATCACGAGCCCGGCCTGGCCGGCCCCGATGACGACCGTCTCGATCTGACGCGGAAGAACGTCCGTGGCCACGCTGACGCTTCCCCTCTCGTTGCGACTGTTCCGATCCCACCCCCGCCGGCTCCGATACGATACGCTGGCCATGACGGACCCGACCCCGAGCCTCGCCACGCCCTATCGGACCCATACCTGCGGTCAGCTGCGGGCGTCCGACGCGGGGTCGCCGGCCATGCTCGCCGGCTGGGTCCACCGCCGGCGGGACCTCGGTCACCTGATCTTTCTCGACGTCCGCGATCGCCACGGGATCACCCAGGTCGTCGTCGACCGGACGGACGAGCCGGAGGCCCACGCCATCGCCAGCACGGTTCGCACCGAGTTCGTCGTCACCGTCGGAGGCGAGGTCGCCCGGCGTCTGGAAGGAACGGAGAACCCGAAGCTGACGACCGGTGAGATCGAGCTCCGCGCGTCTGCCGTCACGATCCTGTCGGAGGCGCTCACGCCGCCCTTCCCGGTGAACGAGCCGGACGCCCAGATCGACGAATCCCTCCGCCTCAAGTACCGCTATCTCGACATCCGCCGCGAGCCGATGCAGAAGCGGCTCCTCCTGCGCAGCCGCCTCGTTCAGGCCATCCGCGAGGTCCATCACGCAAATGCCTTCGTCGAGGTCGAGACGCCGCTGCTGATCAAGAGCACGCCGGAGGGCGCCCGCGACTTCATCGTCCCGAGTCGCCTCCAACCGGGCACGGTGTACGCCCTGCCGCAGAGCCCGCAACAGCTGAAGCAGATCCTCATGGTCGCGGGCGTCGATCGCTACTTCCAGATCGCGCGGTGCCTCCGCGACGAGGACCTTCGCGGCGATCGCCAGCCGGAGTTCACCCAGCTCGACCTGGAGATGAGCTTCGTCGATGAAGCCACGGTCATGGACTTCGTCGAGCGGATGGTGATCGAGGTCTCGAAGGCGACGGTTCCCGACCGGCCGATCCAGGACGAGCCGTTCCCTCGCCTGACGTACGAGGAGGCGATGGATCGGTTCGGGTCGGACAAGCCGGACCTGCGATTCGGGATGGAGCTGGTGGATCTCGGACCGCGGCTCGTCGACGCGAGTGGTGCGCCCGCGTCCGGCTTCCGGGTGTTCGACGAGACGCTCGCGGGCGGGGGTCGGGTCAAGGCGATCGTCGCGCCGGGGATGGCCGGCCGGACGCGCCGCGAGATCGACGAGCTGACCGAGCTGGCGAAGCGCTGGGGAGCCAAGGGCCTGGCATACCTGGCCCTGGAGCCGGGCGACGAGGTCAAGGGCCCGATCGCCAAGTTCTTGTCCGCCGAGCTGACGCGCTCGATCGTCGACGAGACGACGGCAGCGGAGGGAGACCTCATCCTGATCGTCGCGGACGG
>JBBSCI010000040.1:0-20338 GCA_038250445.1 Candidatus Limnocylindrales bacterium | reverse complement strand
CGATCATCGCGGTGGTCTCGGCATGGTCGTACGGCGGCGAGACCTCGACGATGTCCATGCCGGCGAGGTCGACCGCGGCGACGATCCGCCGGATCGCCCGCAGGAGCTCGCGCGTCATCAACCCGCCGGGCTCCGGCGTTCCGGTACCGGGGGCGAGGCCCGGATCGACCACGTCGATGTCGATGCTCAGGTAGATCGAATCGCACCCGTCGAGGGCCTCGGCGATCGCGTCGTCGACGACGGCGTCGGCGCCGCGCTCCTCGATCTCGTGCATGAAGTGGTAACGCAGCCCGTTCTCCTGCATCCACTCGAACACGTCGACCGGCGGCCAGTAGCCGCGGAGGCCGACCTGGACGAAGTTCTTGCCCAGAACGGCCCCCGATTCGATGAGCCGACGCATCGGCGTGCCGTGGCCGGCGAGGACGCCCCAGTCGTCGGGGGCGGTGTCGGCGTGGGCATCGAAGTGGACGATCCCCATGCTGCCGGGTCGGCGAACCTCGGCGATGGCCGTGGCCGCCGGCCACGTGATCGAATGGTCGCCCCCGAGCACGATGGGGATCGCACCGGTTCGGGCGACCTCGCGCACCTTGCGATAGATGAAGGCGTGGCCCCGCTCGATCCAGGCAGGAATGATGTTCGCGTCGCCGGCGTCGACGACCGTCAGCACCTCGAATGGTTCGACGCCGAGCTGGAGGGAGTTGATCGAGCCCGACGTGTACTGGGCTTCCCGGATCGCCCGCGGCCCGAAGCGGGCGCCTGGTCGGTGGCTGACGGCATCGTCGAATGGCGCCCCGATGATCGCCACGTCGGCGCCCAGCGCGATCAGCTGGATGGGGTCCGTGATCCAGGGCAGGTTCATGAAGGTCGTCGGGCCGACGTAGGTCGGCAACTCGAAGTCGCTGAAGGCTTCGAACGGTGCCCCCCAGCCATTGGCGGTCGCAATGTCGCCGGCAGGCAGGGCGTCGGGGTCGTGGGGGCGCTCAGCCACGAAATCCTCCGGAGACGGACGGAACGGCGACACGGGTCGCCGGCTCAGGCGTCGTCTCGCTGGGGGCGCCGCCGGTTCGCAACGTGCGTCCAGCGGGGCGCGCCGCAGCGGATCGTAGCACCCGGCCGATCAGCCTTCGCCCCTGAACTCTCGCCAGGCCGCTTCGACGAGAGATGGATCGGCGTAGAGCTCGTACGCGGTCTGGGCGACGAGCGTCGCGGCGAGCAGCGTCGTCTCGTCGGCGCGCGGCGTCGCGGCGGCGTCCCGGAAGAGGATCGAATGAGCGGGCGTGCCCTCGTCCGCGATCGAAAGTTCGGGATGGATTGTCGGGCAGACCCAACTGACGTTTCCCATGTCGGTGCTGCCGGAGTTGGGGTCGGGGCCCTGGTCGACGATGCCGTATGCGGCCGCGTTCGCCACCCAGCGAGCCTCGAGCGTGAGATTCCGGTGCATCGTGCTCGCGCCACCGCTGAAGCCGATCTCGACCGTCGTGCCGGTGGCCAGCGCGGCCCCTTCGGCGAGTGCCCGGAACCTGGCCTTCATCTCCTGGTAGTAGGCCTGGTCGGAGCTGCGGAGCATGAACCACGCCTTCGTCCGGTCCGGGATGATGTTGGCCGCCGTGCCGCCTTCCTGGATGATGCCGTGGACGAGGCCACCCGGCCGGAGCTGCTGGCGCCACAGCCCGACCGACGCGAACAACATGACCATCGCGTCGAGGGCGTTCCGACCCTTCCACGGGTCGGCCGCCGCGTGCGCCTGCAGGCCGTGGAAGACGACGTCGACATCCTCCGATGCGAGCGGATGGGATTCAACGTGGTTGCGGTCGCACGGATGGAACAGCAGGGCGGCGTCGATGCCTTCGAAGAGGCCGTCCTCGATCATCGCCACCTTGCCGCTCCCCCGCTCCTCGGCCGGGGTCCCCAGGAACACGATCTCTCCCGGCAACTCCGCGGCGATCGAGGCCAGCGCGATCGCGGCACCGACGCCGGATGCTGCCATCGTGTTGTGGCCGCAGCCGTGGCCGAGACCGGGAAGCGCGTCGTATTCGGCAAGAATTCCAATCCGGGGCCCAGTGCCACGCCCGCCGCGACGGGTCGCCCGGATGGCGGTCTCGAGCGAGCCGGCTGGATGCTCGACCTCGAACCCGTGGCCGCGCAGGATCTCCGCCACCCACCCCGCCGCCTGGCGCTCCTCGAAGGCCGGCTCCGGGTTGGCGTGGATCCGGTGGGACAGTCCGATGACCTCGTCCCGTGACGATTCGACGGCCGCGGCAAGCCGGGCTTTGGCGTCGGCGTGGGGCTCCGCAGGGCGGACGACGGCGAGCGCGCCAGTCAAGGACGACCTCCGATCTTCAGCGCTCGACCGACAGGGTCGCCTCGGCGACAAGGACGAGCGCAAGGATGAACAGGGCGATCTCGGGCTGGAAGACGCGGTTGAGGCGCAGGATCACGAAGACGGCGCTGACGAGGAAGACCCATCCGCCGCGCCTGATCGCCCGCGGCCAGTCGCCACGATACGCGATGCGGCGATGGCGGCCGAACACCACGAGCCAGAACAGCGACGTCGTCAGCAGCCCGAGGGCGAGCCCCAGCAGGAGCGCGCCCAGGTACCCCGCCCCCGGATCAACCGTGGGATCGCGCGTCGTGAAGACCAGCGCGACCAGCAGGAACACGATGCCACCTGCCGCGAGGAAGCCGAGATTGGCGAGGCGATCGCGTGCTTCCATCTCCCACGAGTCTACGGGTTTCGGCGGAGGCTCCCGAACAGGTCCGCAAGCTCCGCAACACCGTCGATCTCGAGGTCCGCTTCGACGGAGCCGTCGCGCTCACTCCCCGGCAGTGGCGAATCCTGGGGCCGCGTTCGGACGTAAGCCGTCCGCCAACCGACTCGGGCCGCACCGACGACATCGGCGGCCCAGTCGTCGCCGACATGGAGGATGGCCCCCGGCTTCGGATCGCCGAGGAGGCGGCGGGCCTCGGCGAAGATCGCTGGATCCGGCTTGATCGTGCCGACCCGCTGGCTGACCACGATCGCCCTGAGATGGGGCGTCCAACCGGCGGCGTCGGCGTAGCGGTCGATCGTCGCCGCGAGCGGCCAGTTGGACAGGATCGCGAGGGAGGCGTGCTCCGCCAACACCGCGAGCGCCCGCCCGACGGACGGATCGGGCGGCATGACCCGGACGAACGCACTGCTATAGACCTCGATCGCCCAGTCGATCTCTTCTGGTCGAGATTGCAGCGCTGCAGCCGCCTGGTCCCAGCGGTCATCCTCGGCTGGTGGAGGCATCCCGCGCAGCCGGGCAAGGACACGCACGAATCGGTCCGCGAGATCGACCTCACGAAACTGCGGGACTTCCTCTCGGAACTGGCGGGCGCGCTCCTCGCCCCATATCCCGCGGAACGCATCGAGCTCGAACGGCCCAAGCCGCTCGACGACCGCCTCGCCGGTAGCCTCGACGACGCGCCGCAACCCCGCCCGGTCCACGGGTACGAGCGTGTTGCCGAAGTCGAACGTGATCGCCCTGATGGATGCAAGGTCCACGTGCGTCAGGTCGCCACGCTGGACGGGCAGATCTCGCGGAACGGGCAATACGAGCAGGCCATCCGGTCCGGCCTGGCGGTGTAGTCGCGGGCCCGCATCCCCGCTGCGGCGACGGCGATCTTCTGGCGGGCCTTGGCGAGGCGCTTGGGATCAACCTCGACGCGGCCGACCAACCCCGAATCGAGGAAGTGGAGCTGGAGGTAGTCCGGCAGGCGGCCGGTGAGCGCCTCGTAGCCCATCGCGTAGATCTGGAGCTGAAGCGATTCGCGGGCACGCTGGCGCGCCTTGACCGGGTCGCGGACGTCGCTCGACTTGTAGTCGGTGATCGTCACTCGCTCGCGCCCGGTCAGGCCGAGGGTCGGCGACACGGTGTCGGCGTGAGGCACGGACGCGCTCTCGGCGTCCGACGGCTGGCCATCCGCGGCCGGCTCGACGTCGACGCGGTCCCACCGGCCCCGGACACGGTCGCCGTCCAGCGAGAAGCTGAAGTCCCGTTCGACGTACACAGGAATGACCGCGTCGGGCTTCAGCTGTTCGGCGCGGAACCGGCGCAGCGCATCGCGACCGGCCGCCAGCCGCGCTTCCTCGTGGTCGCGAGTCAGGAATCCCTCGTTCGTCCAGGCGAGCTCGAAAGCAGCCGTCAGCTCGTCCTCGGTCATCACGTCGCCCCTGGCGTGGCGGCGATGGAACTCCTGGACGGCCTTGTGCAGCGCCGATCCGTAGATGAGGGCATGGTGCGGCGCCAGCGGGACGCGCAGCACGTGGCCGTATTTGAACTTGAGCGGGCATGTCAGGTAGTCGTCGACCGCATAGAAGCTCAGGAGGAGCGGCTCCTCCACCGGGCCGCGCGGCACGACCGGTCCCGTCTTGGGCTCATCGAACGCCGCCAGGCGCTGAAGCGCCGGGAGCGCCGACAAGCCGGACCCGGCCGCCGGTGCGACCGTCGGCAGGTCCAGCGCCTCAAGGACGAACGGCGAAAGGCGCCGAGCGACGCCGCCCCCGTAGTCGGCTGCGTGGGACAGGATCAGTTCGTCGCGCGCCCTCGTCATCCCGACGTAGAAGAGGCGCCGCTCCTCCTGGAGCTGGTAGTCGCCCCCAGGCAGCGTCTCCTTGACGAGCTCGAGCGGCAGGCCTAGCGGCTCGCGCCTCGTGTGGGTCGGGAATCGGCCGGCCACCAGCCCGGGCATGAAGACGACCGGAAACTCCAGGCCCTTCGCCTTGTGCACGGTGAGGACCCCGACGGCATCCGCGTCCGGGTCGAGATCCGCGGTCGGCGGATCGTCGCCCGCTTCGATCAACGTCTGGAGGTGCCGAACGAGGAATGTCGCCCGATCGTCCGATAGGAGCGCGGCCTGGGCCCGGACGATGTCGAAGAACCGGGCGATGTTGCGCAGCGCTTCCTCAGCAGCGACGGTGTCACTCGCCGCGAGCCGGCCGAGGATCCCCGAGTCGCGCAGGAACCGGTACAGGACCTCTCCGGCGGGACGGACGTGGGCCAGCTCGGTGTATCGGCGCAGGTCGGCGACAAACCGGCCGGCGGAAGTTCGCGTGGCCTCCGAGAGGCGCAGGATGCCGGGCTGCCGCTCGAGCTCGTCGAGGATCTCCCAGACGCTCCGATGGCGGCGCCGCGCGGTGTTGACGATTGCAGTCAGGTCCTCCCCGCCGAGCTCATAGGGTTGGGCGGTCGCGAGCGCGTAGACGTCGACGCTCGAGGTTGGATCGGCGACCGCCCGCAGGAACGCCAGCAGCTGCCGGACCTCCGGCCGCGCATAGAGCCCCGACGTCCCGGAGAACCGCCACGGGATCCCGGCGACGTTGAGGCTGCGGAGGATCGGATCGGCGTGCCCGTTGGCGCGGACCAGGACGGCGACGTCGCGCGGCCTCGCCCCGGCTGCGATCCGGCCGGCGATCTCGGTGGCGATCCAGTCGGCCTCCTCCGCGTGGGTCGCGAACGCCTCGAGGCGGACGGCCGGTGCGTCCGGCGCCGTCACGCGCTCCGGGCGGAGCCGCTTCGAGATGCCGGCCCGAACCTCGAGCCGATCCGGGTCGTTGAAGCGGACCAGGCGGTATGAGGCGTCGAGGATCGGCGCGAGAGAGCGGTAGTTGCGCCGCAGGACGACGGTCCGCGCGTCCTGATATCGATCCCGGAAGCCGAGGATGTTGCTGATCGCGGCTCCCCGGAACTTGTAGATCGACTGATCGTCGTCGCCGACGACCGTGACGTTGCGGTGCGGCTCGGACAGGATCGACACGAGCTCCGACTGGGCCCGATTCGTGTCCTGGAACTCGTCGACGAGCACGAACCGGAACCGGGTCTGGAGCTCCAGGCGGGCGGCGGCAGACGTTCGGACGAGCCTCAGCGCCAGGTTGACCTGGTCGCCGAAGTCGATGAACCCGTTCGCTGCGAGCAGTTCCTGGTAGCGCGCGTATGCCCGGGCCAGCTCCCCTTGGCGCCGGGCCTCCTCGGCGATTGCCTCATCGTCTGGAGCGGCGACTGCCCGGGCGGCCAGTCGATCCGCGTGCTCGAGGTAGGCCGCCGGCGAGATGTCCTCGTCCTTGCAGCGGCTGAACAGGGCCGCTAGGGCGCCCAGGAACCGGGTGGGGTCGCCGAGCGGGCGGTAGAGGTCGAGGTCGAATTCGAACAGCTGCTCCCGAAGGAAGATCACGACCTCGGGCCGGGTTAAGACGCGCACGTCCGTCGGCAAGCCAAGCTCGAGCGCGTACTCGCGGATGATCCGGTCGCCAAACGCATGGAATGTCCCGATCGCGGCGTCTGTATAGCCATATGGCACGAGCTGGTCGACCCTGACCTGCATTTCGGCGGCGGCCTTCTCTGTGAAGGTGAGGGCGAGGATCTCCGACGGCTTGGCCCGCCTCGTCGCGATCAGCCAGGCGATCCGGCGGGTGATCACCTGGGTCTTGCCGGTCCCGGCGCCGGCAACCACGAGGAGCGGCCCCACCCCGTGCGTCACCGCCTTCAGCTGCTCCGGATTCAGGCCGCCGAGGAGCGCGTCAAGCCCGGCCGGCGGATCGCCGTCGAGCCTCGCCGGCGAATCGGGAATGAAGCCGTCCCAGACCGGGAGCTGTTCGAGAGGCGCAGGCTCCCGGCGAGAGCGGGTGCGTCTCACCGTGTCGCGACTGGGAGCATCGTCGATGGCCATGCACGCATGCTGGCGGCTCCGCGTGACAGCTAGCCTGTCAGACCGCGCGTGCCCGCACGGCGCCGCCTGTGTCGCGGACGCCGGGCGCGGCAAGGGCGAGTCGCAGCGCCTCAGCCTCCTCCGACGACAGCGTCGCATCGGACCGGCCGGCGACGATAGCCTTCGCGTACAGTCGGGTCCCGACGCGAGCGTGAAGGCTGCTGACGATGAACCCGTCGCCCTTCTTGTCTGTGAGGGCCAGCGCGAAGCTCTGATTGCCGCCCGTATCCTCGAACGGATTGAACCGGACGAGTCCGACGCGCTGAATGGCTCGACGTGAGTCGGACTCGATCACGGCCGACCGCGCGGAGAGGTCGTCGAGCTCACGGGCGACCGCGAGGACCTTGTCGAGATGCGCGTCGAGGACCGCCTCGATGCTCCTTCCTTCCACGCCCCTGGTAAGGCTGTCGAGGCGCCGCCGGAACCGGGAGAGCCGGCGCGCCTGAACGACGACGACGATCAGGAGGAGGAGCACAGCCACGAGCAGCCCGACGACGATCGCGCCCAGGTTCGGGGCGACGAGAGCGTTCAGATCGATGGGACGGTCCTCCGGCAGGCGCCGGACAGGGTCCTCGGCGGCCAGCCGAGTCTAGCATCTGCCATCGGCGGCAAGCCGTGGCGCGACCGGGCGCGACGCCGATGCTATCCTCCGCGGGTCCCAGCGAGTCACCCCGGAGGCACCCGAAGCACATGGCGAAGCGTTCCCGAGTTGGCGGCCGGCCGGGCCAGCGGCGGCCCATGCAGCGGACCTCGGGACGGCCCGCCGCCGTCAAGCCGGCTCGCCCCGAAGGCTCCGTGACCCGGGACGAGGAGGCGCGGGCTGCCGAGCTCGAGGCCGCGATCCTGGCCGAGGAGAAGTCCGCCGAGGCCATCCGGCGCGGACGAAGTCAAGAGCGCCGCCCGATCGAAGGCGCGATCTACTCGTCGACCCCGCTCGCCGTTCGCGCCGCCGAAGAGTACGGCTACGTACGGCGCGACGTCCGGCGGATCATCCTCGTCGGTGGCAGCCTGCTCGGGGTGCTGGCGATCCTCGACGTCCTGATCAACGTCGCCAACCTGATCTAGCACCACCCCGGCGACCCCGTTCTCGGGCTCCGCGCGTACCATCGACGTATGCCCACTCGGCGCTCCCCTGCCCGTCCGACGGGCGCACGACCGGAGCCGCTCTTCAAGCCACCGCCCGAACAGCAGCCGCTGGCGGCAAGGATGCGCCCGCGGTCACTCGCGGAGTTCGCGGGCCAGGAGCACCTCGTGGGCGAGCGCGGTCCGCTCCGACGCAGCGTCGCCCGCGGCCACCTCGCCTCGATCCTGCTGTGGGGGCCGCCCGGCACCGGCAAGACCAGCCTGGCCCGCCTGCTCGCGGGCGAGATCGGTGCCCACTTCTCGACGATGTCGGCCGTCATGTCGGGGGTCGTCGAGGTCCGGGCCACGATCGCCGAGGCGCAGGATCGCCTGGCCCTGAACCAGCAACGGACGGTCCTGTTCCTCGACGAGATACATCGGTTCAACAAGGCCCAGCAGGACGGCCTGTTGCCCCATGTCGAGGACGGGACGATCACGCTGATCGGCGCGACGACGGAGAACCCCTACTTCGAGGTCAATGCCGCGCTCCTGTCGCGGATGCGGGTCTGGCGGCTCGAGCCGCTGTCGGACGAGGACGTCGCGACGGTCGTTCGACGGGCGCTCGCCGACGAGGCCAACGGGCTGGCGGGCGCGATGGGGCCAGCCGGCGGCGTGGCCCTGGCCGACGACGCCTTCGACCACCTCGTCTCGCTGGCCGGCGGCGACGCCCGGGCCGCCCTCAACGTTCTCGAGGGCGCCGTCGCACTTGCGGAGGGGGAGGACGTCCGCGACAAGGACGGTCGGGTCGCGCCCCGGCTGGAGGATGTCGAGGCCGCGGCCCAGCAGCGGATCCTCGGCTACGACCGAGCGGGCGACGGCCACTACGACACGGTCTCGGCCTTCATCAAGAGCCTCCGCGGCAACGACACGGACGCGGCGCTTTACTGGCTGGCCGCGATGATCGCTGCCGGCGAGGATCCGCGCTTCATCGTCCGCCGCCTGATCATCGCCGCGTCCGAGGACGTCGGAAACGCCGATCCCCGAGCCCTCCAGATCGCTGTCGCCGCAGCCCAGGCGCTTGATCACATCGGGCTTCCCGAGGCGCAGTACGCGCTGGCCCAGGCAACGATCCACATCGCGGCGGCGCCGAAGTCGGACTCGGTCGGTCGTGCCTATGGCGCGGCGATGGCTGACGTGATGAGGCTCGGTTCCCTTCCCGTCCCCAACCACCTGCGCACCGCCGGCGACCGACGGATGAAGGCGCACGGCATCGGCGTCGGCTACAAGTTCCCGCACGACTTCGAGGGCGATGACGTCGAGCAGCAATACCTCCCGGACGAGCTCGTTGGTCGCCGCTACTACATGCCGAACGACCAGGGCTACGAGGCGACCATCCGCGCTCGGATGAAGGGTCGCGAACGGGCACGCGAGGAAGGACCTCGACGGAAGGACCGAGCCGACATGGCCACGGCATCGATGAGCGATGCGACCAAGGCCAACATGGAGAGCCGGAAGAAGATCGCCGAGACCGAGAAGCGGGATGCGAGCTAGCGGGGGTTCCTGAGGCGCGAGGCACTGGGCCCGGTGCTTGTGCGATCCTGCCCCGATGCCAGAGAACCACCCGGCGGCCCAGCGAATCGCCGGCGTTGAGGCGATCGTCCGCCGGGCCCGGACCTTGACGCCGGCGGAGCGCCGCCGGCTCGGCCGCTGGACGAGCGCGTCCCTCCGCGATCCCCGGATCTCTTCCCAGCTCGAAGCGGCGCGCGCGAAAGCCATCGAGGCCCTCGATCGGGACCGGGAGCGAAAGAAGCGCTGGGACGGTGCTAACCGGCCGCTCCACGAGGCGCTCGTGGCATCGACGAGTGTCGCCCGTCGAGCACGAATCTTCATGCTGGGCTGCCACCTCGCCGCGCTTCTCGCGATCGTCAATGTGCCGGGCGGGCTGCCGCCACTGATCGCCCTCGCGATCGTTCTGACGGCCCCCGTATCGGCCTGGGCGGCGTGGGGCGGCGGGATCGGCTGGCTCGGTGCAATCCATGCAGCTCTCGCGAGCGCGGTGGAGGATCGGCTCGAGCCAGACGAGGTAGATCGCCTCCGCCAGGCCTGGCACAACGCGATCGAAGCCGACCCACCCGTCTCGCCGCCGACCCTTGGGGCGCTCAACGCCCTCGCTCCGAGCGCGCTGCTCGTCGTCGCCCTATTCGTCGTGGTTGCAACGTCTACACCTCGATGACTGCGATCCGCGCGTTGATCGGCCGGTTCCTGCCGCAGGGGGCGGTCGTCCTGTCGGTGCTCACGTTCGGCAGCTACGCGATGGGCCTGGTCCGCGACCGGATCTTCGCCCGGACCTACGGGGCAGGCGCCGAGCTCGACGCGTACAACGCGGCGTTCGTCCTGCCGGAGCTCCTGTTCGATGTCTTCATCGCGGCCGGGCTCGCGGCGCCGTTCGTCCCGATCTTCATGAAGCTCGTTACCGAGGAGGCCGAGGCGGCCCAGACATTCGCCCGGACGATCCTCACCCTCGCCGTCGGATCGATGGGCGTTGCCGCCGGGGTGCTCTTCCTCATCGCCCCGTTGACGGTCGATCTCATCGCGCCCGGGTTCACCACGCCGGAACAGCGCGCCCTCTACACGGACCTGTTCCGGGTGATGTGCATCACCCCGCTGATCTTCGCGACGTCGATCGTCCTCGGCGAGATCCTCGTCGCGAAACAGCGTTTCCTCTACTACGGCATCGCCCCGTTGCTTTACAACGCCGGGATCGTCCTCGGGACGTTGCTGCTTCACGATCGGATCGGGATTTTCGGGGCGGCCGTCGGAGCGGTCGGTGGCGCGCTCCTGCATCTCGGGATCAGGCTGATCGGGATCCTCCGGACGGACATCCGGCTGCGGCCGCAGCTTGCGCTCCGAATGCCTGCGGTCCGCGAGTTTCTGCGCCTGATGGTGCCGCGAATGGCAGGCGCTCCGATCGAACCGCTGACCTTCCAGTTCTTCACGCGGGTCGCCTCGGGCTTCGTTGCCGG
Source organism: Candidatus Limnocylindrales bacterium (assembly GCA_038250445.1). GTDB lineage: Bacteria > Chloroflexota > Limnocylindria > Limnocylindrales > CSP1-4 > CF-46. Next base: position 9,524 of record JBBSCI010000040.1, on the reverse strand, counting down.
CAGCCTGTCGGCGGTGAGCTTCGCCCGGAACTTCCAGAGCGTGCCGGTCAGCCTCATCGGCGTGGCGTTCTCGCTCGCGGCCTTTCCCGGGCTGTCGGCCGCGGCCGGCCGCGGCGACCGTGACGCCTTCGTCCAGATCCTGCGGACGAACCTCCTGACGATCGCGGCGCTGACCATTCTTGCCGGCATCGGCCTGTTCGTCCTGAGCACGTTCGCGATCGACCTGTTCCTCGGTGGCGGGGCGTTCGACGCCGAGGACGTCAATCGAACTGCGACGCTCCTGTCGGCGTTCGCCCTGTCAGTCCCGATCGAGAGCCTGACCTACCCGCTCGCACGGGCGATCTACGCGACGCGCAACACGGTCCTGCCCGTATCGGCGTCCCTCGCGGGTCTCGTCATGACGATCCTGGCGACCCTCGTCCTGCGGCCGTCATTCGGGCTGACATCCATCCCGCTCGCCTTCGCGCTCGGCAGCGCGACCAAGCTCACGATCCTGGCGATCGCCCTGTCGTTCCGGATCCGGCGGATCCCCGACCTCGCGAGCGAGGCGCTCAGCGATACGCGCTGACGGTGACCGTCGGGACGAGGACGATGAACTTCCCGTCGCGGTCCGGGTATTTTCCCTCCGGCCGCTTCCACGGCAGGAAATTGCGCTCCATCTCGGGCCAATCCTGGAACGTGCCCGGCGGGTCTGACTGGCCCCAGATCGACGAGTTCCATGGGTACCACGGGTCGAGGATGTAGGCCCCGGTCATGTTGGCGTCAGCGAAGGTCGTCGGATCCGCGTCGGCGCGATAGCCGGTCATGACCCAGGTGTGCGCGCCGCGCCAGGCGAGCAGGATCGCCGGCGAACTGGTCTTTGTGATCGCGATGGCAGCGTCGCGGATCGCCTCGCCGCGCGACCGGTAGGCCCGGATCTCGTAACCGGGTGCGCCGTACGCCTCGAGGGCGAGGGCCATCGCGCCAGGGCCCCACTCCCCGTTGAGGCTGTCCTTGGAGCTCTCCCACTCGTGGACGCGTGACGCCAGCTCCGCCTGGAACGCATCGCTCGTGTTGGCTTTGCCGAGGAACGCGAGCGTCATCTGGACACCGGCCGGTGAGCACCAGTCTTTGTGCGCCTCGTGGGCGAAGACGGCCTTCGGATCGTCGGTGATCGAGACGTCGACGGCCGCCCGCACCGGCGTCGGGGTTGGCGTGGCCTTCGGTGAAAGCGATGGCGGAATCGTCGGGGTGAGCGTCGGAGCCGGGGTCATCTCGACGGTGGGCTTGGTCGACCGATCCGGGACCGGGCCCGCAATGACCCGCTCGACCTTCGCGACGAGGCGTTCGAACAGGTCGCCGGCACCGAAGGCATTCGTCGCGACGGTTCCCAGGCCGAGGATCCCGAAGGCGAGGATGACAGCCAGCACGACGCCGAAGACGAAAGAGCCCGATCGACGCGGGCGACGCGGCGGTCGGCGGCGGAACTGGGTCCGGGAGTTCCGGACGGGGTAGGTCAAGCGATCTCTCCGGCGCGGGGGCGGCCTGTTGACGACGCATGGGCTCGTCCCGGTGCGACGCTGCCGGTCCGCGGTGCTACTCGCACGGCAGGCCGGAAACCGGTCAGTCGTCAGAGATCGTATCCGCCTCCGGCAGATCCGGCAGATGCTCACTCCCGCGGCCCGCCGGCGGGCATGGCACTGGCGCGCGATCGGGCAGGTCACGCATCGGACCGGCCCGCCGGCGCGCCAACGCCGCCATCGGGCTGAGCACGCGCAGGCGGAAACGCCGCCACTGGGCGGCCCGGGCGCGACATCTGTGCGACCATCGGGTTTGCTCGCACAACACCCTTCTTCGCCCAGGAGACCGTCCCGTGGACCGCTTCGAGCCAAGCCTGCGCATTCCCGGCCCGACCTCCCTGCCGCCCTCGGTCCGCCAGGCCGGGGCCCGCCAGATGATCAACCACCGCGGACCGGAGTTCGCGGCGATGCTCGACCGAATCCTCACCGGCATGAAGCCGTTCTTCGGGACGACGAGCGATATTGCGATGCTCACCTGCGCGGGATCAGGTGGGCTCGAGGCCGCCATCGTCAACATGCTCTCGCCGGGCGATCGGGTCCTCGGCGTTTCGATCGGATCGTTCGGTGACCGTTTCGCCAAGGTCGCAGGGATCTACGGCGCCGACGTCACGAAGATCGCCGTGGAATGGGGTCAGGCCGCGGATCCTGCGGTTGTTCGAGAGGCGCTGGCGGCGGCACCCGGCTATCGGGCGATCCTCCTCACCCACAACGAGACGTCGACCGGCGTCATGAACCCGATCGCCGTCCTTGCCGCCGCCGTCCGCGACGTGGCGCCGGAGACCCTCATCCTCGTCGACAGCGTGTCGGGCCTGGGTGCCGTCCCGTTCGAGATGGATCAGTGGGGCGTCGACCTCGTGGTGACCGCCTCGCAGAAGGCCTGGATGGCCGCCCCGGGGCTGGCGATGATCGCCGCCTCGGCGCGGGGCTGGGAAGCGATGGAGACGGCCCGGATGCCCCGCTTCTACCTCGACCTGCGGGCGCACCGCGACGCGGCCGCCAATGGTGAGACGCCCTTCACGCCTGCGATCGCCGTCGTCTTCCAGGTCGACGAGGGAATCCGGCTCATGACCGCCGAGGGTCCGGCCTCGATCTTCGCCCGGCACGAGGCGGCGGCCGCGGCATCGCGCGCCGGGCTCCAGGCACTCGGCTTCGAGCTGTTAGCCGACGAGCGCTTCGCCTCGCGGACGGTGACGGCGGCGTTGCTGCCCGAGAATCACGACTGGAAGGCGTTCAATACCGCGATCAGGGCCCACGGCGTGATCCTGGCCGGCGGCCAGGGCAAGCTCGCCGGCAAGATCTTCCGTCTCGGCCACCTCGGCTCGGTCACCGTCGAGGAGATCCTTGGGGTGATCGCGGTCCTCGAGTCGGTCGCCCTCGAGCAGGGCCGGCGGATCACGCCCGGAGCGGCCGTCGGGGCAGCCTTCGCCGCGGCCGCCGACGCTCTCGGGCTGTCGAGCCGGATCCCAGCCAGAGGAGCCGGCGTTCCGGCGTGAGGATCCTCGTCGCCGAGCCGATCGCGCCCGAGGGGGTGGCGCTCCTTCGGGCCCATCACGACGTCGATGAGCGGCCCGGCCTGTCGCCGGACGAGTTGTGCGCGATTCTTGCCGGCTACGACGCCCTCGTCGTCCGCAGCCAGGTCCAGGTCGATGCCTCCGTCATCGCGGCCGGGACCCGGCTCCTGGTCATCGGACGAGCCGGCGTCGGCGTCGACAACGTCGATCTCGAGGCGGCGACCAGGGCGGGCATCACCGTCGTCAACGCCCCGACCGGCAACACGATCGCCGCGGCCGAGCACACGCTGGCGCTCCTCTACGGCGTGGCCCGGAAGATCGCCGCCGCCGACGCCTCGGTCCGCCGCGGCGAGTGGCAGCGGACACAGTTCACGGGTCTCGAGCTCCGCGGCCGGACGCTCGGGATCATCGGGCTCGGCAAGATCGGCCAGGCGATCGCGGCCCGTGCGCGGGCCATGGAGATGACGGTCCTCGCGTCAGATCCGTACGTCACCGTCGAGGGCGCAGCCCACCACGGCGTCGAGCTCGTCCCACTCGACGACCTCCTTGTCCGGAGCGACGTCGTGTCGGTACACGTGCCCCTGGCGCGGGCGACCCGGGGCATGATCGGCGCGGCCCAGCTGGCCCGGATGAAGCTCGGGGCGATTCTGCTCAACGTCGCCCGGGGCGGCGTCGTCGTCGAGGCGGCCGTCGCCGCGGCCCTTGCGGCAGGGACCCTGGCCGGGGCGGGAATCGACGTCTTCGAGCAGGAGCCGCCGGTCGATTCGCCTCTGCTTGACGCCCCGAACACGCTGCTCACGCCGCACCTCGGCGCGTCGACGGCCGAGGCCCAGGTCGCCGTCGCCGAGGAGGTCGCCGACCAGGTGCTCGACGTCCTCGCCGGCCGCAGCGCGCGCTACGCGGTCAACGCTCCGCTGCTCACCCCGGAGACCGCCGAGGCGCTTGCGCCGTACCTGCCGCTCGCCGAGATCCTCGGCCGGTTCTTCGCCCAGTTCTGCCGAACCGGCGTTCGGACGCTGACCCTCGAGATCGCCGGCGACCTGTCCGCGTTCGATGGGTCGCCGCTCACCGCGGCCGTCCTTCGCGGGTTGCTCGAGACCTCGACGACCGAGCGGGTCAACCTCGTCAATGCCGGCGCCCTCGCGAAGGCCCGCGGCATCACCGTCGTCGAGCGCAAAACGCCGGACGCCGGCGCCTTCGCCGCCCAGCTCACGCTGTCGGGCGAGTCGAAGGGTCGGACAACGACGGTCGCCGGCACGGTCGCCGGCGGCGAGCCTCGCTTGACGCGCCTCGACGAATACCGGCTCGACATGGAGCCATCCGACGTGATGCTCATTACCCGCCACAGCGACCGGCCGGGAATGATCGGCCGGATCGGCCAGACGCTCGGCCAGGCCGACGTGAACATCAGCGCGATGCACCTCGGCCGTTCCGCGCCGCGCGCCGACGCGCTCATGATCCTGGCCCTCGACGACGACGTTCCGCCGTCCGCCGCCGAGGAGATCCGGACCCACGAAGCGGTCATCGACCTGTGGCTGATCCGGCTCGGCAGCGACTGCTGACCGGGTCGGTCCGGCCGGGTCCCGGGCCGCTCGCCACCGGCGGCCTCGTGCCCGATGCGCTCGACGCGACGCTCGTCCTGGTTCGCCACGGCGAATCGGAGTTCATCGTCGAAGGCCGGTTCCAGGGCCAGGCGGACCCGCCACTCTCGACGATCGGCCTACGCCAGGCCGAACGCGTCGCCGCGCGACTCGCCCATCCGCACGCCTCGCCGGCCCTGCCGGTGCCGGCCGGGCCGCCACTCGAGATCGTCCACTCGCCGCTGGGCCGCGCCAGCCAGACAGCCGATGAGATCGCCCGGGCCATGGCCGGCGATCTCGCCTTCGGCCAGCCGATCCCGACGCACCCCGATCCCGGCCTCATCGAGATCGGCCAGGGTGAATGGGAGGGCCGTCACCGCACGGAGATCGAGGAGCGCTGGGGCGACGTCCTCGCGACATGGCGGCGGCGCCCGCTCGAGGCATGGGCGCCAGGCGGCGAGTCGATCCCGGACGTCGCGGCCCGCCTCCGGCCGACAATTGGCGCGATTCTCGGGTCCCTCGCCGACGCAGGCGTCCCCGGTTCACCCGATCGGCCCCAGGTCGCCGGCTATCACGAGCCGACGCTGCGGCAACCCTGGTCGGTCGTCGTCGGCCACGACGGCCTGTTCAAGGTTCTTCTCCTGACGCTGTTCGAGCTGCCGCTGGACCGCTTCTGGATGTGGTCGTTCGAGCTGTGCGGGATCGGCGTGATCGAGTTCCGGGCCGGCCGGCCGGTCGTCCGCGCGATGAACCTGACCGGGCACCTGGCCCCGCTGCTCGACGAGGCCGCGCAGGAAGGGGGCGAGGAGCGCGAGCGCTCCGGAGCGCTGTAGGCGCGGCCGCCGGTCAGCGGCGGCGTCCTCGGCGGAAGAGGAGTCGGAGCATGCTCACCCGAAGGCGGCGGTAGGTCTCGCGCAGCGTTCGGATCCGCTCGGCATCGAGCGTCCGGCGGCCGTAGGCGACCTCGACCTTTGCCGTGGCGACGGTCTGGAGCTCCGGTCGGATGCTGGGCAGCACGTCACCAAGGGCCGTGGCGTATTCATAGGCCGTCTGCGTCGGGCGCGGCCCGAAGCCGAGCCGCCCGGCAAGCCTCGTCACCCCCGCGTAGACGCCATCGGGGGTCGTCGGGCCGCGTGGCCCGCGCTGCCACGCCACGAATGCCAGGCCGCCCACGACGCCGAGCAACAGCAGCGCGACGATGATGAACGGGCCCGCTCCCCCGCCGCCGTTGTTGGTCGTGCCGCCGGCGACGGCACCTGGCGAGCGCCGATTCGGGCCTTCCGGTCCGGGATCGTCCGGGTTGCGACTCTTGAACGGCGTCGCCGACGGGGCCGCGACGGGCCGGCCGGACGGCAGCGGCTCGGCCGCCGAGCGGTTTCCTCCCGTTGGATCGAAGATCACCCAGCCGTGGCCCGGGAAGTAGGCCTCGACCCAGGCGTGGGCGCGGCTGTTGGAGACCTGCTCGACGCCCGTCAGCTTGTTGAGGTTGCCGGGCAGGAAGCCCTGGACGAAGCGGGCCGGGATTCCGTGCTTCCGCAGGAGGAGCGTCATCAACGTCGCGTATTGCTGGCAGAAGCCCTGTTTGGAGATTGCAAAGCACTCGGCCTGGCTGTGGTCGCCGCAGTCGACCGACGTCACGTTCGTGTTGTATGTGAACCGAGGGCCCTGGAGCTCGGCGACCATGTTCGCGGCGACGTCGTACGGGTTGTCGTTCTTCGTCTTGGCCAGCACATCGGTGAGCACGGCCGTGCCCGCTTCCTCGATCGACCCCTCGGGCACTTCCAGGTAGCGGGCGGCGATCTCGTCCGGATAGTCCTGACCGGCCACCCGGAGGGCGTTCTGCGTCAGCGCACCCGGCGCGTCGTCACCGAGGAGCGGGATCCGGGCCGTGAGGATGTAGGGCTGATGCGTCTCGACCTGGATCGCCTCGTAGAACCCGTCCTTGCCGAGACTGAGGAGCTCCGAGTCGCGGTCGAGCTTGACCGGAGCCAGGGGGCTGACGGCGTACGGCTGCCGATAGCCTTCCGGCGTGACCGTGAAGATCACCTCCACGCCGCCCTTCTCCGGCGGGGCGTCGAGCGTCCCGCCAAGAATGTCCTCGCCAGCGGGAACTGGCGTCGTCACCGGCTCGCCTGTCCAGTCCCAGCCAAAGAAATTGAAGTGGTCGTAGGCGACGGCTCGCCAGTAGTAGGGCCGATCGTCGCCCGGCGTGCGCCGGATCGTCATGGCGGGCGAGCTGTCGGGATTCCAGACGCTGCTGATCAGGGCGGTCGGCCCGAACTGGACGCCACCGACGCCGCGAGTGTCGCCGCCGGCCGGGAGGTAGCGCTGGATCGCGGCGCTGAGATCGAGGAGTGCCGGCTTCAGGTCGTCCCAGGCTCCGGCGAGCGGCGCGGACCTGGCGGTCGCGGTCAGCACCAGCGAGCCGAGCACGGCCACGAGGATGAAGATCGTGCCGCCGCGGAGGTAGATCGTGCGGACGGCCGTCGGGTCGCCGATCCTGCGCCGGGTCCAGGTCGCCTGCTCGTCGAGGGCGTGGAGCCGGATGAGGAGGAACAGCGCGGCAAGACTGAACAGGATCAGGTAGCCGAGCTGATCGCGCAGCGTGGCCGACATGTTGCCGATGACCAACGCCCCGACGACGACGACGGCGCTCAGCGGGCGGCGATGGCGGAAGACGGCTGAAGCCGCGAACTGGCCCGTCGCCCAGACCAGGAGCCCGAGGACGAGCAAGTGATGGCCGGTCGCGCGGGTCGCAAGCTGCTTGTCCACGATGAGGTCTGACCAGGCCTTGACCACCTCCGCCCCGGTTGCGGCAAACTGCGCGCCGGGCGTCCACGTGGGATGCAGGACCTGGCCGACGAGGATCGGAACGATCAACGCCGCGAACACGGCCCCGATCGTGTTGGCGACCCAGCGGTTCCAGCCGACCTTCGACCCGATGAACCCGGCCAGGACGCCGAGCAGCGCCGCGATGGGCAGGAAGTTCGTCAGCTCGCCCCGGCCGAGGACCCAGCCGGCGTCGTCGATCGCCCGGGCCGCGGTGTCGGCCATCACGGCGACGAGGGCGAGACTCAGCCAGCCCTCAGCCGGCCCGAACGGAATCCGCGCCGGCCACTTCATCCGACGAGGGCCTCGCCCAGGGCCTGGCCGGGCAGGACGTTGTGGACCTTCATCTCGTACTCCGAGAGCGCGTGGCGGAGCGCTCGGGCGCGCTGTGCCCGTTGTTCCTCGAGAAGCGGGTCAAGCGGTGGGACCATTTCGCCGATCCGCTCGCGCTCGGTCCGGGCGACTCGATCGAATGCGGCCGCGTCGATCGTGACGACGACCGCCGCAATGCCGCGCGTCCGGAGCGACGCAATGGGGCGGATCCACGTCCCGTCGGTCGAGGGCGTGATGACGATCGCCGTCATCCCGCGGCGCAGCCGGCCGGCGGTCGCGACGATGGTCTCGACCAGCGGCGTCGATCCGTCACCGTCGACGGCGGCGAGGAGCTGCATGATCTTGAGATGCTGGCGGCTCCCCCGGTCGGCCGGGACGAGGGCGGTGCGATGGGCGTTCACCGTGATGCCGACCGCGCGGTTGTCGAGGATCGCCTTGTCGGCGACCGCCGCGGCCACCCGAACCGCCGCCTCGACCGTCGACTCGTCGCCGCGGCCGGTCTGGATCGAGCGCTCGAGGTCGAGGATGATCCAGGCATCGGCGGTCTGCTCGAGCTCGAACTCCTTGACCTGGATCTCGCCGTGGCGGGCCGTCGCCCGCCAGTGGATGCGGTTGAAGCTGTCGCCGGGTGCCCAGGGCCGGACGGTCGTCGCGAGGGGGGTGGTCTGTAGCGTCCGCTCCGGTGACGCGTTACTGCCCTCGAGGTACGCCGCCGGCAGGCGCCACAACGGGATCCGCTCGATCCGCGGGTAGACCACGACCGCGACGCCCTGGCCGACCGATGCCGACGCCTCGAAGAAGCCGAACGGATCGCCGGTCCGGATCTGGAGCGGCTCGATCCGGAAGTGCCCGCGCCGGACGAGCGGGACCCGGACGAGCCATGAGCGCTCTCCGCGCGGACCGAGCGGAATGGCCCGGCCGGGAAGCCCGCCCGGCAGCGTCGTCGGGTTGTGGACCTCGAGCCACGGCTTTGGGACGCGGCTCGTGTTGCGGAGCGTGTAGGTTACCCGGAGTCGATCGCCGACGTGGCCGTTGAGCTGGCTCACCGCGTAACCGGCCTCCAGGTCGGACAAGCCGAGCCGGGTGACGATGTACGAGCCGCCGATGACGATGATCGCCAGGTAAACGAGGTAGAAGAGGAACTCGAGCCCGGTCGAGAACGCCGCGATCAGGAGGATCGCGGCGATGAGGATGAGCTGGAGACGGCGCATCAGGCGATCGATCGATCGTCGGCTGTCTTCGTCGCGACCGGCCTAGGCCTTCGCCGCGCTCTGGCCGGTCGGGCGGATCTCTCGCGGTCCATCCGGCCCGCCGGTCGGGCGAATACCGTCGATCGGCGTCGCTTCGAGCAGCTCGCGGACCACATTCCCCGACTGGACGTCGTGAATCGAGGCGCTCGTCTTGATGATCAGGCGGTGGGCCAGGGCGGGCTCGGCGAGGGCCTTGATGTCGTCGGGAATCACGTAATCGCGACCGAGCAGGCCGGCGAGCGCCTGGCCCGCGCGATACAGGGCGATCGAGCCGCGCGGCGAAGCGCCGAGATAGACGTCGGGATGGGAGCGCGTCCCGTTGACGAGCCGGACGATGTAGTCGGCGACCGTCGAGTCGACGTAGATGTCGCGGACGGCGGACTGCATGCCGCGCAGCTCGTCGACCGAGCAGACAACTTCGATGTCCTCGAGCGGGTGGGTCCGCTTCTGCTCGTCGAGGAT
>JBBSCI010000039.1:0-20361 GCA_038250445.1 Candidatus Limnocylindrales bacterium | reverse complement strand
GGCTCGCGGCGCCCGAGCAGCCGGCCGTGCCGAACGGCCCGCCGAAGAATCCGCCGCAGGACGTAGCCGCGGCCCTCGTTCGACGGCAGGACGCCGTCGGCGACGAGGAACGTCACCGCCCGCGAGTGGTCGGCGATCACCTGGTAGCTGAAGCGTTCCGCCTCGAACGCGCCCGGGTCATGGCCAAGCAGCTCGCGCATCCGGGCGTGGATCGGTTGGAAGAGATCGGTGTCGTAGTTCGTCGGGACCTGCTGCAGGACGCTCGCGAGGCGCTCGAGGCCGAGCCCCGTATCCACGCTGTTGAACGGCAGCGGATGGCGGCCGTCCGGCCGCTGGTCGAACTCCATGAAGACGAGGTTCCAGATTTCGAGCCAGCGCGGGCAGGTCTCGCTGTGGTCGGGGATGCACTCCGGACCCTCGGAGAGATGGGCGCCCCGGTCGAAGTGGATCTCGCTGCAGGGACCGCACGGCCCCGTGTCGGCCATCCGCCAGAAGTTCTTGTCGTCGCCGGCATCGACATTGCCCCACTTCGCCATTCGCTCCGGCGGCAGCCCGATCTCGTCGCGCCAGACGTTCCATGCCACCTCATCGTCGGTGTACGTGGTCGCCGCGAGACGGTCGCCCGGGATTCCGAGGTCCTGGGTCAGGAAGCCCCAGGCCCACTGGATCGCCTCACGCTTGAAGTAGTCGCCGAAGCTCCAGTTGCCGAACATCTCGAAGAACGTGTGATGCCGCGGCGACCGGCCGACCTCCTCGAAGTCGTTGTGCTTGCCGGCCACGCGGAGGCTGCGCTGATAGTCGACCGCCCTGGTGTACGAGCGCTTCTCGGCGCCGGTGAACACGTCCTTGAACTGGACCATGCCCGAGTTCGTGAAGAGCAGGGTCTGGTCGCCGGCGGGGACGAGGCTGGCGCTCGGGACGATCGTGTGGCCCCGTTCGGCGAAGTACTCGAGATAGCGCCGCCGGATCTCGGCCGCGGGCAGCGCCTTGATCCGCGGATCGTGGGTGACGGGTGGGCTCGACATCGGCGAGCCAATGGTACCGAACGGAGGGTCCCCGGACCGACGATCACCTGGCCGGACCGCTCAGATGAAGATCTCGACGAGGTTCTCGTCGCGAGCGAGCGCCTCCCGGAAGGTCTGCTTCGCAATGACCATGCCGCCCTGCCGGTAGGGGTTGTCCGAGTACCTGCCACCGGGCATCGACCGGCCGTTGATGCGAACCTCGCGGGGTCCGAACCCCGGCCCCTCCACGTGGTACAGGTAGCGGACCGGGCGACCCTCGGATTCGAAGTCGAACGTCAGCCCGTCAGCCCGTCTCGGCAGCACCGGGTCGATCACGATGTCATCGAAGTGCGCGCGCAGGCCGAGCACGTTCGAGATGAGCTGGTTGATATAGATCCCCGGTCCGCTCGAGTAGACCCTCCAGCCACCCTTGACCCCGACGCGACCGGTCCTGATCCGACCGAACTCGCGGCTCGCCTGCCGGCGGTCCGTGAATGCGGCATCGGAGCTGCTGAAGTAGGCGTTGCTCTGACGAGGGAGCGCCGAGGGAACCTCGAGCTCGAGTCCGATCGGGCAGACAGCCAGCAGCCCCCGGAACGCATCGTCCGCCCGGCCGATCCTTGCCATCGCCTCCACGTACCGAATGTGCGCGTGGACGTACTGGAGCCCGACTTCGCGCCCGAAGTTGGCCGCCGACTCGGCGCGCTTGAAGTAGCGTGACGTTCCGCCGCGGTACTCGATCGGCCGGTTCATGAGTCGCACGCCGTCCGGGAACAGCAGGTGACGCTCGATCAGGGCCGCGTGCCGCGCCGCCTGCTCGACGCTGAAGATGCCGCTGATCATGCCCCGCGTCATCGGCAGGAGCCGGTACCCGACGCCGGTCGTGCGATCGCGAGGGTGCAGGAAGTACTCGACGCCGTCCGCCGTGAACTCGGCCAGTCCGGCGACGACGCCGTCGGGGACGAGGTAGCGGTTGAAATCGGCGCGTATCCGCGCGCATAGCTCCGCCAGCCGTGCCGCCATTGCGCCCTGTCCGGCGCGGTCACACACCGCCCGATAGCGGTTCAGGGTCCCGTAGGCGAGTTCGACGGTCCACGCGCTCACCAGTCGCCGGGCCATTGCCGGGTCGGCCGGCTGGAGGGTGTCCTCCCAGTCGCCGCCGGCGAAGACCGCGAGTGCCGTGCCCGGGATGCAATCGCGCTCGATCGCCGCGATCTGTCGCTCGGTATGGGCGAAGAGTGTCTCGGTCTCGGCGCGCCCTGGCTTCGTTCGAGCATCGACGTAGGCGACCTGATCGTCAAGGATCGAGACGTCGTCCGTCGCCTCCACGTAATCGCACAGTGCCTTGATCGGCCAGTGGATGATGTCCGCGTGGCTGTCCGCCGCCCGCACCCAGCGGAAGCGGTCGAACATGAACCACTGGGGCCAGTCGCCGGTCCGCCGGTCCTGCTGCTCGTAGACGATCCTCAGGATGGTTCGCAGCGGGCCAGTATTGGCCGTTGCGACCAGCAGCTCGACCGGGCCTTGGCAGACGTCGCGCACCGCCCACGCCGCGCCGCTGTACTGCTCGAGCCCATGCGGTGTCGTGTAGTGGATCATCGCGTCGACGAGGTACCAGCGCACCAAATCGTTCAGCCGGGCGACGTCGTCCGCGGTCCGCCCCGACGCCCCGGCCAGGATCGCTCCCCGCCCGAATCCCGTCCAGAAGCGGTCTGCCGCCTGCTCCAGACCGGCGTCGGGATCCGGCCTGTTGCCGTACAGCGTGGCCAGCGCCACGGCCCGCTCCCGGTCGAGGACGTTGCCCGTCAGCACGAGCGAGAAGCGCGTGACCGGCTTCGTCTTGACGACGACGTACGGCCCGCCGCGCTCGACTCCATCGGCAGCGAGCAGCCCGTCGCCACCGATCGCCTCGATCTGCTCGACGTCCGGCACGACGAGGAAGAACGTCGTCTCCGGATACGGCCCGCTCACGAGCGCCTCGGGCGCGGGGTGCAGCTCGACGCGCCCACGGGAGGCGTCCGGCACCACGCGCCCTGCCGCCTCGTACTCGTTCTCGCCCAGGACGACGTTGTGGCTGACGAGGATCTCGAGCGGACCGCCGCGCTCGATCTCCACGCTCAGGCGAAAGGCCGGCGCACCGAGCGACGTTGCGACCCGGATCGTCAGCGCGAGACGGTCGTCCTGGTAGATCCAGCGCGCACCGTTCGGGCCCATCTCGAAGGCCGACGGCAGGCCCAGCAGCTCGTAACCCCGCTCGGTCCGCAGAAAGATGCGCTGACCACTGGCCTTGAGCACGTTGAGCGGGTTGCGGCAGACGCTGAGCAGCTTGTTGAACGACGTGTTGCCGATCGTCAGCTGGGAGCCGAAGACGCCGAACATCCACGCTGTGACCGACAGGCTGTCGTCGCTCGGGAGCAGGTCCCGGCCGGAGCGCATGATGTGTCCAGTCGGTCGCTCCGAGACGAGCTCCTTCGCCTTCAGCACGACGTGCTGCTGGCGGCCGTGGAAGAACGACAGGATCGTCCCGTCGCGGCGCTCGAGGTGACGCCGCTCCGAGCCGAAGTACCGTTCGAGATCGGTTGGCCCGAGATCCTGGCTCTCGAACAGAACCGGCGCATCGAAGAGGCCGGGCCCGCGACGCGGTGGGGTTCGCGCGATCGCGGCACCGCGACCGCGCCGGAAGGCCTCGCCGGCAGCTCGCGCGTGTCCCCTGTCCGCCTCGCTCGAAGCCGCTGGGTGGTCGGGCACGAAGGCGGCGAAGAATGTGATCTCGGCGCTCGCTCCCGGTGGAAGCGACACCTTCCGTGACTGGAGCGTCGGCAGCGCGAACTCATACTGGTAGTTGCGGTTCGGCAGCGTCAGCCGACCAAGGGCCGATGGCACGTTCGACCCTTTGTAGGCGAGACCGTAGAACTGGAACCCGTCAGTCAGGAACCCGGCAGTTCCCTCGAGGCAGCCATGCATGATCCACGGGAACGATCCGCCCTGGGGCAGGTTCTGGCGCGAGCAGATCAGGAATCCGAGCTCCTCGTCCTCGAGGATCGTGTGATCGATGTACTGGCTGGTGTACAGCTCGTTGCTCCGAACGGCGGCCTCGTGGGCGATGCCGAGGTCCTGGGCGAGCACGGCATCGAGGCTCCGCCGCTTGCCCGACGCGTTGGTCAGACGGATCGTCCAGAACCAGGTCGGCTGCCCCGTGGCGAGGCGAAGCGTGCACGAGTAGTCGAGCCCGTCCACCGATCCCTCCCAGATGCCCCCGCGGCGGGACGCCCCGAACCGGCTCGAGGCCGCCGGCCCGAGCAACTGGAACGACGTGATGCCCGTGCGCGATCGCGTTCGGACGTAGATGTTGCCGAGGCCGCCTTCGATCGCGCTTCCCAGCACCTGGTTGACCAGCACGTCGCCGTGGCGGATCGCAAAGACCGAGCCGTTCTCGAGGAGCTCGATCGTGAGGCCGGTCTCATTGCGAAGCTCTGTTGCGATCGGCCGCCGGTCAGGGAACGGCGACACGCTCGTCCCCGCCTCCGAAAGGGACGAGCTCGATGAGCGACATCGCCGGCATCGGCAGGTCGATCTCGAGCTCGAGACGGCCTTCGTCGGCGCGAACCTCGCGCGGCGGCTCGAGCGCCTCGAGGCGATCGGCCACCCGGAGAACGGTCCAGCCGGCGTCATCGGGCCAATCGGGCTCGCCGAGGCGCTTCCACGTCCGGACGATGTTCGAGTGGCTCGCGTCGACCCGCCGATGGCGGAGCTCGACGGAGCCGGGTCCGAGACCGTCGATCGTGAGCCTGACCCTACGATCAAGCAGGGAGTCGCCGCCGGCCTTGGTCTGATCGATTGTGCCGTTCCAGAGCGCGATCGCGATGCGTCCATCCGGATCCCTGGTCGCCCACGCCTCGACGAGCCCTCCGGCGCCATCACCCTCGATCGTCGTCCGCAGCTCGCGCTCGCCCAGCAATTCGAGGATTCTGATCGCCCAGAAGCGCGGCTTCCGGAGGTTGCCGATGGTCAGCAGGCCGAACCCCCCGTGGAAGAGCCGTTCGGGTTCGCCAAGCTCGACAAAGTGGTCGGACGCGACCCAGTCGGCCAGCTATTCGCGGCGGCCGGCCGCCGAGCGCATGCCGCGGGCCACGAGCGGCGCCGCCCAGACGCTGTCGTTGATCGGCGCGCCGTGGGTTGGTGAGACGCCCCACTCTGTCCACCAGAGCGGAAGCTCGGGCCGCCCGAACCGTTCCGTGATCGGACGGAGGTCGAGCGGCGGGAGGCCGTACGTGTGGGTCGTCAGGAAGTCGAGCGGAACGTCGGCCTCGGCGGCATGGGCCAGCATGTCGTCGACCCAGCCGACGGCCGCGGTTGCCGGGCCTCCGACGCGAAGAGTTTCATCGACCGATCGGACCGCCCGCACGGACGCGTCGTACAGCTCGAAGTAGGCCGCTTCGTCGGCTGACCAGAAGACCCGCAAGTTGGGCTCGTTCCACACCTCGAAGGCCCAGCTCCGGACCTCGTCGCGCCCCAAGCGCTCGATCAGATGGCGGACGAGGGCGGCGACGAGGTCCGACCAGCGGGCAATGTCGCGAGGCGGCGAGATGATCCCGCGGTAGTCGAAGACGCTCTGCTCCGGGTCAGATGCGAGATCGCGGGGCATGAACGACAGCTCGACGACCGGCCGCAGGCCGGTTTCGAGCAACCGATCAAGCGCGGCGTCGACCAGCTCGAAGTCATGAATCGGCTCGCCGTCGACCTCCCGATAGACGCCGAGGCTGTCGTGCAAGATCGCGTGTGCCCGGACCATCCGGACGCCCAGCTCGTCCCGGACGATCCGGAACGCCTCGCTCAGTTCGTCCCCGACGAGATGGCCGCCCGGTCCCGCCCCCCGCAGGAGAAGGGCGAGGTGTTCAGAGCCGATGATCGGGCGCCACGGACGCTCGACCGGGCCAGTCTGGGCGGCGGCATCGATCTGCACGCTGAGGAGCGCCTCACCGTCGATCCCGGGCTGACCTTCGACCGCTTCCGACAACGGGCCGACCGACGCGTCGATCGACGGCAGGGCCGCGACCGCGTACCAGGCGGAGACGCCTAGCTCCCCGGTCGTGTCCGTGTAGGGCGGGTGAGGCACGGCGAGCAGGTCCCCCGCCCGGTGGTCGATTGCCTCCCACGGACCCTCAGGCGTGGCCGCCCGGTGGACGACGTAACCGGCCGCGCCGTCGACCGGCCGCCAGTCGATCGTCACCTGGCCCCTACCGGACGTGGCCACGACGCCGACGAGCGCTGGAAGGTCCGGCGCGGGAGCTGGGCGATTCCGCTCGGCCTGTGCGCCGATCTCCTCGAACCACGCGATCCGGGCGGAGGAGCTCGGGCTCACCGGAGCGAACGGATTTCGGCCGCGTCGCGGGGACCGGCGTTGAACGTCTCCATGCCGATGACCGGCTGCAGGGCCTTGCGGAACGCCCTGGTCGCAAACGCGTCACGAAGCATGTCGTGACCCAGGGCGTTGCCGATGGCCGCCATGACGATCCCCTGGTCGAGCGACAGGTAGGCCCCCGAGACCGCGCCGGTCTGGACGTTGACCGAGTCCCTGAATCCCCAGTGGTCGTAGATATCGAAGTCGGCCTTGAGCTTGGCGAGGTCGGCTATCACGGCTTTCGGGGCCCAGCGCAGCGCCAGGAACGCGGCATGCGGGGTGACGACGCCGTTCGTGTACGCGGAAGGCGCCGGATCTGGCTTGGGGTCGCGGCCGCAGCCCGCGAAGCCGCGGTCGACGAAGGTGTTGTCTTCGTTCGACGGGTAGCCCTCTGGGTTCATCCCGAGCGCGTCGACCCCGTAGACGCTGTAGCCGCCCTCCGGGGTGTTCGATGGCGAGAAGCCCCAATAGCCGTACTCGGCCTCAACAAGGCCGTGGTGGATCTGAGCCGCGACGGTCAGCGGGTGGTTGACCGCCCAGCTGCGCGGGCCCCACTGCTCCTCCGGGACGAACAGCGCCGGCATGAGCGCCTCGAACATGCTGCCGCCCCAGCCGGGAACGACCCGCGTCCCGTTGACCTCATAGGCGCCTTCGAACACGTCGACGCCGAGATACGTCTTGTGGAACCCGACCGGCTTCGATTCCTGCCAGTTCCAGTCGCACGTCTCCGGGAATGTCCGCCAGGAGCCGAAATACTCCTTCGCCGGCAGTTCGCCGGTGGCGATCCCGATGTAGCTCGCGATCCGGCTCTCGCTGACGATCGTGTCGTAGCAGCAGGGCGACTCGCCCGTATCGGGCGCCACGTGGAACGCGATCCGGTTCACGGCCGGCCGGTAATAGAACCCGAAGTGCATGCTGTCGAACAGCTTCGAGGCACGCTTCGAAAGCTCCGGAACGCTGTTGGCGACGACATGGATCCCGGTCGCCAGCCAGCCGTTGTCGACCGAGGACAGGATCGGTGTCAGCGGGTCCCCGGTCGGCGGCCAGGCGGTGAGCTTGGCGCCGGTCGTGTGGTCGTACCAGTTGTAGTACTGGCCGCTGGGCTGGTGACGCTCCATCGTCTCGAGCGAGTGGAGGGTCACCTTTAGGCGGTCAACGGCCTCGCGATGGCCGATGATACCGAGCCGCTCCGCAACGACCGTGCTCCACATGTACGCGCCGATGTTCGTTGTCGAGGTCTGGACGCTCGGCGTGCCGTCGGCGGCGAGGCTGTCGGACGACAACCCCGTGTCGGGGTCAGTCATTGCCACGAACGAGGCCCACGTGGTGCGGGCGTAACCGAAGAGCGTGTGGCGGTCGCGACCGCTCAGGCCGCCCGAGCCACCCGCCGAGACGGTCGCCGGGACGACGACGGCGAGAGCCACCAAGGCGACAAGGGCCGTGGTCAGGCGCGGGAAACGTCGTGGGCGCATGTCGAGACCTCCGAGATCAGCCTTTGAGTCCGGTGGTGGCGATCCCCTCGGTGATCCAACGCTGGAAGAGGATGAAGATGATCAGGACCGGCAGCACGAGGACGACGGAGCCCGCCATCAGCATTCCGTAGTCGGCCTGGTGCTGGCCGGTGGCGAATGTCGCGAGGGCGACCGGGAGCGTGTACATGTTGGGTTCCTGGGCCATCACGAGGGGATAGATGAAGCTGTTCCAGCTGCCGAGGAACGTCAGGATCCCGAGGGTCGCGAGGACCGGCACGGTGATCGGCAGGACGACCTGCCAGAAGATTCGCCACTCGTTCGCCCCGTCGATTCGGGCGGCCTCGAGGAGCTCGTCCGGGATGCCGTACATGAACTGGCGGGTGAGGAAGACCCCGAACGGACCGACCAGGAATGGCAGGATCAGGCCCGGGTAGGTGTTGACGAGGCCGAGGTTGCTCATCAGCACGAAGTTCGGGATCAGGGTGATCCCCGCGGGGACCATCAACGTCGCGAGGACCAACCCCATGATGACGCCCTTGCCGCGCCACTGGAGCTTGGCGAGCGCATAGCCCAGCATCGGACAGAACAGGACGTTGCCGATGGTGACGACGAGCGCAATGAGGGACGAGTTGAAGAAGAACCTGGGAAAGTCGAGCTTGTCGAACAGCCGCACGTAGTTGTCCGCCGTCGGGTCCTTCGGGAGGAACGTCGGCGGGCTCACGAGGAATTCGGCCTCTGGCTTCAGCGACCCAAGGAGCATCCACAGGAACGGGCCGATCATCAGGAGGATCCCGAGCGTCAGGAGGAGGTAGATCCACCACTTCGATCGGGAACGCTGGCCCGAACTGCTCGGAGGAAGGACGGGTGGCGCTGGTTGCCTCGCGATCGCCGTCATGGCCGGGTCCCCATCACGCGTCCGACCGGAGGAACTTGAACTGGAGGAACGCCACGATCGCGACGATCACGAAGAGGACGTAGGCGATCGCGGACGCGTAGCCCTGGTGGAAGAAGGAGAAACCCTGCTGGTACATGTACATGGTCACGGACAGGGTCGCGTCGAGCGGGCCGCCCTTCGTCATGACGAACGGCTCCTCGAACAGCTGGAGATAGCCGATCGTCGTGATGACGAGCATGAAGAGGATCGTCGGGCGGAGCATCGGCAGCGTGACATACCGGAAGGCCTGCCAGCGGCCGGCGCCATCGATCGAGGCGGCCTCGTAGAGGACCGCGGGGATCGCCTGCATCCCGGCAACGAACACGACCATCGCGAATCCGACGTTCCGCCAGACTGCCATGACGATGACCGACGGCATGGCGAGGGTCGGGTTCGCCAGCCAGTTGGGCCCGGTGATCCCTACGTTCTTGAGGAGGATGTTGATCAGCCCGACATCTGGATTGAGGAGGAACCGCCAGACGACCGCGATCGCGACGATGCTCGTGATCACCGGCAGGTAGTAACCGACCCGGTACACGGTCCGGAAGCGGGTGATTCCGCGGCTTAGCGCGTTGGCGATGAGTAGTCCCAGGGCTAGCGTAAGCGGCACACCGACGAGGACAAAGTAGGCGGTGTTTCCGATGGACTTCCAGAACTTCGGGTCAACGAGTAGTTTCGCGTAATTGTCGATGCCGACGAATGTGGTGCCGATCGGATTCTGGAGATCGCGCAAGCCGAAGCTCGTGAAGCTCATCACGAGCGCCGCGAGGATCGGCAGCGCGAGGAAGACCCCGAACAGGATTACGAATGGGGCCGCGAACGACCATCCGACCAGGTCCTTCCGCCAACCGTGGCGGGGAGCGACCGGGGCAGATCGCCGCTCCGCCACATTCCGACGGACGAGGGCCGGGGCTGTCATCTCACTTCGTCCCGATCGACTCCGCCTTCTGTTGCATCTCGTCCGCGGCGGCCTGCGGCTCGATGCCGCCGGTCGTCATTTTCTCGAGTGTGTCGTTGATCGCCGTTGCAAGCTCCGGCCACGTGGCGCTCACCGGCTGGGCCTTCGTATCCTTGAGCTGCTCGCCGAACATCGCGACGTTCGGATCGGCCTTCACGGTCGGGTCATCCCACGCCGATTGGACGGCCGGCAGGTCGGTCGCGGTCGTATACCAGGCTGCTTGCGTCTTCGGGTCCGAGAGGAACTTCAGGAACGCCCACGCGGCGTCCTTGTTCTGCGAATTCTTGTACACGACGAAGTTGCTGCCACCGACGAACGACGTCGACGACGCCTTCTTCGTCATTGGGGCGATCGCCCACTTGTCCTTGAAGGAGTCCCCACCGGCCTTCGCGACCAGGCCGAGGTGCCACGGCCCGGAGAAGAACATCGGGTTGTCGCCCTTGACGAACGCCTGCTCGATCGCGAAGCCTTCCGGGACGGACTTCGGCGTCAGCCCCTCCTTGAAGAAGGAGTCATAGAACGTCAGGGCCTCGACGGCCTGGGAGCTGTTGAGGGTCGGAGCGCCGTTCGCGTCGACGACGTCGCCGCCGTTCGACCACAGGAACGGGAAGTACTCCTGCCAGTTCTTGGTCCCGAGCGAGATCCCCCACTTCGAGCCGCCCTTTTCCTTCATCGCCTTGGCCATGGCCTTCAGGTCGTCCCACGTCGTCGGCGGCGAGGTGATACCGGCCTTCTGGGCGATGTCGGTGCGGTAGTAGAGAAGCCGCGTCTCGACGTACCACGGCACCCCCGAGACGACGCCATCGACGATGTTCGTATTCCAGGCGCTCTCAAAGTAGGCACTCTTGTCGAAGTCCGCCGGGACGGGCTCGAAGGCGCCAGTCGCGCCGAACTGGCCCATCATGTCGGTGCCCATCTGACTGACGTCCGGCGTCGTCTTTCCGGCGATCGCCGTCTGGAGCTTGGCCACCGCGTCGCCCCACGAGACCGGCGTCACGTTCACCTTCACGCCGGGGTTGGCCTGCATGAATCCGTCGGCCATCTTCCCGAGAAGGTCGCCTTCATTGCCCATCGCCCAGACGGTAAGGGTGCCGGAGAGCGCCGCTTCACTTCCGCCGCTCGAGGCGGCAGGCTGGCTGCCCGCCGGCGGCGCTGACCCTGTGTCGGCGGCGCCACTGCCGCCAGGTTTGTTCGTCCCGCATCCAGCAACTCCGAAGACGAGCATGAACGAGGCGGCGAGAATCGCCGCTCGGGAAACCGATCGCATCTCTTGGATCCTCCGTTGGCGGAGGCTAAACGCAGCCTTCGCCGGCATCGAGCATTCGTCCGGGCTGCTCACGGAGGCGCGAGTCGCGTCTGTCACCCCGTTGCAGCTACGTGACAAGGCCTCCAAACACCGGCCGCCATCCGTCAATCGCGTGGCGGTCCCCACGGGTGTGATCGTGCCCTGCTCGTCACGACCGACCCTGCGCGCGAATCAGTCGCTCGATAAGGATGAAAACTCGACCAAGGTCGCGGGGACCAGGTCAGTCGTCGGCGACGTCCCCATCGGGAGCCACGGGCGCGGGTGGGATGCCATCGGGGGTCCAGTCTCGCGTCTCCTTCGCGTGACGGCGCTGCCAGATCGTCGAGCCGGCGATCGCGGCGCCGGCGAGCGCTCCAAGGACGAGGCCGCGGGCGAACGTTGCGGCCCGCTGATCGTCGCCGGTCGCGATTTCCGCGACCCGATTCAGGCGCTCGAGCAGCGGATCCGAGCCGCTCATGGGCCAGCCTTCCGGCGGGTCGGGCCGAGGATCGAGACGATCGACACGAAGCCGATCCCGACCCACGCGACCAGCGAGGCGGTCACCAGCCGGAAGTCGCCGATTCGCAGAACATCGATTCCGAGTCTCGCGCCGAGCGCATCACCGGCCCACGCCCCAAGCATCGCCGCCACGAGCAGCAGCGGCAGCTGGCCGCCCGCGGTGCCGCGCAGCAGCACGTAGAGGCTCGTATGAAAAATGCCGACCAGGAGGGCGAGGATCGGCGCGGGGCCGATCATCAGGCGCTGGCCCGGAGATCGGCCGACGCTGCGCCGGGCCGAGCGATCCGTCCGCCGCCGAGGACGACATCGCCGTCGTACAGCACACAGGCCTGGCCCGGGGCGGCAGCCCAGACCGGCTCGTCGGTCTCTACGATCCAGCGCCCGTCGCGAGCGGGCTCCGCTGCGGTTGCAGGCCTGACCGTTGCGGGAATCGGTGCCGCGCGGTGGCGGATTCGCGCGTCGGCCCGGAACGACTCGTCCGCCGGTGGCCCGCCTGCGACGAAGCTGACTCGTTCGAGCGAGACCGTCGTCGTCTCGAGGTCCTCGCGGCGACCGAGCTGGATCGTGTTGCTGAGTGGATCGATCCGGCTGACGTAGCGCGGCTCGCCCAGGGCCACGCCGAGACCCTGCCGCTGGCCGACGGTGTACGCGGCCGCGCCCCGGTGCTCCCCCACTCGCTCGCCGTCGACGTCGTAGAGGGGCCCCGGCTCCGGCATCCAGCCGGCGCGCTCGCGGAGGGCGTCGCGGTAGTCGCCGCCCGGGACGAAGCAGATCTCCTGGCTCTCGGGCTTGTCTGCGGTGACGAGATCGAGCGAACGGGCGACGGATCGGACCTGGGGCTTCGTCAGATCGCCGAGCGGGAACCGGGCGTGCTCGAGCTGGTCCTGGCGCAGCCCGTAGAGGAAATAGGTCTGGTCCTTGTCGGCGTCACGAGCGCGGGCGAGCCGGACGACGCCGTCAGCGCCAACTACCCGTCGGGCGTAATGGCCGGTCGCAACCGCCTCGCAGTCGTAGAGGTGGCGGGCTCGCCCGAGCAGGGCGCCGAACTTGACATAGGTGTTGCAGTCGACGCACGGGCTCGGCGTCCGCCCGTCGAGATACGCGTCGAGGAACGGCTGCAGGACGCCGGCATCGAACTCGCGCTCGAGGTTCATGACGTAGAACGGGATGCCGAGCTGGCCGGCGACCCGCCGGGCGTCGTCGGCCGCGTCGAGTGAGCAGCAGCTCTTCTTGAACTCCGAGTAGGAATCGGCGACATCGTGGAGGCGCATCCAGACACCAACGACGTCGTGCCCCTGCTCTGCGACAAGCGCCGCGGCAACGGACGAGTCGACGCCCCCCGACATCGCGACGAGAACTCGGCTCAAACCGTCACGCCCTGGCCGAGCGGATCGGCCGCGACGGCCGCGGACCCGAGTCGCATCGATGCGATCACCCGCGGAACGACGTCGCAGGCACTCTCGATCTCGGCGTCGGTCGTCGTCCGGCCGAGGGACAGGCGAAGCGCGCCGCGAGCCTCCTCGTCCGGATAGCCCATCGCCGACAAGACGTGCGAGACCTCCGTCGAGCCCGTCGTGCACGCCGACCCCACCGAACACGCAATACCCTCCAGATCGAGCGACAGCGCGACCGACGCCCCGTCCGTGTCGCGAGCGATGATCGACAGGAGACCGGGCAGGCGCTCCTTTGGATGGCCCGTGAGCTCGGCGCCGTCGACGGCGAGCACGGCCCCCTTGAGCCGGTCGCGCTGGCGGCGCAGTTTCCGCACGGTCTCCGGCCGCTCCTCGCAGGACAGGTCGTATGCCGCTGCGAGCCCGACCGCGCCTGCGACGTTCTCTGTTCCCGCGCGGCGGTGACGCTCCTGCGTGCCTCCCTGCTGCTGCGCCAGGATGTGGGTCCCGTGGCGCAGGTACAGCACGCCGACGCCCTTGGGGCCCTCGAACTTGTGGGCGGCGATCGAGAGCATGTCGATCCCGAGGGCCTCGACGTCGAGATCGAGATACGGCGCGGCCTGGACGGCATCGACCGCAATGAGTACGCCCTTATGCGTCCGGACCCGGCGGGCGATCTCGGCGATTCGCTGGACCGTTCCGACCTCGTTGTTGGCGAGCATGATCGAGACCACGATGGTCTTGTCGGTGACTGCGGAGTCGAGCTCATCCGGATCGATCCGGCCGTATCGATCGACCGGTACCTCGAAGATTTCGAAGCCGAAGCGCTCGAGGTACTTGAGCGTGTGGCTCACCGCGTGATGCTCGACAGGCGAGGTGACGATCCGGTGACCACGGCCCTTGCCGGCCCACGCGGCGCCCTTGATGGCGAGGTTGTTGGCCTCGGTGCCGCCGGACGTGAAGATCACCTCACGGGGTTCGGCATTGAGGCGCGCAGCGACCCGCTCGTGGGCCTCGTCGAGTGCGGATCGGGCGACGCGCCCGAATCCGTGGGCACTCGACGGGTTGCCGAACGACTCGGTCAGGAACGGCAGCATCGCGTCGAGCGCCTCCCGCCGGAGCGGCGTCGTCGCGGCGTGATCGAGGTAGATGGCCATGGGCCGCGATTGTACGCCGCTGGCTGAGCGCGGCGGCCCACGGCGACCCGGACACTCTCCGGATCGGCTGCGATACTCCGGGAATGGTCGAGTTCACGATCGAACCGCGGGGGCCATTCAGCCTCGTCGCTGCCCAGGAATTCCTCGGCGGCTTCACCCCGGCAGGCGGCACGTTCGCCACCGACGACACCCGGCTGACGATGGCGTTCCCGGTCGACGGTTGGGCCGGGTCGGCGGCCGCGGTGGTCTGGCAGGACGGCGAGCTGATCCGCGGCGAGGCGAACGTGACGTCGCCGGACGTCGCGATCGAAGCGGTTCGCGACCAGGTCGCACGGACCCTTTCGCTCGACCACGACGGAACCGGCTGGGAAGAGGTCGGGCGGCGCGACCCGGTGATGGGTCGGTTCCAGGACGAGTTCGACCTCCTTCGGCCGGTCTGCTTCTACTCGCCGTATGAGGCGGCAGTCCAGGCGATCATCGGCCAGCGGATCTCGATGCGGCAAGCGGCCACCATCAAGAAGGCCCTCGCGAAGGAACATGGTGAGGCGGTCGAGATCGGAGGGCAACGGCTCGACGCGTTTGCCCTGCCGCAGAGCCTCACCGATGTCAACGATGCCCACGGTCTCAGCTCGGAGAAGCTTCGTCGTCTGCACGAGGTCGCCCGGGCCGCGCTCGAGGGTCGCCTCGACGCGATGCGCCTGCGGGCCGGGCCGTACGACGAGGCATTGGCCGGTCTCCGCGAGATTCGCGGCATCGGCGAGTGGTCGGCTGGTCATGTTCTGCTGCGAGGCGCCGGCCTTGCCGACGCGGTGCCCCTCTCCGATCCCCGCACGCGCACCGCCATCCGGGCCGCCTACAACCTCAAGGCTCAACCTGATGAGGCGGCGCTGATGGCCATCGCCGACGCCTGGCGGCCATTCCGGATGTGGGGCTTCGTCCTGGTCCGCCTGTGGCACAGCCGGACGATCGCCGGCAGCCTTCGCCAGGAGGCCCGCTAGGCTGTCCCCGTGTCACGGACACCGGAGATCATCGCCCGCACCGTCCGTCTGATCCTCCGCGAGCTGACGCTCGACGATGTCGATGCGATGTTCGAGGTCCTCGGCGACCCGGTCGCGATGGAGCACTACTCGGCGCCGAAGACGCGCGCGGAGACTGGTGGGTGGATCGACTGGGCCTGCGATAGTTACGAGCGCAATGGCTTCGGCCTCTGGGCTGTCGAACGAGCAGCCGATGGGGCCTTCCTCGGCGACTGCGGCCCGATGCTCCAGCCGGTCGAAGGCGAGCCCGTTCCGGAAGTCGGCTACCACATCGTCCGGCGCTGGTGGGGTCGCGGCTACGCGACCGAGGCTGCCATCGCCTGTCGCGACATCGTCCTTGGAGGGCTGGGTTTCGAGCGCGTCGTGTCGATTGTCTCCCCCGAGAACCTCGCCTCACGCCGCGTCGCCGAGAAGGTCCACCAGACGATGCGCGCGTTCGTCTGGGAGAAGAGCGGTCGAGCGATGTGCCTCTACGAGTCGCGGGCTGAGGATGAGGCCGTGACCGTGGGTCAACGGGATCCCGACTGATCATTGAGGCACGGGCACTGTCGGACAGTTCGGCTCGTGATCGCGACCGTGGGTCACGAACCCTGGCCGAAGCGACAGCACCTGGGGCTAGGAGGGGTACCTGTTGACTGGCAGTCTCGAGTCCCCCGCGTATGTGCCGGGACCAGGATCAGGCAGGCGTCGGTTCCTACCCGCCGCGAGCCCTCATGCCGATGATCCCGAGAGCCACGCCGATGATCACTGCCCCGACGAGCGCGAACAGACCTCGTTAGCGGCCGACCGTTTCGCCTTCCGTGCTCCGCCGGAGATCTTCCAGGCGACCCTTCTCGCGGCGCCTCTCGTGCTCTGCGAGCGCCCGCTTCCGAAGGCGGATCGAGAGCGGGGTGATCTCGACGAGCTCGTCGGCCGCGATGAACTCCAGAGCCGACTCCAAGGTGAGTGGCCGCGGCGGCGTGAGACGCAGCGACTCGTCGTGGGAGTGCGTCCGGATGTTCGTCAGCTGCTTCGCCTTGGTCGCATTGACGTTCATGTCGCCCGAGCGCGAGCACTCGCCGACGATCATCCCCTCGTAGACCTCGACACCGGCCCCGATGAAGAGCTCGCCGCGCTCTTCGAGGTTGAACAGCCCGAACGCGTTCGACGTCCCGGTCCGGTCGGCGACCAGGACGCCGTTCGTCCGGTGGGTCACGTCGCCGGCCCACGGTCCGTAGCCCTCGCCGATCTGGTGGAGGAGCGCGGTCCCGCGGGTGTCGGTGAGCAGCTGCCCGCGGTAACCGATGAGTCCGCGAACAGGCAGGACGAACTCCATCCGGACGCGCCCATCGGCATCGGTCGTCATCTGCTCGAGGCGGCCCTTCCGGTCGGCGAGCGCCTCCTGGACGGCGCCGATGTAGTCCGGCGGGATGTCGATCGTGATCCGCTCATACGGCTCCTGCGTGTCGCCGTCGACGATCCGCAGCAGGACCTCCGGCCGCGAGGCGGTCAACTCGAACCCCTCTCGGCGCATCTGCTCGAGGAGCACGGCCAACTGGAGCTCGCCCCGGCCGCGGACCTCGAACGTGTCGCCGCTCTCGGTCGGGCGGACCTCAATCGAGACGTTGCCGAGCGTCTCGCGATCGAGTCGGGCCTTGATCTGGCGCGACGTCACGTACTTGCCCTCTCGGCCGGACAGCGGCGACGTGTTCACCCCGAAGGTCATGCTCAGCGTCGGCGCGTCGACGTCGAGGCGCGGCAGCGGCCGCGGGTCGGCCGGATCGGTGAGGGTGTCGCCGATCGTGACCTCAGGCAGGCCCGCGACCGACACGATGTCGCCCGGTCCCGCCTCGGCGATGTCGATTCGGTCGATGCCGTGGGCGGTCTGGAGCGCAGTGACGGTGCCGGAGAGGGTGACGATGCGCCCCGGTTCGACGGAGCCTGCCGTGTCGTCGGCCTCTTCCCGCATGACCGTGATCCGCTGGCCGGTCCGGATCGTCCCGTTCCAGATCCGCCCGACGGCCATCCGGCCGACGTACTCGTTCGCCGACAGGTTGGTCACGAGCAACTGAAGTGGATGATCCAGCGTGTACGACGGCGGTGGCGTCACCTCGATGAGGATGTCGAGGAGCGGCCGGAGGTCGGTGCCGGGCTCGTCCAGCGACCGGGTCGCCGTTCCGAGCCTGGCGTTCGTGTAGACGACCGGAAAGTCGATCTGATGCTCGTCGGCGCCAAGATCGATGAACAGCTCGTAGACCTCGTCGAGGACCTCGGTTGCCCGGGCGTCGGATCGGTCGATCTTATTGAGCGCAACGACGACGGGCAGGTGGCGGGCCATCGCCTTCTGCAGGACGTAGCGGGTCTGGGGCAGCGGTCCCTCGGCGGCGTCGACGAGGAGGAGCACCGAGTCGACCATCAGCAGGGAGCGCTCGACTTCGCCGCCGAAGTCGGCGTGGCCGGGGGTGTCGACGATGTTCAGCCTGACCCCGCCGTGGTCGACCGTCGTCTGCTTGGCGAGGATCGTGATCCCCTTCTCCCGCTCGAGATCGCCCGAATCCAGGACCCGGTCGACGACGGTCTCGTTCGAGCGGAACGTGCCGGTCTGGCGGAGCATCGCGTCGACGAGCGTGGTCTTGCCGTGATCCACGTGGGCG
Organism: Candidatus Limnocylindrales bacterium; assembly: GCA_038250445.1. Lineage (GTDB taxonomy): Bacteria > Chloroflexota > Limnocylindria > Limnocylindrales > CSP1-4 > CF-46. Next base: position 2,570 of record JBBSCI010000039.1, on the reverse strand, counting down.
ACGATGGCGATATTGCGCAGGTCGCTGCGGATCGCGAGGTTCGGGGCGGCGGGCACGGTCGAGCGGGTCTCCAGGAGATCTCGGAGCCGCCATTCTCGCATGAATGACCATGTGAGCCGGCTCGACCGGGCCGCGGACGCGCCGCGCCCGACTTCGGCTGCTAGCATCGAGCCGTGACCGTCGCCGCGATCATCCTCGCCGCCAGCCCCGAATCGGCGCTCGCCGACGCCGACGGGATGCCATCGGTCCGACGGATCGCCGACGTCGCCTGGTCGGGCGGCGCGGTCCCGATCATCGTCGTCGCTCACGATCCCGCCGGCGCGGTCGCCGTCGCCCGTGCCGGGGCCCCGGTCACCCTCGCCGAGCCCGCTCCCGTCGAAGGTGGACCGGCCGGCCAGATGGTCCGCGGGATCGAGGTCGCCATGAGCGAGGTCAACGACACGAGTGGCGCGCTCATCTGGCCCGCCCGGATGACCTGGGTCGGACCGGAGACCGTAACCTCGCTGATCGAGGTCCACGGGCTCGCGTCGGACATCATGCAGACGCCGAGCGACGGCGACAGTGGCGGCTGGCCGGTCCTCGTCCCGGTGTCCGCGCTCGAGGCGCTTCGTACGGTTCCGGCGAATGCCATGCCAGACGCCGTGATGGACTTCCTCGCGGACGCCGGAGTTCCGTTCGGGGTCATCGACCTCGGCGATCCAGGGACGACCCACGACCGTGAGACGTCTCGCTCGGACCTGCCGCCCTACACCGGTCCGCTCGAGCCGCCGGCCGGGCACGTCCACGAGTGGGGCGCGATGACCGCCGACGAGCCCGACGACGCGCCGCTCGAGGGCCCAGCGCTCGCCCCGTACGCGCCGGCCGCGAGCGAGGTCGAGGCCTGACGCTCAGGTCGCCGGGTTGCTGCGCAGCGAGTCGCGCAGGCGCCCGACCGGCACTGTCGCCAGCGCGATCCCACCGATGACCAAGCCAACCCCGGCGAGCTGCGCCGTTGATGGCGCCTCGCCCAGGAGAATGATCGACAGCGCGACGGTCGCGACGGGCTGGGACAGCAGGATGATCGAGGTCACGACCGCCGGCAGCCGCGGCAGCGAGATCGAGATGAACAGGTAACCGAGCGACTGCGAGGTCAGCCCGAGCAGCGCGAGCCAGCCAAGGCTCGCCGGCGCCGGGGTGAGGTCGAGGTCTCCTACCAGCAACCCGAACAGCGCGGCGACAATGGCCGTCGAGAACGTCGCGACCGCGACCGGTCCGGCGGGTCGCCGCAGATCACGCCCACCGCGCCGGATCACGATGAGATAACCGGAGTAGAAGAGAGCGGTCAGCAGCCCGAGCGCGACGCCCAGCGCCGGCGCAGCACCGTAGGCGCCACTTCCGATGGCTCCCGAGATGAGGGCGACCCCCACGAGGACGACCGGCAGGGCGATCAGGATGGATCGGGACGGCCGTTCCCCGAACAGGATCCAGGCGAAGACTCCGACGATCAGCACCTGCAGGTTGCCGAGAACCGTCGCGAGGCCGGCCCCGACGTACTCGATCGCGTGGTGCCATGTCGTCAGGTCCCCGGCGAAGAAGACGCCGGCCAGCAGGGCCAGCCCGACGGTCTGGCGGCGCATCGGCCCGTAGCGGCGGCGCTCGAGGTAGGCGACGGCGAGGAGCACGGGCAATCCGAACAGGCAGCGAAACACGGTCCCCGTCGTTGGCGACACATCGGCGTAGCGGTAGAAGATGCCGGAGAAGGCGATGCACATCGCGCCAAGCAGGGCGGCGAGCCGTGGCCGGCCGGCGATTGCTTCAAGCGGCCACGGCAGGGTCCTCGGGCCGATGCCGTCACGGAGCTCCGCCTCGGACCTCGGCGAAAGAGTTGAGGGTTCTTGAGCTGACCCGTGGTTCTCCGTCAGGCGAGGGCCTCGCCGTTCATCGGGCTGCCTTTCGCGGCGCGCCGGCGAACCTCAATCCCAGTTCCTCGAGCTGAGCCTCGTCGGGCGGCGACGGGGCGTCGAGCATGAGGTCCGTGCCCGACTGGGTCTTCGGGAAGGCCATGACCTCGCGGATGTTCGTCTGCCGCGAGAACAGGGCTGCCCAGCGATCGATTCCGATCGCGATCCCGCCGTGCGGCGGCGGGCCGTAGTCGAACGCCTCGAGCATCGCTCCGAACCGCTCGCGCATCTGCTCGAGGCTGTAGCCCTGGAGGCCGAAGCTCCGTTCGAGGAGGTCGCGATGCCAGATCCGGATCGAGCCGCCACCGAGCTCCCAGCCGTTGAGCACGACGTCGTATTGGAGGGCCCGGGCGCGTCCCGCCGGATCGTCCGGACTCGGCTTCGCGGGATCACCGGACGTCGTGACGAGCAGCTCCTCGTCCTCCGGCACGACGCCGCTGAAGGGGTTGTGGGTCGCGTCCCAGCGTCCGCCATCCGGATCCCACTTGTACATCGGGAAGCGGTGGACCCAGCAGTAGGCGAGGACGTCCGGATCGGCCAGCCCGAGCCGGCCGCCGAGCTCGACCCGGAGCCGGCCCAGCACGTCGGCGACGACCTCGCGGCCGTCCGCGACGATCAGGATGAGGTCTC
>JBBSCI010000038.1:0-20683 GCA_038250445.1 Candidatus Limnocylindrales bacterium | reverse complement strand
GGCCACGCGATGCCGGCCCACCTGCGAGGAGCGGATCCGGACGGGCGCGACGACCTCGTCGGATTGAAATGGATCGCGGGCTTCCCTGGCAATCGGACGCGCGGCCTGCCCGCGCTGCACGGCCTCGTCATGCTCGCCGACCCGACCACCGGTGTCCCGATTGCGATCCTCGACGCGGGTCCGATCACCGCCGAGCGGACCGCCGCCGTATCGGGTGTCGCGATCGCGCGCTTCGCTCCGCGGATCGAAGGACGGGCCCCGGTTGCCGCGCTCATCGGCGCGGGCGCGCAGGGGCGCAGCCACCTGGCGGTTCTCGGGGCGGTGCTTCCGGACGTGCGGCTCGCGATCTTCGACCGCCACACTGACCGGGCCGAGGAGCTGGCCGCTGAGGCGCGATCGACACCGGGCATCGGTGGGGCGTCCGTTAGCGAAACGCCGCGCGACGCGATCTCTTCCGCCGACGTCGTCGTCACGGCGGCCGCCTTCGGGCCCGTCCGTCAGGTGATGACGAACGACTGGCTCACGCCCGACGCGCTCGTTGTACCCGTCGACTACGCGACCTATTGCGCGGCCGCGGTGGCCCGCGACGCGGCGCTCTTCCTGGTCGACCAGCGCGAGCAGTTCCTCGCCAACCGGGACGCGGGGCAGTTCGACGACTATCCGGATCCGACGGCGACGATCGGAGAGGCGATCGTCCGCGGCATCGAACGGCCGCCGATCGGCCGGGTCGTCGTGACCCATCTCGGCGTCGGACTCGCCGATCTCGTCTTCGGCGACGCGATCCTCCGTCGAGCCGTCGAGGCGGGGCTCGGGACGGTGCTCTCCAGCTGACGCGAGGCCCACCGAGTGCCGTCCGGGCTGACGGTCCGGGTCGCCGTGGGGCAGACTGACACCGTGGGCATCGTCAGACGCCTCGCCAAGATCCTCGTCGTGGTGCTCGTCATCGTCGTGGCCGCCCTCACGGCCATCGTGGGGACCATTACGTACCGGGCGCTCCCCCAGACGGATGGCGCGATCGAGCTCAAGGGCCTCGACACGTCAGTGACGGTCCTGCGCGATTCGACAGGGATCGCCCAGATCCTCGGCGACAGCCCCCACGACCTTTTCATGGCCCAGGGCTACATCCATGCCCAGGATCGGCTCTGGCAGATGGAGGTCTGGCGCCACATCTCGGCCGGCCGCCTCTCGGAATTGTTCGGCAAGTCCACGCTCGACGAGGATCGCTTCATCCGGACGCTTGGCTGGCGAGAGGCGGCGAAGCAGGACCTCGACGTCCTCTCCAAGGATGCGCGGGCCGCTGTCGACGCCTATACGGACGGGGTGAATGCCTACATCAAGAGCCACGAGGGGGGCCTCGGCCTGGCGTTCGTCGTGACGGCGCTGCAGAGCGGCACTGGCAACGTCGGCGGCTACGAGGTGGAGCCATGGACGGCGCTCGACTCGGTCGCCTGGCAGAAGGTCCAGAGCTGGCAGCTCGCAGGGAACTTCGACAACGAGGTCTTCCGGATGCTGGCCGATGCGAAGCTCGGCGATCCGGCTCGCACGGACGCGCTCTTCCCGGCCTATCGGGCGGACATGCCCGTCATCACCCCGACGACAAAGGCCGCGGCCGCGACGGGGGCGGCCGGTCCCGCGGCTTCAAATCAATCGGCTGCCGCCTCGCCCGATGCCCCGCCGATCACCGCGGCCCAAGCCGCGGCGTGGCGAGACGTCGCCTCGATCGGCGGCGGCGTCCTTCGGCTGGCCGGGCTCGATGCCGGCGAAGGGATCGCGAGCGACCATCAGGTCGGGTCGAACAACTGGGTCGTGGCGTCGTGGAAGAGCGCGACCGGCGGCGCGCTCCTCGCTAACGACCCGCACCTCGGCATCGCGATGCCCTCGGTCTGGTACATGAACGGGCTCCACTGCCGGAAGGTCACGAAGGCCTGCCCATACGACGTCGTCGGCGTGTCGTTCCCCGGCGTGCCCGGGATCGTCCTTGGCCACAACGCCCGGATCGCGTGGGGCGCGACCAACATCGACCCCGATGTCCAGGACCTGTTCGTCGAGAAGGTCGACCCATCGAACCCGGACAACTACATGTTTCGCGGCAAGTCGGTCCCGTTCGACATCCACAAGGAGACGATCAAGGTCGCCGGCGGCGCAGACGTTGTCATCGAGGTCCGCCGGACCCGCCACGGCCCGATCCTCAACGACGTGGACAAGCGCCTCGCGGACGCCCCGCCGCTCGCGCTCTCGTGGACGGGAACCGCGGCAGTCGACGGCACGCTCGAGGCGATCTTCAAGATCAACACCGTCGCGTCGTTCGAGGAGTTCCGCGCTGCCTTCGCAACTTACGGCTCGCCGGCGCAGAACTTCGTCTATTCCGACGTCGACGGGCACATCGGCTACGTGTTTCCTGGCTACGTCCCGATCCGCGCGGATCCAACCGACCACGGTGCGCGCGTTCGATCAGGCAGCGACGGCAAGCACGAGTGGACCGGCCGGATCCCGTTCGATGACCTGCCGTGGCAGCTCGATCCGCCGAGCGGCGTCATCGTCAGCGCGAACAACGCGGCAGTCGATGGGAAGTATCCGTATTTCGTCGCCGCGGAGTGGGATCCGGGCTATCGGGCCAAGCGGATCCTCGAGCTGCTCGACGAGGTCGGCGGCGGCGGAGTGACGACCGAGGAGATGCGGACGATCCAGATGGACACGCGCGTCCTCCGGGCCGATCTCGTCAAGCCGCACTTCGAGGGGATCCTGCCGGCCACGCCGGACGGCCGCCTGGTCCTCGAACAGATCGCAGCCTGGGACGGCAAGGCGGCCGCCGACAGCCCCGGTGCGGCGGCCTATCTCGCGACGGAATACCACCTGATGCGCGGGCTGTTCGACGATGAGCTCGGGCCGCTCGCCCGCGAGTACGTCGGCGGTGGCTCGTCGTGGCAGGCACTGATCAGCCTGCTCGACCAGCCCGGGTCGGCGTGGTGGGATGACGTGACGACGGACGGGCGAAAGGAGACAGCACCCGACGTGATCGCCGCTGCGCTCGATGCGACGGGGGCGGACCTGCGATCGGCGCTCGGCGATCCGAAGGATTGGACCTGGGATCGGCTGCACCGGGCGACGTTCCGGGAGCAGACCCTGGGCATGAGTGGGATCGGGCCGCTCGAGTGGTATTTCAACAAGGGCCCCTACCCGGTAGCCGGAGCCTCGGGCACGGTCGACAACAACTACTTCCGCCCGAGCCGGGCGTACCCTGATCCGAGCGACCCGACCTACAAGCCGGTCGGCTTTGCCGGCATCTTCGAGATCACCAACCTGCCGTCGTACCGGCTCACGATCGACATGGGCGATCTCGACGGCGCTCGGATCGTCCAGACGACCGGCCAGAGCGGCAACCCGTTCGACGGCCATTACGGCGATCTCATCGACAAGTGGGTCTCGGGGGCGACGGTGCCGCTGCCGTTCTCGCGGAGCGCGATCGACGCGGCGACGGCCAAGCGCCTGGAGCTCGTGCCCTGACCGGTCCCATTCGCCACGCGGTTCGTCCGATATCGAACGCCGCGCGGAATCACCCTCGCCGAGTTGATTGTGCCGAGTTCGGACTCCGAATCCGGAGGACGGCGTGGGGCGAAGGTGTTTTGCAGCGGCGTGCGAAGTCGGAGCAATTCAGCCGGGCTGTCGCGCGGGAACGTCGATCGCGCGGCCGGCGCTACTCCTCGCTGATCGGCAGCGGCCCGTCCGGGACCTCGATGATCACCCGGCCGTCCTCGATTACGACCGGGTAGACCTCGAGGGGGAGCTCCGCTGGCGGGTCGAGCGGCTCGCCATCGGACAGGTCGAACCGCGACAGGTGGAGCGCGCAGGTGAGCGTGCCGGCCGTCAGGAAGCCCTTGTCGAGCTCGAAATACTCGTGGCTGCAGACGCCCTGGGTGGCGGTGAAGTCGCCGCCGTTGTTGATGACCAGGACCTGGTCGGTGCCGTCGACGTAGACCATCTTCATCTCGCCGTCACCGACCTCGTCGACGCCGAGAAGGTCGATCCGCCTCACGCCGATGTCCCGCGTCGCCGCGGGGAAGGTTGTGGTGGGATCACGCGGCCGCCGCGCCGTCGACCCCGGCGTTCCACTTGGCCTCGAGCAGCTCACGCAGCCGATCGCGCTCGGCCTCGAGCGGCACGCGAGTGACCACCGGCTCGAGGAATCCGAGGATGATGAACTTGCGCGCCTCGTCGGGCGGGATGCCGCGACTCTCGAGGTAGAAGAGCTGGGTCTCGTCGATCGGGCCGACCGAGCTCGAGTGGGCCGCCCGGCGGCAGTCCGGCTGGTCGATCTCCAGGCTCGGGATGGCGACCGAACGGGCCTTCTTCGAGAGGTTCATCCCGAACTCGCCGAGGAAGCTGTCCGTGCCTCGCGCGCTCTTGTCGATCGTGATCATGCCCTTCATGTAGCTCCGGGCGGCATCGAGGAGGACGCCCTTCGACAGGAGATTGCCGGTCGTATCCCGGCCGACGTGGTGGGTGTACGAGGTGAGGTCGAAGACCTGCTCGTCCGCTCCGAAGACGATCTCGACCTGTTCGACCGTGCTCCGATCGCCCTCGAGGCGGTTGTCGACCCGGCTCCGGACGAGCCGGCCACCGAGCTGGGCCAGCGCCCAGTGGAGGTTGGCGCCCTCGCCGATGACCGCCTGGCGGTGCTGAAAGATGACGTGGCCCGGTCCGAAGTCCTGGATGCTGGCGACACGGAGCTCCGCGTCGCGGCCGAGCCGGACCTCGAGCGACCCGCTGAAGAGTGCCTGTCCGGCAGCGGATCCGCCAGCCCCGGCACGGTCCGACGAACCAAGTTCCTCGACGATCGATGCGGCGGCGCCGTCCCCCAGCTCGACGATCGTGCGCGTGAGGAGCCCGCGGTCCGGCGCTCCCGCTGCCCAGCGGACGACGATCGGCTGCTCGAGGCGGACCCCCGCCGGCACGCGGATCGCGACGCCCTGGTTCCAGCCAGCCCGCGTCAGTTGCGCGAAGCGATCGCCGGCCGGCAGGGCCGACGTGTCGCCGAGGAGGCGCCGCGCGGCATCGGGCTCGGAAGCGAGCAGTCCACCGAGCGTCTCGACGCGGACACCGGCCGCGTGGGCCGCCTCATCGACGACGAGGGCCTCGACGCGATCCTCGTGCAGGTCGGCGAGGCCAGCGAGGCCCCCGGAAATCTCGCCCGGTCGCCCGGGATCGGGCGCACCTGCGGGTTCGTCGTAGAGCCTGACATCACCGAGCTCGGCGCCACGAAGGTCGATGTACGGGGTGTAGAGCTGGTTCGCCTCGCTCGGAAGGGAGTTGAACAGGGCCAGGGCCGCTCGGCGATCGGCCGCCAGCCAATCGGGCTCGCCGGCCGCGAAGGCTTCGACGGTGCCCTCGTCGAGGGTGAACGTCAGATCGGCGGGGGCGCGGCGCGCGGCGCGTGCGGTCGTCGCCCGCTGGGGTGGCGCACCTCCGGTCATCGGCGACCCCCGTTTGGCGCCGACTGAGTCACCCCAGCGACCCCTCCATCTCGAGCTTGACGAGACGGTTGAACTCGATCGCGTACTCCATCGGGAGCTCTTTTGTGAATACCTCGAGGAAGCCCTGGACGATGAGGTTCTGCGCCTCGTTCTCGGTCAGGCCGCGGCTCATCAGGTAGAAGACCTGGTCGGCGCTGATCTTGCCGACGGTGGCCTCGTGGGTCATCGTCGTGTCGTCTTCCTGGATGTCGATGTACGGGTACGTGTCGCTTCGGCTGATGTCGTCGAGCATCAGGGCGTCGCAGCGGACGCTGGCGACGACGTTCGTGGCGCCCGGCGAGACCTTCAGCTGGCCACGGTACGTTGCCCTGCCGCCGTCCTTGCTGACGGACTTCGACACGATCCGGCTCTTCGTGTTCGGCGCGAGGTGGACGGCCTTGGCACCGGTGTCCTGGTGCTGGCCCTTGCCGGCGACCGCGACGCTGATGATGTCGGCCGTGGCGTTCTCGCCGCGCAGGTAGATCGCCGGGTACTTCATCGTCAGCCGCGAGCCGGTATTCGCGTCAATCCACTCGACAGTCGAGTTCTTGTGGGCGTGGGCGCGCTTGGTCACGAGGTTGTAGACGTCGTTCGACCAGTTCTGGATCGTCGTGTAGCGGACCTTCGCGCCCGGGAGCGCGATGACTTCCACGACCGCGACGTGGAGCGACTCGGTGGCATAGATCGGGGCCGTGCAGCCCTCGATGTAGTGGACGCTGGCGCCCTCGTCGACGACGATCAGCGTCCGCTCGAACTGGCCGGTGTTCTCACCGTTGATCCGGAAGTACGCCTGCAGCGGCAGCGGGACCTCCACGCCCTTCGGGACGTAGACGAACGAGCCGCCCGACCAGACCGCGCTGTTGAGGGCGGCGAACTTGTTGTCCTCCGGCGGGACGACGGTCGCGAAGTGCTTGCGGAAGATCTCGGGATACTCGACGAGCGCCTGGTCCGTGCCCATGAAGACGACGCCGAGCTTGGTCAGCTCTTCCTTGACGGAGTGGTAGACGACCTCGCTGTCGTACTGGGCGCCCACGCCGGCGAGAAACTTGCGCTCCGCCTCCGGGATGCCGAGCCGCTCGAACGTCGCCTTGATCTGGTCGGGGACGTCGTCCCACGACTTCTCTTCGCGCTCGGACGGCTTGCGGTAGTAGACGATGTTGCCGAAGTCGATCTTCGACAGGTCGCCGCCCCAGGTCGGCATCGGGCGCTTGAGGAAGTGCTCGTATGCGCGCAGACGGAACTGGAGCATCCAGTCCGGCTCGTTCTTGAACCGACTGATCTCCTCGACCGTATCGCGGGTCAGCCCGCGCTTGGTCTCGGCGAGATAGACGATGTCGTCGTGGAAGGCGAATTCTTCGCGACGGTCGGTGACGAGTTCGCGAGTTGCTGCCATTGAGTCTCCGATTCGTGGAGCGCCTACTCGGCGCGGCGCTCCGTTCGATGTGCAATCCCGAGTGCCATTATCGGAATTAACCCGCGAACCGTCAACGACCCGATCGGCGGAACGAGCCCGCCACGCACGTCAGTTCGAGCGGATGCCCTCCGGCAGCTCGCCCGGCCCGACCGGGATGCCCTCACCAAGGTCGGCCATGCCGTTCGAGCTCTCGTACGGCGTGGACGACATCGATGCCCGCTGGGCGTCAGGGGAATCGTCGACAAGGCTGCCGAGATCGACATCTCTGTCGTACCGGACGAGGTCGTTGGGCTCGCCGTTCATCCGTGACTTGAGATCGTTGACGGCGCTGCGGATCCGCGGACCCGTGACTGACGAGGTGATCAGCCACCAGGCGGCCGCGATCGCCGCGCCAACGGCCAGCAGGGCCGCGATCGGCAGGATGGGGTTCCGGCGGTTGCGCTTCGCCATGCGATCCGCGATCCCCTTCGGCAGCTCGACCTTGGAGAGGTCGATGTCGGGGAGGTCGCTCAGCCTTGGCATCCGCATGTCGGGCATTCGCACGTCGCGGGCCGCGTTGACGATGTCCTCGCGGCTCATGTCGCGAAGCCCATCGGGCAGCTTGAAGTCCGGAAGCTTGACCTCCGGAAGGTTGATCTCGGGCATGGCTGGTCTCCTTGACGGTTCGATTCATGAGATCGTCGTCGGTGCGGCGTCACAGCCCGACCCGACGACGTCTGGGGCGGGTTGCAGGGGCATCGCAGTCGAGAGGATGACATGGCCACGAGGACGAGCGTCGGGATCCTGCTCTACCGCCGCCCGAACGGCTCGCTCGAGGTCCTGCTCGCCCATCCCGGCGGTCCCTTCTTCACCCGTCGCGACGAGGGCTACTGGACGATCCCGAAGGGCGAGGTCGACCCCGGCGAAGAACTGCTTGCGGTCGGCCGGCGCGAGTTCGAGGAGGAGACCGGCCACCGCCCGCCCGACGGCGACCCGATCCCGCTCGGGAGCATCGTCCAGAAGGGCGGCAAGGTCGTTCACGGCTGGGCCCTCGAGGGCGATCTCGACCCGGCGACGGCGGTGAGCAATGAGTTCGATATGACCTGGCCGCCAGGGTCGGGTCGCCGGGAGTCGTTCCCCGAGATCGACCGCGTGGAGTGGTTCGATCCCGCAGAGGCGCGGCGCCGGATCAAGGCCACCCAGATCCCGCTGATCGATCGGCTGGAGGAGGCGCTGGGCTCCCCGAATACCTGACGGCCTTTGGCAACATCGCTCACCTATCATCCCGGCGTGACCCCCACGCAGACGATCACGCCGGACGCCGCCCGGCGCTTTCTGGCGATCCGCCATTTCCTCGCCCCGCCCCGCGCGCTGGCGGCCGACCCGGCCAGCGTGATGACGGTCGTGGACCGCATCGGGTCGCTGCAGTTCGATCCCCTCGAGGTCGCCGGGCGCAACCACGACCTCGTCCTTCTCGCCCGGATCGACGGCTACCGCCGCGAATGGACCGATGCGCTCCTCTACCGGGACCGGACGCTCTTCGAGGCGTACAACAAAAGCCTCTCCCTCTTGCCCACCGCGGAGCTGCCGTTCTATCGCCTGACGTGGGACAGGTTCCGGACGGGCCACGGGGCCGGGGTCTTCGCCTCGCACGAGCAACTCGTCGACGAGCTCCTCGAACGGATCCGAACCGACGGGCCGATGGCCGCGACGGACGTCGAGGCCCGGGAGTCGATCGACTGGTACTGGCGTCCGACGAACCAGGTCCGGGCGGTCCTCGAAGCGCTCGCCCAGGCCGGCATCCTGGGGCTGGCCCGCCGCGACGGTAACCGGCGCGTCTACGACCTGGCCGAGCGGCTGTTCCCAGCGGCGATCCTCGCCGACCGATCGAGGCGACCAAGCGAGCAGCTCCGCCACCGCCTCCTGTCACGCTATCGGGCGCATGGCCTGCTCGGTCGCAGCGGGCAGCCGGAGATCTGGATGGGGCTCGGTCTGGCGGCCGGCGACCCGAATGATCCGGAGTGGCAGTCGCGAGCCACCCTCCGCGAGGAGCTGGTTGAAGAGGGCTGCATTGTCCCGGTGGCCATCGAGGGCGTTCGGGGCGAACGCTACGTGATCGCCGAAGAGCTGCCGATGATCGAGGCCGCCCGGCGGGAGGTCGAGGCCGGCGTCGGGCCGGGCGGGGCAGCGCCGGGCGTCGCGTTCCTCGCGCCGCTCGACCCGCTCGTCTGGGATCGAGATTTCCTGCGGAGCTGCTTCGACTTCGATTACATCTGGGAGGTCTACATTCCCGCGGCTAAGCGGCGCTGGGGCTACTACGTCCTGCCGATCGTCTTTGGCGACCGCTTTGTTGGCCGGATCGAGCCGAGGATCGACCGCAAGACCGACACGCTCCGGATCCTCGGGGCCTGGTGGGAGGATGGCTTCGACCCGCTCGCGGAGGAAGGCTTCGTCGACGCCTTCGCCGCGGCGATCGACGCCCATCGGGCGTTTGGCGAGGTGCGACGGCTCGCGTGGCCGAGGACGGCGCGGTTGCGAGCGCTTGGAGCGGAGTTCAGACGGCGCCTGGGGTGATTCGGACGGCGCCCGTCGCGCGGTGCCTCAGCGAGCAGGGATGATGACCGACCCTACCGACGGCGGCAATGTGGTCTTCGTCGACGACCAAGCACCCCAATTGCCGGCGACGTCGCGGGCGGCAACCCTGAAGCGATAGGTGTGACCTCGAGCCAGGTCGAGCGTCGCCGTCTTCGCCGTCGTGCTGGCGAGGACCATCGTCCAGGCGCCACTGTCGACCCGTTGCTGGACCTGGAAGTGATGAAGCCCCGAGGTTCGCACCTGGAGCGGGACGTCGGCGCCGGTCCAGGTGACCGTGACGTGCTTCGTGGCGCCCGAGGTGCCGGCGGCGACGGTTGGCGTCCTCACCTGGGCTTCGGCGCCGGTCCGGTCCGGCCCGTCGAGGTAGACGGCGGTCCAGATGTTGTGCCCGCCGTCGTCGATCGCCAGCCCGACACCGACGTAGTTGTAGCGAGTCGAGACGATGATCGCCTTGTGGCCGGGCGAGCCGAGCCACTGGGAGTTGGCGTGCGCGACCGATGCCTCGAGTGTCGAGTCTGAGTTCATGGCAATGATCTCGCCGGCGCCGAACCAGGCGATCCCCTGGGCATTCAGCATGTCGATATAGACAAGTCGGCCACCGCGCTAGTGGTGGAAGTAGTGGTTGGTCGCCATGTCGACCGATCGCGCGCGGGCGATCGCCATGAGCCGCGAGTCGATCTGGACCGGGACCAGTCCGCGCGTTGTTCGGTCGACGTTGAGGGCGTCGACCATTGCCAGCTCGGCCTCGGAGATCGTCATCCCGGTGGCGGCTGATGCCGTGCCGGGGGCGGCGAAGAGGCCGAACAGCAGCACCCCGGCGACGACGAGTCCGAGGCGGGACGGGCGGCGCATGGCGGAACCGCGGTTCATGCCTGAACGATGAGCCAGCGCCCGTTCCGGCGATATGGATCACGCGTCCGGTGAGGGTGTGACTCTTGGTACGTGGGCTCGCCTACGACATCGTGGTGAGGGACCGCACTGCTCCATTCCGTACCACCCCGTGCCGTGCCGGACGTCACGGGGAGGCTATGGGACCATGGTCCTGATCACACGAAAAGGACCTGCCAGGAGGCGACCCATGGCCACGACCCGACGAGCCGATGCAACCTGGAGCGGAGACCTGCTGAGCGGCCGCGGAACCGTATCGGCGGCGACTACGGGCGTCTTCCGCGACCTCCCGACGACGTGGGCGTCCCGGACCGGCGAGCCGGAGGGCGTCACGAGCCCCGAGGAGCTTCTCGCCTCGGCCCACGCGTCGTGCTTCTCGATGGCGGTCTCCAACGAGCTTGCCAAGGCCGGGACGCCGCCCACCAAGATCGCGGTCACGGTCGCCGTCACGGCGGACAAGCTCGAATCGGGCTGGACGGTCCAATCGGCGGCGATCAAGGTCAGCGGCGTCGTTCCGGGCGCGACCGCAGCCAGCTTCCAGGAGGCGGCCGACAAGGCCAGGGACGGCTGCCCGATCTCGAAGGCCCTCAAAGGCAACGTCGAGCTCTCCGTCGAGGCTACGCTCGAAAGCTAGGGCTTCCTCCTGGTCCGGCCGGCGGACCAACGGGCGAACGAGCCCGGAAACGAGGTCGGTCGCGACCTGTATCACTCCGGCCAAGGCCCGTGGACACCTCGCCGACGTTCGGGCGATCCAAGGGTGCCGTTTGGCGGCCCATGGACGGGCCAAGCGGCATCGTGGGCCGTCAGAATTCGGACTTGCCGCTCCTGCTTATTGTGCAGATGGTTCCGTTTGGTCGGAACGATCAGCTCGAAATCCCGTGCCCGGGATACTTCCGCTCAAACGGAACGATCCGCTCGGGGGCGCCCGGCCGGCGGACGGGATCCGGCTGTTCTCCTGACGCCGTCACGGAGACCACGTGACGAGAGGTGAGCGTCATCGCCGTCGGAAAGCAAGAAGGCGATTCGGGGACGGCCAACGACGCAGTCCCTATTGCGTCGCGCCCGTCGCCTGCACCGGTGAGCCCGCGCAGCTCTGGGCGCCCGGCTCAGCTGATCGTGAGGAGGCGCCGCGGGTTGTCGACGGTGATCGTCCGGATCTCATCATCGGAGACGCCGGCGGCGCGGAGCCGGGGCAGGAACGAATCGGCGAGGTACGTGTAGCCGTTGCCGCCGTAGCGGGTCAGCTGCGAGTCGTGGCAGACATCCTGGGACAGGAAAATCCGCTCGACATGGCCGCGCGCGAGCAGGTCGCACAAAGAGTCGACGATCCGGCCTTCGCCGTGGCGCTCGAGCGGCGTGAAGCTCATGCCGAGGAAGTCGAACTCGACCGACGCACCTCGCTCGACGATCGCACGGTGGTAGGCAGCGTCGGGAAATGAGTCCGCGTGGCCGATGACGACCCGGGTCAGGTCGGCGCCCTCCGCCTCGAAGACCGTCAGCTGATCGAGACCAACGACTGACTGGACCGCATGGGTGGTGATCGCCAGGCCCGTCCGACGCGACGCCCGAGCCGCAGCTCGGTGCACCCGCTCCTCCTGCCCCGACAACCACGGCTTGTCGGTACCGATCTCGCCGATGATCCCCGCTCGGACGCCGCTGGCAGCGACGCCGTCGGTCGCGTCGCGGACGATCTCGTCGGCGAGGTCGTCGACCGATCGGCGGTCGATCAGCGCCTCCGCGGGGTAGTAGGCCTCGCGATACCAGCCCGTGCCCATGACGATGTGAAGGCCGGTTGATTCGGCCACTCGGACGAGCCACGCCGGATCGCGCCCGACGCCGGGTAGCGTGAGATCGACGATCGCCGACCCGCCGGCCGCCGCGAACTTCCCAAGCTCCTCGGTGATGACCGGCTCGTCGCGCCGGAGCTCCCAGTAATCCCAGCGATTGGCGATGTGCCACAGCGAGATCGCCGTGTGCTCGTGAGGCAACGTGACCCCGAGGCTGGCAGGGTCGATTGGGCCACGGACGGTCTGGACGCGCGGTTCGGTCACGAGGCGCGGCCGGCCTTGATCGATGCATATGGCCGCGGGGCGACGGCCTCGAGCGGGATCGGCGACGGGACGTCGCGTGCGGCGAACAGCATCTCGAGGAACCCGAGTGCCCGCCGCTCGGCATCTTCGCGACGATATGCAGGGCCGTCCTCGATCGCCTCCAGGGTGATCCCGTCGAGCAGCGCGGCGACCGCATGGGCGACGCTCTCGACGTCGAGCCATGCCGGCAGCTCACCGCGAACCACCCCTTCCTGGAGCAACAACGCGCTGGAGGTGACGATGTCTCGGCGACGCCGGCGCAGGATCTCCCGGATCGCCGGGTCCGCGTCGGCCTCCGCCCACGCCTGGGTCATCAGCACGGAGCTGCCGCGACCCGAGCGCTGCTCATCGAACTGGTCGAAGAAGTAGCCGAGGGCAGTCGCTACCCGATCGCGATAGGTGCCGGCCGCCGCAAGCCGCTCCCTGAGTTCGCCGAGTTCCTGGTCCGCGACCAGGTCGCAGCCGGCGAGGATCAACTCGGATTTGCTCTTGAAGTAGGTGTAGATCGCCCCGACTGACAGTCCCGACTGGCGGACGATGTCCTGCATCGTCGCCCGATGGAACCCGCGCTCGGCGAAGACCTCGATCGCGGCCCGGACGATCCGGTCGCGCACCGCCTGCTCGTGTTGAGCGCTGACGCGGGGCATTGCGCCTCATCAAAACGAATGGTCGCTCGCGATAGCCTACCGCGGAGATGGCGTGCATCGCAACCTGATGTTGACGCACTGGCATTGACAAACAGAATGATCATTCTCTATTGTCGTCGGGGTACACAACCGCTCACCACCTGACACGCGTCCGATCACTGGAAAGGCCGTTTTGATGCTGTTCTCTCGCTGGGGAAGGTTCGTCTACCGCTTCCGCCGACCAGTCGCGCTCATCGCCCTCGTCCTCGGGCTGCTGGCCCTTCCGCTTGCCGCGCAGACGTCAGGCGCGCTGAGCTCCGGCGGATGGCTCGACCGCGACGCGGAGTCGTCGGCGGTGGCGGACCGGCTCGCAGCAGAATTCGGCGCGGGCCGCAGCGACTTGATCGTCCTTTACCGGACGACCGACGGCGCAACGGTGACGTCGCCTGAGGTCCTCGCGGCAATGGAGACCTCACTCGCCGACATCCGCAAGGACGAGCGAGTGACGGGGACGGTTGGCTACGCCGAGACACGCGACCCGCGATTCGTCGGCGCGGACGGCTCGGCGACATACGTCGTTATCGAGCTGAACCTCTCGAACGAGGATTCGGTCGCGGCCGTCGATCCGCTCCGCGAGAAGATCAAGCCCAGTCCGGGCTTGTCGTTCCAGCTCACCGGGTATGGCCCGGTCACGAAGGACTCCGCCGAACAGTCGGAGACCGACCTCCAGCGTGCCGAGACCGTATCCCTGCCGATCGCGGCGTTCATTCTCATCGTGGTCTTCGCCTCGATCGTGGCGGCCGGCATGCCGCTCCTCGTTGCCGGCCTCGCGATCCCCTCCTCGCTCGCGATCATCTATCTCGTCGCCCAGCAGGTCGAGATGAGCGTCTTCGTCCTCAACATCGCCACGATGCTGGGGCTGGCGCTGGCGATCGACTACTCGCTCTTCATCGTCAGTCGCTTCCGGGAGGAGCTCGGGCGCGGGCGAACGGTCGGCGAGGCCGTCGAACGGGCAGTGGCGACGAGCGGCAAAGCGGTCGCCTTCAGCGGTATGGCCGTGGCGATCGGGCTGTCAGGGCTGCTGCTGTTCGAGGCTCCGGCGCTGCGCTCGATCGGGCTCGGCGGGTCGATCGTCGTGTTCTGCTCGGTCCTCTATGCACTGACGTTCCTGCCTGCAGTCCTGGGAATGCTTGGCCACCGCGTCAACGCGCTCAGCTTCCAGGGTCTCGCGCGTCGCCTCCGCCCATCGCTCGCCTCGGCCGGACCGCGTCCGTCACGCTGGGAGGGCATCGCCCACTGGGTCATGCGCCGCCCGTTCCTCGTGCTCGTCCCGACCCTCGTGATCCTGCTCGCCGCAGGAACGCCATTCCTGCGTCTCCAGCAGGGCGTCCCGGGCGCAGAGATCTACCCCGCCGGCCTGGAGAGCCGCGACGCGTACGTCGCCCTCCAGACCGAGTTCCCGCGCGGCGAGACCACGCCGATCGTGATCCTCGCCGACGTCAATGGCTCGCCGACCGATCCGACGAACGCGCTCGCCCTCGCCCGCTATGCCGTGGCGCTCAGGGACCTCGAGGGGATCGATCGGGTCGAAGGACCGTTCAGCCTCACTGATCCGGCAACCGGCGCCGCGATGTCGCCCGAGGCAATCGCCCAGCTCTGGTCGACGCCCCGAGCGCAGCTGCCGCCGGATCTCGCTTCCGGCCTTGATCGCCTCGCGGCGGCTTACATCCGTGGTTCGACCGTCCGGTTCGACGTGATCAGCCCGATCGACGCCTCCCAGCCCAAAGCCAGCGCGATGATCCCCGTGGTTCGGGCCCTCGACGCGGGCGCCGGCATCCGGACCCAGGTCGGAGGCACCGCGGCGCTCGGCCACGACTTCCTCGTCTCGCAGGCGGAGCGAGCGCCGTTCGGGGTCGGGATTCCGCTTCTTGCAAGCGGGCTCATCCTGTTCCTGCTATTTGGCTCGCTGATTCTGCCGGTGAAAGCCGTCCTGATGACGCTCCTCTCGATCAGCGCCTCGTTCGGGGCCCTTGTCTGGATCTTCCAGGAGGGGAACCTGTCGAACGTCCTCGCGTTCCAGCCGCTCGGCTTCACGATCGCCGGCAACCCGATCATCATGTTCTGCGTGCTGTTCGGCCTGTCGATGGACTACGAGGTCCTCCTGCTCTCGCGAATCCAGGAGGCCTACCGACGGACCGGCGACAACACTGCGGCGGTGGCGGAGGGCCTTGCCAAGACGGCCGGGATGATCACGGGCGCCGCGGCCGTGATGATCAGCGTCTTCGCCGCGTTTGCTCTGGCCGAGGTCATCACGATCAAGAGCATCGGCGTCGGCATGGCCATCGCCGTGTTCATCGACGCGACGATCATCCGGGTCCTGCTCGTCCCCGCGGCGATGCGGCTCATGGGCCGCTGGAACTGGTGGGCCCCCGGCCCGCTTGGCAGGCTGGCCGATCGGCTCGGCTTCAGCCACGCCGAGGACGACGCAGATGTCAGCGGACATCCGATCGGCGAGGCATCGACGGGCTTGGCGAGGCCGTAGACTCTGGCCCATGGATGAGCGGCGGGCGCCAAAGGACCCGACGACACGGGTCTACGGGTGGCAGTGGGGACCCGATGAGCAGCGCCGACCCGGGCTGCCGTGGATCGGCGTCTTCCTCGTCGTCTTCGGCGGCATCCTGCTGATCGAGCAGGCGCTCCCCGAGTACCGCCGGATCGGCGACACCGCCCTCCTCGCCGCGGGCCTGGCCTCGCTCGTCGTCTGGGTCCTGAGGCGAGGCACGATCGCGCTCTACGCCGGCGCCTTTCTTACTGCGCTCGCGCTGCCCGGCACGATCGAGGGCCTCCAGGGCCGCGACCTCGGGCCGGGCTGGGGGACGCTCTTCTTCGGGCTGGCCTTCCTGTTCATCGCCGCCGTTCGGGCGTGGCGAGGTGGTGGGTTCGGCTGGCAGGCGCTCTACGGCGGGGTTCTCGTCCTCATCGGAGGCTCCCAGATCGCCAAGCCGGACCTGGCGGCGATCGCGTGGCCGATCCTGCTCGTCGCCGTTGGTGCGGTCCTGCTCTTCCGCGGGTCCGGGCGGACCTGATCCACTCGGGCGGCGCCCGGCGTCAGTGGGTCGCTGACGCCTTCGCCGGCGTGACGCCCGAATCCGCGTCGGCCTCGGCCAGCGTGAGGTAGATCTCGACCAGAGCTGGGTCGAACTGCGTACCGGCATTCGCCCGGACTCGATCCCATGCCTGATCCGGCGGGACCGCTTTCCGGTAGACCCGGTCGTTGGTCATTGCGCTATAGGCGTCGGCGATGCTGATGATCCGGGCGCCGAGCGGGATCTCGTCGCGGGCGAGGCGGTCGGGATAGCCCTGGCCGTCGAATCGTTCGTGGTGGTGGCGGACGATCTGGGCGATATCGGTCATTGCTTCATGGGTCTGGACGACCGCCGCGCCGATCTCGGCGTGGCGCTGCATCTCGCTGTATTCCTCGTCGGTGAGCTTGCCTGGCTTGAGGAGGATTCGATCGGCGATCGCGATCTTGCCGACGTCGTGGAGGAAGCCACCGATCCGGATCGTCGTCTGGTCCTGGTCCGAGAGGTCGAGGGCACTCGCAACCCGGGCCCCCAGGGTGCCGAGCTCGCGGCAGTGTTCGCCGGTCTCGATGTCCCGTGCTTCGATCGCCGCCGTGAGCGCCAGGGCGACGCCATCGAGGATCGGCGTGATCAATCGGTACTGGATGGCGTCATGGCGATTGCGGGCATGGTCGAGGGCGTTCGTGACCTCGGTCGTGAACTCCTCGGCGGTGAACGGCTTGATCAACATGCCGGACGCACCCTCGCGCAAGGCGCGGATCGCGTTGTCGAGGGAGGCGTGGCCGCTGGCAACGATGACCGGGACCTGCGGATCCCGGGCACGGATCTCGGCCAGGAACGCATGACCGTCCATACGCGGCATCCGGATGTCGGTCATGACTAACTCGAATCGCCCTTCGTCGAACAGCTTCAGGGCGGCCATCGGATCCGCTGCGGTCGTCGCGACCAGGCCCATCCGAGCGAACAGCCGGCTGGCCAGTCGGAGCATGAGCGGCTCGTCGTCGACACACAGCACGCGAGGAGCGGCGGGCCCCGCGGCGGCCCGCCTGTTCATGCGGGCACGAGCCTGAATGGCTCGTCGCGGCGCGTTCGGTCGCTGGCGATCGGAAGGCTGATCTCGACGGTCGTTCCGACGCCCTGCTCGCTCGATAGCCTGATCGTCCCGCGATGGCTTTCCACGAGGCCGAGGCTGGCGGAAAGACCGAGCCCCGATGACCCGTCGGCTCGGCGCGCGGAGAAGAACGGCACGAAGGCCTGGGCTGCGACGCTTTCGTCCATCCCCACCCCATCGTCGGTGATCGTCACGACCGCCGCGGATCCCCGGATCGAACTCTCGATCCGCAGCGTGCCGCCGTCGGGCATCGCCTGCATGGCATTCGTCAGGACGTTGAAGATCACCTGCTGAATCGCCTGCGGGTCGAGCGTGATGAGCGGCAGCTCGGCATGCGACTCGGCGATGATAACCCCGGCCCGCGTGAGCGGGAAGCGAACCAGGTCGGTCATCCGGATGATGAGCTCCGGTAGATCGGTCGGTGTCATCTCGGGTCGGCCGGGACCGGCGAAATCGCGGAGCGCCCGGACGACCGCACGGGCCTGCAGCGCCGAGTCGCGAATCGTCTGGACGTCCTCGCGTCGCGGGTCTTCGTGGTCGAGATCCTCCAAGAGGATCTCGGCGAAGCCGAGGACCGACGTCAGCGGGTTGTTCACCTCGTGGGCGACGCCTGCGGCGAGCTCGCCGACCGCGGCCAGCCGGGTGTCGCTGAGGAGCTGGTCCTGGTCGCGCTTGCGCTCGAGAAGCTCATTTCGCAGCTCGCCGACGAGCCGATTGTTCTCCTCGTGGATCGCCCGCACCTCGGCCAGCATGTTCGTTCGATCGCGAAGCAGGAGCGACAGCCGGAAGACAAAGAGCGTCCCGGTCACGAAGGCCACGACCGAGACCATCCCCGCGACGGGCGACGGCAGGGCAACGAGCAGCGCGACGAACATGGCGACGGCCACGGTCGGGCCGACCACCCCGAAGAGATAGCGGCGCCCGGGCACTCTCGGTTGCACCGACTGAGACTACGGTCCGAAGCCCGCCCGGCACATCACCCAATAGAACGAGACCCGGGTACGACGACCTCCGTACTCGAGCTCTGGACAGCGGCAACGGCCTCGTCGATCGCCTCGGCGAGACCCGTGGCGATTCGCACGAGCTCGGCGTCGGTGACGACAAACGGCGGCCCGATCAGGATCGTGTCGCCATCCACGCCGTTGGCATTGCCGGTGCCCGAGTAGAACAGGAGGCCGCGGTCTCGAGCGGCCCGCAGAACGGCCTCGGTCAGCCGCATCGAGCGCGGGAATGGCTCCTGGCTCTCGCGGTCGGCGACGAGCTCCACGCCGACGAGCAGGCCGCGGCCGCGGATCTCACCGACCGACGGATGCTCACTCAGCCGATCGTCGAGGAGGGCACGGAGTCGCTGGCCCAGCGTCGCGCTCGCCTCGACCAGGTGGTCGTCGCGAAGGATGCGCAGGACTTCCAGCGCTGCCGCCGCACCGGCCGGCGCATGCGAATAGGTGAAGCCATGGGTGAACCCGCCGGCGCTCATCACCGTGTCGTGAACGTCGGCGGAGGCGGCCACGAAGCCGAACGGCCAGTAACCGGCGGCCGCGCCCTTCGCGGCGACGAGGATGTCGGGCCGGACGCCCCAATGATCGAGGCCGAACCAGCGGCCGGTCCGTCCGAAACCGGTCATGACCTCGTCGGCGACGAGCAGGACGCCGTGCCGGCGGCAGACCTCGGCAACAAGCGGCCAGTAGCGCTCGGGTGGCACGACCGCCCCAAGCGTGGCGCCGACGATCGGCTCGGCGACGAATGCCGCGACCGTGTCGGGCCCGGCCGCCTCGATCGCCCGGTCGAGCTCCTCGGCGAGTTCGTCGGCGTCGCCGAGGGCATTGCTGTCGGGCTCGCCCGCGCGGTACGGATAGGCTGCCGAAACATGTCGGAATCGTCCGAGCCACGCCTCGTACGGGCGGCGCAGCGGACGGCGACCGGACAGGTCCAGCGCCCCAAGCGTGTTGCCGTGGTAGCTGCCCCAGCGCGAGACTACGATCCAGCGGTTCTCCTGGCCGCGCGCCAGGTGGTACGCCCGCGTCAGCTTGAGGGCCGTCTCGATCGCCTCTGAGCCGCCACTGACCGGGTAGATCGCGGGACCGTCAATCGGCAGGACCTGCCCGACTTCGCGCGCGTAGGCCTCGATCGGCTCCGTCGTGAAGGCCGAACCGTGGGCGTAGGCGAGCCGCCCGACCTGGTCGCCAATCGCCTCGGCGATCGACCGCCGCCCATGGCCGACGTTGACGACAATCGCCCCGCCCGACGCGTCGAGATACTCCCGTCCCGCGGCATCGACGATCGTCGAACCGTGGCCCTCGACCGCAACCGGCAGATTCGGATCGGGCGATCGCCGGAAGACGCGGCCGGGCCTGGTCCCGGAGCCAGGCTGTGTTGTGCGATCGTCGGTCACGCCTCGATCGTAGCAGCGCCGCGGCGCGTGGCGACTCTCGGCGCCTCACTGGCCGTCCGCGTAGTTGCCACGGTGTTAGTGGCTGTTGGGCGACTGCGCGGGCCAATGGCGGGCAATTGGGATGTGAATCGGCCGGCGGGGGAACCGAAGCTCGCCACGGGGTGTATCGACTACGGTTGAAGGTGGAGGGCCGTCCACTGGAAGACGTTGATCTAGTCGAACGAGCGCAATCGGGCGAGGTCATGGCCTACGAGGAACTGGTTCGTCGATACCAGGATGTGGCCGTCCGGACCGCCTACGTCATCTCGCCCGATGGCGATGCGGAGGACGCTGTCCAGGAGGCGTTCGTCAAGGCGTACGCGGCGATCGGGCGCTTCCGTCTCGACGCGCCATTCAGGCCATGGCTCCTGCGGATCGTCGCCAACGAGGCGCGCAACCGGCGGAGGTCGGCCGGCCGAAGGGCCGGGCTCGCCCTCCGCGCCGCCGAGGATCGCCGGCCGGGTGATGCGGCTCCATCGCCCGAGTCGGCGGTCCTCGCCGACGAGACAAGCCAGGCGCTGCTCTCGGCAATCGACGGCCTTCGCGACGAGGACCGCGAGATCATCGCGGCGCGCTACTTCCTCGACCTGTCCGAGGCCGAGACAGCCGATACCCTCGGGCTGCCACGGGGCACTGTGAAGTCGCGCCTGTCGCGTGCCCTCGGCAGGCTGCGCGAGCGGCTCGCGGCAGCGGACGGAGGGCTGATCCGTGGCTGAGGCGCGGCAGCAGCTTCAGCGGGCCACGGACGAGCAGCTCGGCGACGCCCTCCGCGGGCTCGGAGGATCGGTCGCGTTCCCGTCCGCGAGTGCCGAACCCGGTCAACCGGACGTCGCCGCGCGGGCACGTATGCAGATCGTGGCGCTCGGCGTCCGGCCTTCGCCAGGGCCTCGCCGTTTCGGGTTCCCGACGCGGCCGATACGGCGGGGGCTCGTCCTCGCCCTCGCGGCACTGCTCAT
>JBBSCI010000037.1:0-20697 GCA_038250445.1 Candidatus Limnocylindrales bacterium | reverse complement strand
GGCCGTTCGGCGACGAAGAGGAGGGCTTCGAGCTGCGCTTCGGTGAGCTCACCCGGAGGCGGCGCGGCCTCCTCGGCAGCGGGCGTTCCCTCGCCCGAGGGTTCCAGCCCGTTCGTCACGAGAAGGATTCGAGCAATTCGTCGAGGGGCTCGTCGGCGGTCATGGCTCCGTCAACGCCGCGCTCTTCGGGCGTCGTGGCGCGGGCGACGATCGGACCCCACGGAACCTCCTGAGTCACGACGATCTCCCGCCGCTTCATGAGCTCGAGCATTGCCAGAAACGTGACGGCCAGCACGACTCGGTTCCGGACGCCGCGCATGAGCTCCTGCAGCACGATCGACCCCGCACCGGCTTGCCGGATCGCCTCGCGGATGACGGCCGCCCGCTCGGTCAAGGTGATCGTTCGCGACATCGCCTCCGGCGGGAGGGGCGGCGGCAGGGCAAGCCGAACCAGACCGTCGAGGGCTCGGACGAGAAGGTCAGGGCTGAGCGGCGGGGCGTCGGCCGGGCGGGCGCCCGCGAGCCCGGCGGCAAGGGCGGCGGCCGGCTCTCGCCGGAACAGCCCGACACGCGCCTGCGCCCCGGCCTGGAGGCGCAGGCCGGCGTCGCGGTGGGCCCGGTAGAGGATGAGCCGCGCACGAAGCTCGGCCTCCGGATCGGGCTCGTCTTCGGGGAGCACGCCAGGCGCACTGTCGGCCCGGCGCGGCAGCATCGCCCGGCTCTTGATGAGGATGAGCTGGCTCGCCACCGCGACGAAGGAGCTGACGTTGCCGAGCCGGTCCGCCTCGAGCGTGGCGAGCGCGTCGAGATAGGCCTCCGCCAGGGCCCCGAGCGGAACGGTCAGGACGTCGAGCTGGCGGGCCTCGATCAGGGCGAGCAGGAGAGCCAGCGGGCCTTCGAATTCGGCGACCTGCACCCGCGTCGTAGATTCCGGCCGGAGCCCTTCGCCGAACACGACGGCAGGCGCAAACGTCATCAGTTCGCCTCGTCGGCCAGCCGAAGCCGCTCGCCGGCGTCGCCGTCGCGTGGCGCGTCCTGGTGCCGGATCAGCTCGACCGTCCTAGTTGAGCAGCCCGCCGTTGTGGCCAATCGCGCACTCGTCTCGGCATGGTCGCGCAGCCGCACGAGCGCATCCCGGTAGCCCGGCAGGAGTTCCGCGAGGCGCCAGATCCAGGCGCCGTACTCCTGGCCGAGCGAATACGCCACCCGCGGCCAGAGGCCGGTCTGGCCCTTGCCGACGTCATGCAGGAGCCCGGCGAGCAGGAGCTCGTCGTCGAGGCACCCCTCCGCCCGGAGCGTCGCAACGACGTCGAGGCCATGCCGCCGGTCGGCGACGTGCATCGAATCGAACAGGTTGAGTTGTTCAGGGTTCAGCCACCTCGCCAGGTACTCCCGCTCGGCGGACGAGACCCGCGCACGCCGGTGAGCGCGGAACTGGCGGACCTTAGAGCCCCAGAAGTACGCGCGCGACACTGAAGATCAGGCTGCCGAGTGGTCGCGAAAGGAGAACGATCACAACGATCAGGATCAGAAAGCCGTACTGCTGCAGGACTGGCCGCCATTGCCAGGCCTGTTGCGGCGACAGGAAGCGGAAGAGCAGGTTCGATCCATCGAGCGGCGGGACCGGGATCATGTTGAAGACCGCGAGCCCGACGTTGTAGACGACGAAGCTGAGGAGCAGTTCGTAGAAGAGCGCTGGGACCTGGACGTTCAGCGTGTCCAGGAGACGGAACACGACCGCGGCGATGCTGGCCATGATCAGATTCGACGCGGGTCCAGCGATCGCGACCAGCACCTCGCCGTTTCGGCGATCCCTCAGGTTCGACGGATTGACCGGCGTCGGCTTGGCCCAGCCGAACAGCAGGCCGCCGCCAAGGAACGCCGTGATCACGAGGAAGAGCCCGCCGAACGGATCGAAGTGGACGATGGGATTGAGCGTCAGCCGGCCGAACATCTTGGCGGTCCCATCGCCCAACCGGTAGGCAATGTAGGCGTGGGAAAACTCGTGGACCGGGAACGCCACGAGCAGGAAGATTGCAATGAGGATGATCCTGCTGGGGATCTCGCTTGGATCGATCACGAATGCCTCAAAAACGATGACGGGACGCGCCAATCCTACCCGGGGTGCGCGTGGCGACTGGCCCGCGGGTCGCGCGCGGGTGTCAGAGGCGCCGGAGCAGGTCGGCCTTCTTCGCCTCGTACTCCTCGGGGCTGATCGCCCCGCGATCGCGGAGGTCCGCCAGGCTCGCGAGCGTGCGTGTGAGTTCGTCCGATGTCATCTCGGTCCGCGACGAGGGCTCCGGGGACGCAGCGACGGGGGCCGGCGCGCCGCCTGATGGCTCTGACGCCACGCGAAGCGGGGGCGATGGAAGCGGCTTGGCACCCGATAGCTCGAGCTCGAGCTCGTGCTTCGATTCGAGCATCGCCCGCTTGAAATCGTCGGCATCCTTGAGCATCCGGAGTCGCGAGATCCCGGTTTCGGCCGCTGTCAGGATGTCCAGGTCGCCAAAGCCGAACATTCGCCCGAAGATCGACTGGGTGAGCACCGCGTCGTTGATCTTCTCGAGCGAGCTGTCGAGGACGCGCTTGTTGACCACGCCCTCGAGCTGGAGGACCCGCCGGGTCGTGACGACGTACTCCTCGGCACGCCAGCGGAGGATCTGCCAGCCGATGTACAGCAGCCCGCCGACGACGAGGGCAAGGACGATCCAGCCGATGATGCTGTCCAGGCCGCCCGTGATGTTGGCGGCGCTCCGCAGCACGAGAAGGGCGATGGCCAGGACGATCGCGAGGATTCCGTAACGGGAGTCGGCGACGAGAACGAACCAGTGCTGATGGTCACGCCGGAGTGGTCGCTCACCCGATGCGAGCATGTTGTCGATGTAGGCCATCGGGCGCGTGCCTCCCTATCAGGCTCGCGGATGAGCGCGAGCGTAGACCTCTCGGACCCGTTCACCCGTCAGGTGCGTGTAGAGCTGGGTCGTGCTGATACTCGCATGTCCGAGCAACTCCTGAACGATCCTCAGGTCTGCGCCACCCTCCAGCAGATGCGTGGCAAACGAGTGACGGAGCGTGTGCGGGCTCACCCGATCGTTCAGCCCGGCGACTTTCGCGGCGGCCTTGACGACCTCGAACGCCTGTTGCCGCGCGAGCCGGCGACCACGATCGCCGATGAACAGCGGACCGCCACGGTCGGGCGACACGTGGCCGATCGCGACGAGCGTGGGCCGCCCTTCCGCCAGCCAGCGGTTCAGCCAGTCGAGCGCGATGTCGCCGACCGGGACGAGCCGCTCGTGATCGCCTTTGCCGATGACCCGCACGAACCCGCCGTCGAGAGACAGTTCCTCGACGTCGAGCCCGAGCGCCTCGCTGATCCGGAGGCCCGCGGCGTAGAGCAGCTCGAGCAGCGCCCGCCCGCGAAGATCCGGCGCCGCCTCGAGGAGCCGCTCCACCTCGTCGACGGTCAACGTCTCCGGCAGAAGGCGGGGCTGGCGCGGCAGGTCGATGTGCTGGGCGACGTCGACGCCGATCAGCCCCTCCCCGAAGGCGAAGCGGTAAAAGCCGCGGATGCTCGCCGCCCTGCGACGGAGGCTCGTCGGCGCCAGGCCGGGGTCATGCCGGCGGCCGCGGCGGGTCCTCGCGGCGAGGTAGCGGAGCGCGGCGTCCGGCGTCCGATCCCACTCACTGGCGCTGCCTCGGGCTGCCGCGAAGTCGCCGAGGTCGCCGCGGTAGGCCCGGATCGTCGCCGGGGAGAGGCCGCGCTCGACGCGGAGGTAGGTCAGGAACTCATCGATCGCCCGGTCGAGGGTCCTCGGGGCGGGCACGGCGGGCGTCAGCCCGACGCCGCGGACGCCGACCGCCAGGCCTCGGCCCGGTCGAGCAACTCGCGGGCCGAAGCGAGGGCCGTCGAGCCGCCACCGGTCCCGGCGAGCATCTGGGCAAGCTCCGCGATCCGCCCCTCGTGATCAAGCGAGGTGACCTCCGTGACGGTTCGCCCGTCACGCTCGCGCTTCGTGATCTGGAAATGGGCGTCGGCATGGGCCGCGATCTGGGGCAGGTGGGTCACGCAGAGGACCTGATGGCGGCGGGCGAGCGTCCAGAGGCTCCGCCCGATCGGATCGGCGCTGCGGCCGCCGATCCCCGTGTCGACCTCGTCGAACACGAGGGTTGGTGTCTCGTCGGCCGCTGCGAGGACCTGCTTGATCGCTAGGGCGACCCGGCTCATCTCACCGCCCGACGCGATTTTGGCAAGCGCACGTGGCGGTTCGCCGGGATTCGGAGCGAGGCGGTAGACGACTTCGTCGATTCCCGAAACATCAAATGCGACGGCATCGCCGCCGACCTCGACCGCGGGCTCGTCGCGATCCGCCGGTCGCCGCCCGAGGACGACCTCGAATACGCCAGCGGCGAACCCGAGCTCCTCGAGGACCGCACCGACCTCGGCCGTCAAGCCTCGAGCGGCGGCCGCCCGAGCCGCGGACAGGGCGTCGCCAGCCGCCGCGACCTCGACCAGGAGCCGGGCTTCCTCCGCCTGGCGGGTGGTCCGTTCCGCATCGAGCCCGCGAAGCCGATCGGCCTCCGCCGCGGCCGCCTCGCCGTGGGCGAGGATTGCGGCCTCGTCGTCGCCGTAGCGGCGCTCGAGCGAGTAGATCGTCGACAGGCGCTCTTCGAGCCTGGCCAGCTCGGACGGGTCGTGGTCGACTGTCTCGGACAGCTCACGGGCCGCGGACGCCACATCCGCGACCTCGGCCTCGAGGCCGGCGACCCGCTCGCTAAGCGGTTCGAAGCGAGGGTCGATCCGGGCAAGCGCCCGAGCCTCGCGCAGCGCGACGGCGACCGCCTCGCGGGCGCCGCCCTCCTCCGCCGCGAGGGCATCGACGAGCGTCGCCGCCCCGCGCGCGATTGCCTCGCCATGCTGCGCGGCCTCGAGCCGGCCGCGGATCTCGGCGGCCTCGCCGGGCCGCAGGCGGGCGGCCGCGATCTCCGCCGCATCGTGCTCGCTCATCTCGAGCCGGCGCGAGATCTCGCGCGGCTCCAGCTCGAGCTCGGCGAGGGCGGCGCGATTCGCTCGCCAGCGATCGACAGCGTCGGCCATGGTGTCGCGCAGCTCCGCGTGACCCCCGAACGCGTCCAGCAGGTCGCGCTGCCAGCGCTCGTCGAGCAGGCGCTGCTGGTCGTGCTGGCCGTGGATCTCGACGAGCTCCCCGGCGACATCGGCAAGACGGGCCGCGGTCACTGGTTCATCGTCGAGTCGGGCCGTCGAGCGACCGCTGACCGCGACTTCTCGAACGGCGATGAGCGGCTCCGGGATGCGGTCGAAAAGTGCCGTCACGCGGGCGACATCGGCGCCATGGCGAACGAGCGTGGTGTCGGCCCGGGCGCCGGTTGCCAGGCCGAGGGCGTCGATCAGCAGGCTCTTGCCGGCGCCGGTCTCGCCGGTGAAGACATTGAGGCCCGGGGCCAGCTCGAGCCGCAGCCGCTCGATGAGCGCCAGGTCGGCGACGGAGATCTCGAGGAGTCGGCCGGCGCTCACGATGGCAGCAGTTCGACCTTGTGGCGGAACAGGTCCCAGAACGGCTCGGCGCCCTTCGGTTCGACGAGCCGGATCGGGCGTTCGAGCGCTCGTACCTCCACGACGTCGCCCACAGCGATCGGGATGTCCTCTCGGCCGTCAATGCTGACGAGCGCCTCGTGTGCATCGACAACGCGGGCTCGAACGATCTGCTCCGGCCCGACGACGACCGAGCGGATCGCCGACAGATAGCCGGCGATCGGGGTAACGATCAGGTTCCGGCTGAGCGGGTCGACGACCGGGCCGCCAGCGCTGAATGAGTAGCCCGTGGAACCGGTCGGGCTCGATACCACGAGACCGTCGGCGATGAACGTGGCCAGGTGCGACGGACCGATCTCGACGTCGATGCGGCAGACGCGCGCGAGCGCGCCGCGGGCGATCACGATGTCGTTGAGGGCGTGATGGGGCGTCCCAGACCCCTCGCGGCCAGCCGGCAGGATCCGGGCTTCGAGCGCCATTCGCTCGTCGATCCTGTATTCGCCGGCGACGAGCTTGCCGAGAACCGCCTCGAGCTCGTTGGCCTCGGCCTTCGAGAGGAACCCGACCTTGCCGAGGTTGATCCCGAGCAACGGGACATCGACATCGATGACTGCTCGCGCGGCGCGGAGAAACGTCCCATCGCCGCCGAGGACGACGAGGATGTCGGTCGTTGGCAGCTCGGCGCAGAGCGCCTCGTAATCCTGGGCCTGCGCCGCCCAGTGCTCGATCCCGCGCATCCGGCACCAGCCGGCGGCCCGCTCTCTGAGCTCGACCGCGGCGTCGCTGGTCGGGTTGTAGGCGAAGCCGATCCTGCTGACGCTCACGGCCCGATTGCCTCGCGGATCCGATCGCCGATCTCGGCGCAGGCCGGACCACGCTGGAAGTGGACCAGGAACTCGCGATTGCCCTCCGGTCCGAGGATCGGCGACGCGATCACGTCCCGGGCACCGAGCCCGATCTCCCCGGCCGTGGCGACCACCCGCTCGAGCACCTCGAGATGG
The DNA here is from genome assembly GCA_038250445.1 of Candidatus Limnocylindrales bacterium. GTDB lineage: Bacteria > Chloroflexota > Limnocylindria > Limnocylindrales > CSP1-4 > CF-46. The sequence goes on along the minus strand of JBBSCI010000037.1, from coordinate 14,145 downwards.
ACCGCAGGATCGCGGACGACGCCGTGGTCCGTCCGGCCCCGGCCGGCCTCGAATTGCGGCTTGACGAGGGCGACGATCGGGGCGTTCGGGCCGGGTTGGAGCGTTGCGGCCACCGGCCCGAGGACGAGCCCAAGCGAGATGAACGACACGTCGATGACGGCGAGATCCACCGGTTCCGGCAGGGTGTCCGCGCTCAGAATCCGTGCATTCGTCCGCTCCATCGACGCGACCCGCGCGTCGCGACGGAGCGGTTCGGCGAGCTGCCCGCGACCGACGTCGAGCGCGTAGACGCGCACGGCCCCGCGCTGGAGGAGGACGTCCGTGAAGCCGCCGGTCGATGCGCCGACGTCGAGGCAGATCCGACCAGCCGGGTTGATCTCGAACGCGTCGAGCGCCGCCGCGAGCTTGTGGCCGCCGCGACTGACATACGGATCCCGCTCCGTCAACGCCAGGGGCGTACCGGCCTCGACGAGGTCGCCTGCCTTCCGATCCAGGCGGGCCGCGTCCCCCTCCCCCACCCTGACCCGCCCGGCGAGGAGCAGCGCCTGCGCCTTGGCCCGGCTATCGGCGAGGCCGCGTTCGACGAGCAACTGGTCGAGACGGCGGCGGGCCGGCTTGTGCGGCGACGTGGAGGTCGGGCTCACCCGACTATCGTGGCACAGGCAGCTTCACCGCGGCTCACCAATGCCAGCGTGGTTCGGCCGACTGCGCTCGCGACGCTATCCGGTCGCAGCGCTCTCGGAGGTGCTCTCGACGACGGCGACAAGGCCCGGAACGCCCAGCTTGGTGAGGGTCTCGGCGACCTGCGCGGCGAGCCCGACGGCGTCGAGCCGCAGCAGGATGCGCAGATCGCCAACAGAGCCGTGGTCGATGAATCGGTCGCCCGGAATGCCGATGATGCTGAGCGGCACATCGCGCAACGAGGGGTCCGTCAAGCGGGCATCCTCGAGCGCCTCGAGAACACCGGAGCCGAAGCCACCTGTCTCGACGCTCTCCTCGAAGGTGACGACAAGCTTCTTGCCGCGCGCCTGGTCGAGGATGAGCTCGCGATCGAGCGGCTTCGCGAACCGGGCGTTGATGATGCCGATCGACCAGCCGTCGACCGCGAGGAGATCGGCCGCCTCCATGGCCCGGGCGACGATCGGCCCGAAGCCGATGAACAGCAGGTCGCTCCCCTCGCGAAGGACTTCGCCTCTTCCGATCGGCAGGACGGTCGGCTCGATCGGCGGCAGCCCGAATCCCGGGTCACGCGGATAGTGGAGGGCGAACGGGTGATCCTGGGCTAGGGCCGTCCGGAGAAGCGAGCGGAGCTCCTGCTCGTCCTTCGGCGAGGCGATGATCAGGTTCGGCAGCTGGCGCTGGGCCGGGATCGTGAACATCCCCTGGTGGCTCGTCCCGTCCTCGCCGACGAGCCCGGCGCGATCGACCGCCAAGAGGACGGGCTGGTCGTTCTGGCAGACGTCGTGGACCGTCTGGTCGAAGGCCCGCTGGAGGAACGTCGAATAGAGGGCGACGACCGGCCGCATGCCGCCCATCGCGAGCCCGGTCGCGAGGGCCATGGAGTGCTGCTCGGCGATGCCGACGTCGACGAACCGCTTGGGGAACGCCGACTGGAACTTCGACATCCCCGTTCCGGTCGGCATGCCGGCGGTGATCCCGACGATCCGCCGATCATGCTTGGCGAGCTCGATCAGCTCGGCGGCGAAGACCGCGGTGTAGTTCGGGTGCTTGGTCGCGACGGGGACGGCCGTCGGGGGAGCGGCGTCGTCGGCCATCGATTCGGTCGGCATCGCCGAGCTGGAAACCTCCACCGGCGCCGCTTCCGGGGCCGACGCGCCGTTCCCGTTGCTCGCCCCGGGCAAGGCCATCGGCGGGAGGGCGGCACCGTGGAATCCGACCTGATCGGTCTCGGCCGGCGTGAAACCGCGGCCCTTCTGGGTCCGGACATGGACGATGACAGGGCCCTTGAGCTCCAGCGCCTGGCTGAACGTCGACAGGAGCACGCGAAGGTCATGACCCGGGATCAGGCCGATGTATGTGATGCCGAGGTCCTCGAACAGACGGCCGGCCTGGGCAAAGTTGACGACCGAATGGCGGAGGCGCTGGCTGAGCTCGCGGACGGTCGGGCCGATCACCGGAATCCGGCCGACGAGATCGTCGTACGCGGTCTTGCTCGACTGCCAGGTCCCGGACAGCTTGATCTGGCTGAGGTACTTCGACAGGCCGCCGACGGTGGGACTGATCGACATCTCGTTGTCGTTGAGCACGATCAGCAGCTGGGTCTTTCGCTGGCCGATGTCGTTGAGCGCCTCGAGGCTCAGGCCGCTCGTGATCGCCGCGTCGCCGACGACCACGGCGATCCGCTCGAGGCCGTGGCGTAGGTCGCGGGCCGTCGCCAGGCCCTGCCCGATCGACAGCCCGGTCCCGGCGTGTCCGCCATCGAACACGTCGTGCTCCGACTCCGAGCGTCGCGGAAAGCCACCGACCCCGCCGATCGAGCGCAACGTCCCGAATCGCTCGAAGCGGCCTGTCAGGAGCTTGTGTGGGTAGGCCTGGTGGCCCGTGTCCCACACGATCCGGTCGCGGGGCGATTCAAGAAGGCGATGGAGCGCGATCGTCAACTCGACGACCCCGAGCGAGCTGCCGAGGTGGCCGCCCGTCGTCGCGACGGTCGAGATGATCGTCTCGCGGATCTCCTCGGCCAGCTGCTCGAGCTGGGATTGGGTCAGGCCCCGAAGGTCGGCCGGGTCGTGAAGTGTCGGGAGGATGGGCACGCGGGCTGGCTCCTGGGGATGTGGCTACGCTGCTGGCGAACGTGACGGGCGGCTCGTACGTGGCGTGATGCCCGAACTGGCCGCGGCCGATGGAATGGCGATTCTAAACCTGTTCGCTCCAAGTCGCATGTTTTGCGACGTGCGCACCACATCTTGACACCGATCCGGATCGATGCCCCTTGGCGGAAAGTCCTGGCCCGTTCGTCCGGATCGTCAGTCCGGCGCTGCGTCCTCCGCGGTCGGCAGATCTCGCGCCTCGAGACCGCCACCTGGCCGCGTAAGCAGTTGCTTCACTCGGAGCTCCGCGTCGTTGAGGAGCCGTTCGCAGTGGCGCTGGAGGGCGACCGCCCGTTCAGTCCGAGCGATCGTGTCCTCGAGCGCGAGCCCGCCGGCCTCGAGCTCCTCGATCGCCTGGCGGAGTTCGGCGAAGGCGGCGTCGAACGGCAGTGCGGCGATCTCGGCATTGACGGCGTCAGCCCGTTCCGTCGTCACGTGGCTCCTCTTCGTCGTGCTCGGTCATGCGGTCGAGGCGGGGTGCAACGAGCATACCAAGCCGGATTCCGATGACGAATACGATCACGACGACCGCTACCAGCCCGACGAGCGCGATGACCTCCATTACCCCGGCGGGTCAACTGTCGCCGCGATCTCGCCTGCCGCCACCCGAAGCTTCAGCGGTGTCGCGGGCGGCGCTTCTTCCGGAGCCCGAACGATCGCTCCGTCCGTGGCTCGCCGGACGATCGCGTAGCCGCGCTCGAGCGTCCGCTGGGGATCGAGCACCGCGAGGGCGGCTCCGGCAGCGTCCAGATCTGAACGAGCCCGGCGGAGACGCGCGGTGGCGAGCTGTGGCAGCGCGGCTGAAGCGGTATCGAGCTCGACCCGGCGCCGACCGAGGCTGACGTCGACGGCTCGAACTCCTCGATCCAGCAGCAGGCCGACGCGCTCGCGCGATGCGGCGAGCTGAGCGAGCGGGTCAAGCCGATCGAGCGCACGCCGCTCGGCGTCGAGGTCGCGTCGCAGGGCCGCAAGGTACGCGCCCGTCGCCAATCCGATGCGCTCGCTGGCCCGCCGGAAGGCCTTCTCCCACTCGCTTCGATCCGGCACAACGAGCTCGGCGGCCGCCGAGGGCGTCGGTGCCCGGACGTCGGCGGCGAAGTCGGCGAGCGTGACGTCGACCTCGTGGCCGACGCCGCAGACGACCGGCACGCTGTGGCCTACGACGGCCCGGACGACTCGCTCGTCGTTGAACGACCAGAGGTCCTCGATGCTGCCGCCACCGCGGGCCAGGATCGTCACCTGGGGGGCGTCGTCCGGCCGGTCTTCGCGCCTGCTCTGTTCGATCCACCGCTCGAGCCGGCGGAATGCTGACACGATGCTGGCCGGCGCCTCATCGCCCTGGACCTGACAGGCGACGAGCACGACCTGGGTCAGCGGCCAGCGCCGGGCGAGGACATGGCCGATGTCCCGCCAGACGACGCCGGTCGGGCTCGTGATGACCGCGATCGTGGTCGGGCGAGGCGGGAGGGGTCGCTTGCGGGCCGTGTCGAACAGGCCCTCCTGCGTCAATCGCGCCTTGAGCGCCTCGAACCGGAGGGTGAGGTCGCCGAAGCCGGCCGGCTGGATCGACTCGACGTAGAGCTGGAGCGCACCCTGCGGCTCGAACAGGTCGACGCGGCCGTGGGCGACGATCCTGAGACCCGCCTGCGGCTGAAAGGCCGATCGAACACGCTCGTCGCGGAACCAGACGCATTGGAGCGCGTTCCGCTCGTCCTTGAGGGTGAAGTAGGCGTGACCGGCCGAACTAACGGTCACCCGCCCGACCTCACCCTCGACCCAGACGTCACGAAGCCCTTCGTGCGCCTTGATCGCCTCGCGGACGGCTCGGGTGACCTCGCTGACACCGAGGATTCGAAGGCCGAACGTCCCGGGTTGCGTGCGGGCGACAGCCGGCGCTCGTCCGGCGCGGTCCCGGACGTCGTCGGCTGCGGTGGCGTCCCATCCGGGGAGCAATCCGTCGGGTCGGCCGGGGCTGGTCACGGGGACATCATCGCCGGTTGCGCCGTGGGCCGCGCCGGCGCCGTAGAGGGCCGCGTCATCGACCGGTTGAACGCTGGGCGTGCCAACGAACGATTGGCGGCGCGAAACAGCAAGAATCCGGGCAGTCCCCCGCTATCTGGACCGCCCAGCGTTCCAATCGGCGGCGGAAGCGCCCGAAACGGATGCAACGCGTTTGGCACGTTCGCCCATAGGAACGCCGGGCGTTCAGCGGTCACGGCGACACGCGCCGCCCCCACGACCCCCTGTTTCTCCGAGCGAAACAACGAGCGAAGGAGCCACGTGAATCGCTCCGCGCGAGCCGTCTCGTTCGCTTCTCTTTGCTGCTGGCGAAACAATGGGAGAAGGAGGAGCCCGAATCGAGGTCCGCGACCTCTCCCGTCCGCTACTTGTTCCTGCTGGCGAAACGGGGGCTGCGGGGACCAGCCAGAGGCGACGCTCAGACTCGCGTCTGGTAGTCCCCGGTGCGGGTGTCGACGCGGATCGTGTCGCCGGTCTCGACGAAGATCGGGACCTGGACGACGAGGCCGGTCTCGGTCGTGGCGGGCTTGCGCGCGCCGGTCTGGGTGTCGCCCGCGAAGCCCGGCTCCGTGTCGGCAACGACGAGGTCGACTGTGACCGGTAGTTCGACGCCGATCGTCTCGCCCTGGTAGCTCGTCCGGTCGAGCGTCATCCCGTCCTTCATGAATCGGGCGGCATCCCCGAGCTGGGCCGATGTCAGCGTGAACTGGTCATACGTGTCGTTGTCCATGAAGTGATAGTCGTCGCCGTCGCGATAGAGGAACTGGACGGGGCGCTTCTCCATCGACGCCCGGGGCCACTTCGTGCCGGCCTGGAACGAGCGCTCGACCGTCTGGCCGCGCTTGATGTTGCGCAGCGTGATCCGCACTTGGGCGGAGCCGCGGCCCATCTTGATGTGGTGGTAGTCGAGGATCTGCCAGAGTTCGCCGTCGAGCTCGATGGCGATGCCCTTGCGCAGGTCTCCGGTGCTGATCATGTGGTGTTGGGCTCCTGGATCGACGGACGTGCCGCGCCCGCAGGAAGGTCGATTCGGTCGCCAAATTGTAAACCTCGGGCCGATGGCGTCGCGGGGCTCCGCCTCGGACCTCGGTGAGCGATTACGTGCGCATCGCTGAGGTTGCCGGTTAGCCGACAACCAGGATGTCGGACGGGAACCGCGTCAGCCGCTCGACCCGGCCCGCTCCGGCGTCGAACAGAATGAGGTCCTCGATCCGGACGCCCATCTCGCCTTCCAGGTAGATGCCCGGCTCGACGGAAAACACCGTTGGCGACGGAAGCTCGGCGTCGGTGGCCGAACGTCCGAGCGACGGCCCTTCGTGCGTCGCGAGGCCGATCCCGTGCCCGAGACCGTGGCCGTACGCGGGCCACCTGCCGTCGGCATCAATCACGCCTCGGGCGATCGCATCGAGGTCCCGACCGGACGGCAGCTCGTCCTCCGCTCCCACGGCGGCCTCGAGATGGACCAACGCCGCGCTCTGTGCCGCGCGTACGAGCTCGTAGACCGCCAGGTCTCGTACCGACGGCTCGCCGACGAAGAGCGTCCGAGTCATGTCGCTTCGATACCCCGCGACCTGCGCCCCGAAGTCCAACAGGAGCACAGCTGCCTCGAGGACCGGCAGCTCCTCCGGAGAGCCGTGCGGCAGCGCCGCCCGCGGCCCGGCGAGGCAGGTCGGATCGAAGGCGACCGCCTCGGCGCCGCCCGTCCTCAGCAGCCACTCGAGCCGCAGCGCCAGCTCACGCTCGCTCATTCCGGCTCGGATCTCCGGCAAGAGCGTCGCCAGCGCCCGATCGGCAACGGCGCACGCCGCCGCCACCCGCTCAAGCTCCGCCGCTTCCTTCGTCGCCCGGTCTGCTTCGACCCAACCGTCAACCGGCACCAGTTCGACGCCGGGCGCCGCCGCCTCGAGCCGCCGCCAGAGCGCATATGGCACGAAGCCGGCCTCGACTCCGATCCGCCTCGCTCCGATCGACTCGGCAAGCCGGGACCAGGCTCCCGGCAGGTCGTAGCCGACGTCCTCGATCCGCGCTTCGGGGGCCTCGAGTCGAGCCTGGATCGTATAGCGCGAATCGGCCAGCACGACGACCTCGTTGCCGCCGATGAAGAACTGGCCGGAGTGGCCAGCGACCTTCTCCTCGCCTTCGCCGAGCACGAAGCCGGTAAGGTAGCGGCTGTTCTCGCGGCGGACCCCGAAGTAGGCGTCGACCCCGTGCTCGTCGAATCGCGCCCGGAGCCGCGCAAGCCGCCCTGGCCGGGCCGATCGGTCCGCGTCAGCCCAGCGGGTCAGATCGGCGGCGGTCGGCGCTGCGGCGAAGTCCGCGGGGACGGGTGCGGTCACGCTCGGTCAGCCCCCGTACTTGGCGACGTTCGCGTCGTGTTCCGCCTTTGTCTTGGCGAATGCGGTCTCGTGCGTCCCGTCCTTCTTGGCGAGGAAGTACAGGTAGTGATCCTTCGTGTCGGGGTCGAGGGCCGCGTCGATCGAGGCGAGCGTCGGTGTACAGATCGGGCCTGGCATGAGCCCGGTCTGGGTGTACGTGTTGTAGTCGGCGAGGTGATCGGGCAACTCGGCCGGCAACTGGTCCTTGATCGGCGCCCAGAACAGGTACGTCGTCCAATCGGGAAGCGGCATCTTCTCCAGCTGGATCGTGTCGTTCACGTAGAAGATCGTGACGTCCGAGCCTAGGTGTCCGTTCGGGAAGAGCTTCGGGTCCAGGCGGTTCTGGAAGACCCCGGCGATGAGCGGTCGCTCCTCGTCGAGGACGGCCTCCCGTTCGACCAGCGACGCGAGCGTCAGGACCTCATGAAACGTCATGCCGCGAGCGGCCGGGACGGCCATCCGCCCCTCGATCGCCGTATGGAACCGATCGAGCATGAGCCGGACGAGCTCCTCGCCGGTCGTGTCCGGCAGGACGCGATACCTGGCCGGCCAGAGATAGCCCTCGAGTGAGGCGCCCTCCGGCAGGTCAAGCCAGGCATAGTCGGCGAGCAGCTTCTCGGTCGGGTGCTTCGCGAGCTCGTAGAACTCGCCGACTTCCATCGTCAGCCCATCGATTGTCTCGAGCTTGGCGGTCACCTGCTCGAGCCGGAGGCCGGTCCGCAAGTCGATGTCGACCTGGGCCACGGTCGGCGGGTCGAGGAGAGCAGTGACGAGCTCAGCGGGCGTCATTGAGCGGCGAAGGATGAACTCACCGGTCTTGAGGCGGGCCGTGAGGTCTCGCTCGACGGCGACAAAGACGAAGGCCCGTCGGTCCTGGAGAAACCCCTCCTCCTCGAGCCGCTGCGCGATCGATGTCGCGCTCTCACCGGACCCGATGACGAATCTGACCTGGCTCGGGTCGTTCGAGGCGGGCTTCGTCAGCTTGTCGCCCAGATCCTCGCGGATGAGATCGGCGACGAACGGCACCCCGAGGGCGCCCGGCGAATCGGACGCCCAGTCGATCACGGCGCCTCGGACGAGCGGCCGCAGGATCGTGAGTAGTACCGCCGCAACGATCGCCGCGAGGACAACGGCGAACAGCAGGAACCGGAGGGCACCACCGATGCCGTGGCCGCCTCCGCCCCGCCCCCGACGCCCGTACCCGTTTCCGTTCGAGCCGGAGCCATTGCCCGGTCGCCGGTAGTCCGACTCCCACGGCTCTTCGACACGTTCGGCGATCGGATGGGCTTGTCGTGCGTCGCGAGGTCGTCCGCCGGAGCGGATGGTCATCGTGTCGTCTCCATACCGTCGTCGCTCCGCGATGCCCCGTTCGCCTCGTTCGCCGCGCGGGCATCGAGCTCGTCCTGGAGGATGATCGCGGCCGCTTCGCGGTCAACCCGTCCTCGGTAGGCGTCACGCTGGGTTCGGGTCGGCGGGCCACCGGAGCGGCCCCGCTTCATCGGGCCGAGGCGCTGCTCCGCGAGATGGCTCGTGAGCCGCTCGTCCCGCACGGTGATTGTGAGGCCTAGGAGCGGATCGAGTGCGGCAATCCATGCGCGGGTGATCTCGGCCTGGGTCCCGGAGGCACCGGAGGCGTGCAGCGGCAGCCCGACGACGAGCTCATCGGCACCCTGCTCCGTAGCGATCCGCGCGATGGTGGCAGCCTCCTGAGCGGGCGTCGAACGCTGGAGAGTCACGAGCGGGAAGGCCCGCCCGCCATCGCGATCCGCCACCGCCAACCCGATCCGTCGTTCGCCGAGGTCCGCCCCCAGAATCCTGCTCACGGCGCCGTACTGGCGGTCGGCGAGGCCGAGCCCGCGGACCCGCTCGTTAGCGGGGCGCTGACGCTCGACGACGGCCGGGCCGATGCTGTGCTCTTCGCCGAGGCCGACGGTGCGGGTGAGCCGCTCCCCGCCTGGTCGGTCTGGCCGACGATTTCCATCGTTACTCTCGAGTCGATGCTCGGGATGGTCGAGACCCAGTCGGGCCAGGGCGTGACCTTGGCGTCGCCGAATTCGGCGAGGAGGGAGCGCGCCTGCTCGATTGACTGGCCCTTGACGAGAGCGAGGAGCTCTGCCCGATCGAGGATCCGGACGCGCGCCGCCTTGGCCGTGACCGGGAACGTCACCTCTCCGTTGGAGACGGTCGGATCGCCGGGCTCGATCTTGATAGATCCCGCGACGAGGCGGTGGTCGGCACCGACGTTCGCCAGGAGGCGCGTCTCGGCGATCTTGGTGACAGGCGAAGCATCGACGGCAGTTACGGTCCCGGTCGCCGACATGCCAAGGTCGAACGACTCCTGCTCCTTACCGACGAGCTTGGCGGGGTCCACCGTTGGGGTCGCCTCGCCGAGGACGGCGGTCTGATCGAAGACCGTCACGTTCGCCGGAGCTCCGGCACCCGATTGGATCGCGACCGAGAACGCACCAGTGAGCTTCGTGGTCAGTGACGCGACGGCGGCGTCGACGTCCTTCTTGGCGATCCGCGAAAACTCCTCGTGGGTCCCGCCGCTGGTCGGGGCAAGGTTGCGAACCTTCGTGAGGGTCGGGTCCTCGCTGGGCGGGATGACCATGATCGCGTTCGCGGGCACATTGCCGCCGATCCCCGGCTTGACCGCGACGATCCCGACCGTCCTCGACGACGGACGGATCTCCAATGGCGGGATGATCTGCGCCCGCGGCAGCGTCACGGACGTCGTCGTCTTGAACTTGATGCCGCCCTCGGTCGAGACGAGGCTGCCCTTGGCGATCGTGTTCTCGGAGGCCGTGTTCAAGCTCCGGAACTCGACCTGGCCGGCGGCCGCTTCCTCGACGACGCGCTGGTCGGTGGCCTTGAAGGTGTCGGCCACCTCGACCGGGACATCGATGAGGACGGCCGGGACGACGTTCGCGGTCGCGTCCGGCGCCGTGACGTCGGGGTCGGCGCGGACGACGAGGGCGATCGACATCGGCTCCTCGCGCGGCGTGACGACGATCTCAACCGATGGCAGGAAGACATAGGCACCGACGCCCGCGACGACAACAGCGAGCACGAGGACGGCGGCGATGACGATGGCCAGGCCGCCGACCCGCGGCATCGATCTGCTCTTGACGACCGGGACGCGACTGGTCCGCTGAGCCGGCTTCAGGGTCGCAACGGCGGCTGTCGGCGTGGCGGCTGTCGGCGTGGCGGCTGTCGGCGTGGCGGCGCCAGACGCGGCAGCCCCGGCGCCGCCCGCGATCGGCAGGCCGAGGGTCGGTGCTTCGGCAAGTGGCGGAGCGGCCGCCTTGTGTCGCGATCCCGAGCCTGCCGTGGATGGCGTAGATCCTGGATCGACCGGCGGCGGCACGGCGGGTTCCACGATCGTCTCGGCCTCGGTGGCCGAATCCTGCGGCGAGACTGGCTCAACCGCCGCCTCCCACTCGGCGACCGTCGCGAAGACCGGCAGGCCGGCCGAAGCTGCGAGCGCCCGTGTCGCCGCGTCCGCAGCGACGATCGACAGGCGTCGGTTGTTGACGACGGCCTCGCGTGACAGGAGCCGAAAGTTCATGCGGGACGTCGCGATCCGCGAGCCGTACGGCATGACGAGCGCCACCTTCGTCGCCTCGGATCCCCGAATCCGGGCGGCGGCGGAGGTGATCTCGTCGTCGACGTCGAGGTAGACGGTGCCTGTCGCCATCGAGTCGCAGCCTAGACCTTGCCCGCCGACCGTGCGCCGTAGCCCGCCGCCGAGGCGGGTCGAGCGCAAGGCCGATGCGAGCAGGCGAGCAACCCTCCGAGGTCGGAGGCGACGCTCCCGCGAGCCATCCGCCCGAGGACGGGAGTGCACGGAGCATCGAACGCCGCGATCGGCCGCATCGGCGAGCGAGACATGGGGCAGGGCTGGACGGGCAAGGTCACACCTTCATCGCCCGAAGGACCCGTCGGAGCGCCGCATCCAGAGGATCCTCGGTCGTCTGGAGCTCGATCGCCTGGTAGGCCAGGCCGAGCGGCGTGACGTCCTGCTGGTCGACGAGCAGGTTCGTCGCGTCGGAGATCGTCTCGACCAGGGAGGGCGCCATGATGATGACCTCCGGAGGGCGCGCGAACGACAGGCGCTTCCAGAACCGCTCGGCGGTGAGCGCGTCGCTGATCTCCGGCAACCGCGAGCCGCCGCCGCAGACATAGATCCGGCTGGGCAGCAGGTCACCACCGCCGAGCTCCTCCATCACGAGCTCCACGCCGGCCGCCCAGACCTCGACGTCGTCGGCGACGATCTCGGCGATCTCGTCGCGGCGCTCGACGGGAAGGCCGCGGGCGTAGTCGACCTTGGCCGACTCCGCTCTCGGAAATGGCAGGTCCAGACGATCGGCGAGCGACTTCGTGAACGCCCGTCCGCCGAGGGCGAACATCCGGGTCCCCTCGATGCCACCGGACCGGACGAGCGCGACGTCAGTCGTGCCGCCACCGACGTCGACGAACAGCGCCCCGGCCTGCCGGACCGCGTCGGAGCCGAGGACGCGGGCGACCGCGTACGGCTCGGCTACGACCTCGAGCAACTCGAGGTCCAGCTGGCTTGCGACACTCTGCAGGGCGCCGAGGTGGACCAGCGGGGCGAACGCGTTGAAGATGCCGATCTTGACGTGGCGGCCCTGGAAGCCGACGGGGTTCGTGAGCGCGTAGCCATCGATCGAAGCCCCGACGACGGCGGCGTGGACGAGTCTCACGTCGACGTTCGGCAGGCCGGTTTCCCAGGTGATCGAGCGCTCGGCCTCGCGCAGCGCCTCGCGTTGGACGATGTCGATCAGCTTCTGGAGCTCGCTCTCGCTGATCGGCTGGTCCGGCTTCTTGCGTTCCTGGCTGTGGGTCGTCGTGAAGCCCTTGACGAGCTCGCCGGCGATCCCGACCACGACCTGGCTCGGCCGGAAGCCGGCCATCTCCTCGGCTTCCTGGAGGGCCACCGCGCAGTTGTCGACGACCGCCGCGATGTCGGCGACGGTGCCGGACTGCATATGGCTGAGGCCCTGCCGCTTGCGTCCGACCCCGCGGACGGTGCCGTGACCGTCGGCGCCGATCTCGAACACGAGGGCCTTGGCGAACTCTGTCCCGATGTCGAGAGCGGTGCAGGCGGCGAGGGCCTGGTCCGTGTCGCGCTGGAGGATCTTCCGCCAGAAGGCCATTCAGGCGTCCGGCTCGGCTCGCTCACGGACCGCGGAGGCGATCGCGGCGAGCCCGTCCGGAAGGCCCTCGCGGCGGGAGCCCTTGCCCTGGGCCATCTCCGGCCGCCCGCCGCCCCTGCCGTCGATCGCCACGACCGCGACACGGATGAGATCGCCCGCTGAGATGCCGCGAACGACGAGGTCGTCGCTGACCGTCACGAAGAGCTGCGGCTCGTCGGCATCGAGGCCAAGCGCGATGACCCCAGACGGGAGCACGCCGCGGAGATCCTTGGCCGCTCCCTTGAGCGCGTCGATCGAGTCGTACGGTCCCGCAAAGCTCACGAGTCGGACGCCCGGTGCGACCTCTTCGGCCGTCGACGCAAGATCGCCCGCCTTTGGGAGGCCCGCTCCCCCACCCGCCTTGAGGCGTCGCCGCGTCTCGCGAAGCTCATCCTGGAGGGCACGGATTCGATCGGGCAGAACGTCCAGCGACTGGGTTCCGGCAGCCTCCGTCGCGCGGTCGAGCGTGGCAACGCGATCGTTGACCCACGCGTCGGCGCCGGCCCCGGTTAGGGCCTCGATCCGGCGCATGCTCGAGCCGATGCTGCGCTCGCCGGTGATCACGAACCCGCCGATCTGACCGGTTGCACGGCAATGGGTCCCGCCGCAGAGCTCGTGGCTGTAGCCGTCGACCCGGACCGTCCGGACGGTCTCGCCGTACTTCTCGTCGAAGAAGGCGTCGGCCCCGGCGGCGACGGCCTCGGGCATGCTCATGAAGCTCGCTGTGACGGCGCGGTCCTCCCTGATGATCCGCCGGACCTCTGCCTCGATCGCGGCAATCTGCGCGCGCTCGAGGGCTCGGTCGAACGGGAAGTCGAAGCGGAGGTAGTCGGGAGTGACGAGCGAGCCGGCCTGGCGGGCACTCTCACCGACGACGTTGCGCAGGGCACGGTGCAGCAGGTGCGTGCCCGTGTGGTTGCGCATCGTGTCGGCCCGACGCTCGGCGTCGACGACCGCATCGACGGTCTCGCCTACCCGGAGCCGACCGTGGAGCGTCCCGTGGTGGACGATGAGCCCACCGAGCGGCCGCTGGGTGTCGTCGACGGCGAAGAGCGACGATCCCCCACCGGCCTCGCGGAGCTCGCCACGATCACCGATCTGGCCGCCGCCTTCCGCGTAGAAGGGCGTCCGATCGAGGACGACCTCGGCCTCGCCCTGGCCTGTCAGCTCATCGAACTCGATTCCATCGCGAGTGATCGCGACGACCCGACCCTGCGCCTCCGTGGTCTCGTAGCCGAGGAATTCCGTGTCGCCGGCTCGGGCCTGGATTGCCCCGTACAGGGCCGCTCCTTCGGCGTGCTTCGACAGTGCCGCCTTCTTGCCGCTTCGGCTCCGCTCGCGCTGCTCGGCGAGCGCGGCTTCGAACCCTTCCCGGTCGACCGCGACGCCGTATTCCGCGGCAAGTTCGACGGTCAGGTCGAAGGGGAATCCGTACGTATCGTGGAGCTTGAAGGCGACGTCGCCCGGGAGGACGGGCGCGTCAGGTGGCAGATCTTCGGGACGGCGACCGATCGTCCGCTCCGTGGCCGCGAGCCCGGCCAGCGCCTCCTCGAGGAGCTTCGTGCCCGCGTCGAGTGTTCGGCCGAACTGCGCCTCCTCGCGCGTGATCGCGGCGAGGATCTCGTCGCGTCGCTCGACGAGGTGCGGATAGGCCCCGGCCATCGTGTCGATCACGACCGTCGCCGTCTCCGCCATGAACGGCTC
>JBBSCI010000036.1:0-21061 GCA_038250445.1 Candidatus Limnocylindrales bacterium | reverse complement strand
CTTCCGCGACTCGTCGATCCACGATTTCGATGCCCTCCGCTGGGTCACCGGCCAGGAGGTGGACGAGATCTATGCCACAGGGTCGGTGCGCGGCTTCCCGATCTTCGAGCGCTACGACGACGTCGACACCGGCGCCGCGATCCTCCAGCTGGCCGACGGAACTCTCGGCGTCCTCAGCCAGACACGGCACGATCCGCTCGGCTACGACATCCGGATGGAGATCGTCGGGTCGCGTGACGCGGTGACCGTCGGGCTGGGGCAGCGCACGCCGCTCCGCTCGCTCGAGGCCGACGCCCCGGTTCTCGCCGGCCCGGCCTGGCAGACCTTCCTGACCCGATTCGAGACCGCCTATCGAGAGGAGTTGACGACGTTCCTGCGCGTTGCAAAGGGCGAGATCGCGAGCCCCTGCACGGCCCGTGACGCGCTCCAGGCGATGCGCATCGCCGTTGCGGCCGGTCGATCGCGGAAGGAGCGCCGACCGATCCGCCCGAAGGACATGTAGGCGGCACGCGACGCCAGAACGCGAGCGTCGCGCGGTCGGGCCGCGTCGCCTGGGTCCTCGATCCGGCAACGGACGGGCGGTGACCGGTCGCGGCTTCCGTGCCGCGGCGGGTCAGTCCTCGGGCGCCAGGTCGCGCCGTCGCCCTCGCCAGAGACGCGCGACACCGTGACCGACGTAGGCGCCGATGAACGCGAAGACCAACGCGATGAACGAGGCCGGATGGCGGTCGATGCCGAATTCGACGGCGGGCACCCACGCCCCGACAAGCAACGCCCACAGCCAGGGCCGGCGGCCGGCGAACGCCGCTACCGCGAACGCACTGATCAACAGCGCGCTCGCCGTGACGCCCGCGTCGTCCCAGGTCGGGCGGGAGTCGACGTAGGCAATGGCCAGCCCGGCGGCCATGGCGATCCCCGCGAGAAACCAGTTGCGCACGAGTCCAGTCTGACCGAACTGCCCCGTCAGAGCGTCGGCGGCAGGCCGAACGCCGGGAACAGTTCGACGCCGAACGTCGTGACCTCCGCGATGAGGCCGTTCTCGGTGCGCATGACATCGAACTTGAACGCCCGGAAGACCGAGTCGCCCGGCAGCCGGAGATAGCTCGCCGCCGTCGGCATCCGGTTCGCCCAGGTGGGCACGAGGCGCCATTCGCCTTCGCTCATCGCCTGTGCCATGAGCGGACCGATGACCTCGAGCCCGTCGGAGAGGAACGGGTTCGGCGGCATCGTGATCCGGAGATCCTGCGCCGCGATCGCCATCGCTGCCGCTGTGTCGCCCCGTTCGTGCGCGTCGATGAAGCCCGCGAGCAGGGCACGTTCCTCGTCGCTGGGGTCCCCGGCGGACCACTCCGATCGACGCGCCGGCAGATGCTCCTGCATCGTTGCGCGAGCCCGCTGTAGCGCGCTGTTCGCCGCTGCGACGCTCGTGTCCAGGAGGGTCGCGGTCTCGCTCGCCGGCCAGCCGAGGACGTCGCGGGCGATCAGTGCAGCGCGCTGCCGCGGCGGCAGGACCTGCATGGCGGCAAGGAACGCGAGCTCGATCGTCTCGCGCTCGACGACCACGGCGTCGGGCTGGTCGTCGCTGGGCGCCACCTCATCGAGCAACGCATCCGGGTAGGGCTGGAGCCACGGCACCTCGGCGAAGCTGTTCATGGAGGTCAGCCGCCGCGACCTGCTTCGGAGGACGTCAAGGCAGACGTTCGTCGCGATGCGGTAGAGCCAGGCGCGGAACATCGTGCCGCCGGCGAAACTGTCGCGGCTGCGCCAGGCCCGCAGCAACGTCTCCTGCACGGCGTCCTCGGCCTCGTCGAACGAGGCGAGCATTCGGTAACAGTGGACGTGCAGCTCGCGCCGGTGGCGCTCGGTGAGCGCCACGAAGCCGGACTTCTCTCCGGCGATCGCGGCGGTCACCTCGTCGGTTCGACCAGTCGTCATCATGCCTCCGGCTTCGCCCGATTGACCTCCTGGACCAGCCAGGTGTTGCCGTCGGGGTCGTTGAACGGGAAGAACGAGTTGTAGTTCTGGCGCTCCGGATCGGGCCCGGACTCTTGTCCGCCCGCGCCCATGTGGAAGTACTCGCCGACGTCGGTGCCCCGGCCGATGAGCTCCGCTCGGGCCGCCTCGATATCGGGGACGATGAGGTGCAGGCCGTGAAGCGAGCCCGGCGCCATCTGCGGGCTATTCATGATCGCAATCGCGCATGCCGAGCCCGGCGGGACCAGCTGGACGACGCGAAAATCCTCGCCGGCGCTGTGGTCGACGAGCAGGTCGAAGCCTGCCTTTTCAATGTAGAAGGTCTTGGCCCGGTCCACGTCGGCGACCGGAACGACAATGAGCTCGAGTGTCCAGTCCACGATGAGTCTCCTTGTTTCATCGGCTGGGTCGCCGATGTTCTGCAGGTGAAACGTCGGCACCGCCAGAAACTCATCGGTCGTGCGATTTGACGCGCGGGAGTCGCATTTCGGACAGCCGCGGTGCGTCTGAATCGACACCATGAGGGATCACAATTGCCAGGGCGACGCGTCCGTTCCACAGCGCGACTGAACGCGCGATTGAGAGATGCAGGTATCGAATGTATTTCCCGATCTCGGAGTGGTTTGCAGCATTCGTCGTCACGCTCGCGGTCGAGGCGCCGATCGTGGCGGTCCTGGTTCGGCGTGTGGAGTCGGATCTTGTTCGGCTAGGCATCTTGATCGTCTTTGCCAACCTCGCCACCCACCTCGCGGTCTGGTACGTGTTCACCCAGCTGCTGCTGATCGGAACGCTTGAGTACACCGTCACTTCCGAGACGTGGGCCTTCGTCGCCGAAGCGGCCATCTACTGGGCGGCGATTCAGGGGTTGTCCGCGCGACGGGCGATCGCCGTCTCGGCGGTCGCGAACCTGAGCTCGTTCCTCGTCGGCCGGCTGATCGTCGCCGTCTGGCCGGAGTTGTTCAGATGACCACCCACTCGGACGCCAAGCAACACGTGAAGAGGAGCCCTTCCATGGACCCGTTGCCAGTCGCGAGCCTGCGGTCAGGCCACATGCGCGCCTTCGTGGCACTCACGGTCGCTATCGTTCTCCTCTCGGCTTGCAGCACCCCGCAAACCAGCGTGGCACCGAGCGACGGGCGATCACCTGCCGCGTCAGTGGCGGCGTCGACGCCGCCGGGCTCGACGTCGCCGTCCGGACCCCCCACCGCGTCCGTGAGCCCTGCCGCCGCGCGCTGGGAGCCTGCCGGGACGATGCCCGTCGCGCTGCGCGAAAAGCATGCCGTGCTGCTCGGGGATGGTCGGGTTCTGGTGGTGGGCAACCCCCTCGAGGGGACCACCACAGGCGCATTTCTGTGGGATCCGACAACCCATGCATGGAAGGCGACCGAGAGCCTCAACAAGCGTCGCTCGCAGTTCGCGATGGCGCGCCTTGATGATGGCCGCGCCTTGGTGACCGGCGGCCTCAACGACGCCGGGGAGTCCTACTCGAGCACCTACATCTACGATCCCGCCCAGGAGACGTGGTCGAGGAGCGGCCTCCTCGGCACCGCGCGGACGTCGCCGGCGGCGGCGCTCCTGCCTGATGGCCGTGTGCTGGTGGCCGGCGGCTACTTCGCGGTCAAACCGACCTCTGGTCTCGATTCGACACCTGACATCGCCCTCGCGGCATTTCATCAGGCCGGCCTGCCGTCGGGGCCGTCAATCGAGGATATCGAGCCACAGCATGTCGGCGCGGGTCTGGCGACGGCCGAGATCTTCGACCCTGCCACCGGCAACTGGTCGCCCACCGGGTCCCTCCAGTACGCTCGTTCCGGTGCGAGCGCGCTCACGCTTGCCGACGGTCGTGTCCTCGTCGTGGGGTTCGACTCCGAGTCGTCGACCGGTGTCACTGTCGACGGCCGTGCTTTCCGGGCCACGGAGATCTACGACCCGACCACCGGGAAGTTCAGTCTCGCCGGGCAGCTGCCCGATATCGACCGGGCCGCGCTCCAGAAGCAGGGCGCCAAGGGTGCAAACCCGGTGCCCGACGAGGAACCCGACCCGGCGGGTGCCGGCACGCTCGTCGCCCTGAAGGACGGCGGCGCCGTGCTCATTGGTCAGTCGGGCTGGTGGAAGCATGTCGGCGACATCACCCGCTCGTTCCGCTTCGACGCCGCGACAGGAGCGTGGGGCGAGATCGGCAAGACCTGGATCGTCATCGGCGAACCGACACCCGTGTCGCTGGAAACTCCCGGAGTACGCAACCTGGCGGGTTCGATGGCTGCCATGCTGGCCGATGGCCGAGTCCTCGTCGCCGGCGGCGAAGGTAGCACCCCGAACGGGTCGAACACGGCCGCGGCCGGCGCCAACAGGGCCGAGGCCTTCGACCCGTCGACCAGCACCTGGTCGCCCCTGCCATCGATGCCCGAAGCCCGTTCCAATGGCGCCGTGGTCGTGCTGTCGGATGGATCGGCGCTGCTGGTCGACGGCGACAACAGCGACGACAATATCGATGGCCCGCTCTCCACGGCGGTCCGCTTCGTGCCTTAGGCGGGGAGGTAGCGCTTGCCCAGGGCGGCGGTCGTCCGGGCCGGGAGGACGTTCGTATCGAGGAGGCCCTCGAGGGTCATCGAGCTGAACGTCGACGCATCCACGAGGAGGTCTCGGTACCTGGCGCATTCGTCGGCGATGTCCGAGTTGCCGGCGGGGTAGACGACGACATAGCGGCCCCGTGTCCACGCCCCGCTCGGATGCCGCAGCATCGAGAGGAGCAGCAGGTGTTCGAGCCACATGACGGCGAGCTCCGAGCGCTCCATGAGCCTCTCGGCCACGCCTGGCTTGAAAACGCCTGACTGCTCGGCGACCTCGAGGTTGCGCCGACGGTTGCGCGGCTTTGGGATCTCGCTCTTGGAGCGCTCGTGGTACTTGGTATCCACGGCGACGATGCCCTGCGTTCCGCCGTCGAGATCGAGCACGAACGCCGCATCGAAGGCGCGCAGGCTGTTGAGCCAGTCCGGATCCAGGCGGCCCGGCGAGTGGGCGAACCGGACATCGGACACATGGCCCGGGACGTCCGGCCACCAAGTGTGGACGGCCCGGTCGGCGCGCGCGTGGTCGGCGGCCAGGTCAGCGAACAGGTTGAACGCCAGCGCCTCCGATGACAGGAGGTCGGCCCACAGCCTCTGGTGATCGAAGCTCAGGTGCGGTTCGATGACGGACGTTCGGGCTCTCGCGGCCTCGCGAGCGGCGGCGTTGATGAGGTTGGCGCCGGTCTCCAGCGCGTAGTCGAGCGGGAGGCGGCTGCCGACGAGCCGTACCGGGGCGCCCGGTCGCGGTGCATACGGCTGCGAACCGATCGGGTGCCCGTTGGCCGCGCGCCACTTCGCCTGATGGTATCGCGCCCTCCGCCTGAACTCGGTCATCGCCGGTTGGCGCCGGATCTCGTCGTCCGCCTCCCAGCAATGCGCAGCCTCGAGCTCTTGCCTGGTCGGTGAGGTGCTCGCAGGTGCTGCGGCTGGATTGTTGCGCATCATCGCCGAGTCGGGACCGGCCGGTCGGATCAGTCTCCACCGAGGATTTCCGGAGCTGCGTCAGGGTTCTTCTTACCTGCGCCAGACGGTTCCTCGATCCGATCGCTTTCTTCCCAGGTGGGATCGCCGGTCTCGCGGTGCCGCTCCCGGCCGGCCTCACGGCGCTCGTGTCGCGAGTCGGGTCCTGTATCGCCCTCGGCCGGTGCTCCGATGATGGCCCGCTTGATCGCTTCGAATACTGACATTGGTCTGTCTCCGCTTCGACTAAGAGGATCACGCGGTCGTCGAGACATCTCTCATCGGCGTCAGTCCGACTTGCCGGTCCCGAACTGGCGGTCGCCGGCGTCGCCCAGGCCCGGGATGATATAGCCCTTCTCGTTGAGCTGGCGGTCGAGCGCGGCGCAGTAGATTTGGACGTCAGGATGGGCGGTCGTGACCGTCTGTACGCCCTCAGGCGCCGCGATCAGGTTGATCAGCTTGATTCGTACCGGCATGACCGCGCCCCATCGTTTGAGCACGTCGATCGCGGCGGTCGCTGAGCCACCGGTCGCGAGCATCGGATCGAGGATCAAGCAGAGGTCGACCGACGCCGAGTCGGGAAGCTTGTTGTAGTACTCGACGGGCTGCAGCGTCCGCTCGTCGCGGAAGAGGCCCAGGTGCCAGACCTGGGCGGTCGGCATGAGCTCCAGCATCGCGTCGACCATTCCCAGGCCGGCTCGAAGGATCGGAACGAGCCCGATCCGGTCGCCGAGCTCGGCCGCCTCCATCTCCTCGAGCGGCGTCCGGATCTTGAGGGGCCGGACCCGCGCGTCGGCCAGCGCCTCGTAGCCGAGGAGCCACGACAGCTCGCGGACGACCTCGCGGAATTTCTTGGGTTCGGTCGACATGTCGCGCAGGATCGCGAGCTTGTGGAGGATCGCCGGATGCTGGGAAACGTGGAGGGTCGAGGGCATTAACAACGGCGATTCTCCGTTTGCCGGCGGGCAGCTGCTGCGGCATGACGATGCGATCATCGTAGCAATGGCGGAGGGCGATCGCGATGCCCGGTCAGCGCCGGTCCCGCACGCCGCGGTATTCTCGCTTGATCGTGACCGCACCCGATCTGCCCGCCCCCGCGCCTGCCCGTCGCGGCAGTCCATCTCGCGCGGCGCCAAAGCGCCAGGGGAGCCGCACTCGGATCGTCCCGCCGATCGTGGTTCGCCAGATGCGCAACGGGATCGAGGAGAGCGTTCACCGAGGCGACATCGTCGAGGTCGATGTCGACGGACGCCTGATCCGCGGGCTCGGCGATCCAGACCGGCTGGTGACGCTTCGCAGCTGCGTCAAGCCGTTCGGCGTCGTCGCCCTGATCGAGGCTGGCGGAATCGAAGGGCTCGACCTGGAACCCGCCGAGATCGCGATCATGGCGAGCTCCCACTCGGGCGAGGATCTCCACGTCCGGACGATCCAGGCGATGTACCGCCGAGCAGGCGCGACCCAGAACCTGATCGCGACGGGCATCGAAGGCATGCCGCTCGATCCACTCACCGCGGCCCGCCTTGCGAGGGACGGCGAGCAGCCGGGTCCGATCCGCCACATGTGCTCCGGCCAGCACTCCGTCTCGATCCTCCTCTCGAAGCTGAAGGGCTGGGACCCGACCGACTACTGGCGCGAGGACCATCCGTCGCAGGTCGCCTATCGGGAGGTCGTCGCCCGGGCGTTTGGCACGACGCCCGAGCGACTGCAAACGGCGATCGACGGCTGCGGGGTGCTGACCTACGCGTTCCCACTCCGCGAGATCGCCCGCGCATACGCCCTGCTGGCCGATCCGTCGGCGGTGGGGTCGAAGGATCCGCGGGCTTCGCTCGCGCCGGCGCTCACGATCGTCCGCGACGCGATGATGGCCAACCCGGAGATGATCGGGGGCACTCGCGACCGGCTCGACACCTCGTTCATGAAGGCGCTGCCGGGCCGGCTCGTGAGCAAGAGCGGGATGGAGGCGCTCCGCGGCCTCGCGATCCTGCCCGGCCCGAGGACCTCCGGCATCGACTCGGCGGCAACCGGGATGGCGATCAAGATCGAGGACGGCGACGGGTACGATCGGGGAACCTGGGCGGCGTCGGTCGAGGCCGTCGTCCAGGCCGGCGTCCTCGATGGCCAGGCACTCCGGGTACTGGCCCGCTACCACCGCCCTGCGATGCACGACCCGCACGGCCGGCTTGGCGCCGAGGCGGTCCCGAGCTTCGATCTCGTGCCGCTCGGGGAGCTGCTCGGACGAGGCTGAGCCAGGCCCGCTGCCACTGCGGCGCGAAGCAACCTGCGGCACACTGAATTCGTGGCAACCCCACCCGATCCGTATCGCACGCTCGGCCTTCCGCCAGGGAGCACGGCCGACGAGGTCAGGCGCGCCTACCGGCGCCTGGCGAAGGCCAACCACCCCGACGCAGCCGGGGAAAAGAACCTGCCGCGGTTTCTCGCCATCCAGGCCGCGTACGAATTGCTCGTCGGGTCGAACGGGACGCGTCGCCCCGGCGCTCGTCCGGCCGCGACCCGCCCGACGGCCCGTGAGACGTGGCGGCCGGACCCGGATCGCGCCCGCGCCGCACGCGAGGGACGAGCGGCCGGACCGGACGGACACGCGACAGGGAGGCGGCGCCGGCCGCCTGGTGAGGAGTCCCGCCGTCCGACCGGGGGCAGGAAGCGGCCGTCGAACACCGCGACGCCCGGATCCACGACCTACGACGCCGTCGAAGACGAGCCGTTCGAGCCCGAGTGGTCCGGCGGGACGTGGTACGGCGCGTCCAGCGGCACGTACTGGACGCTCAATCCGAAGGAGTACGCCGATCCCCGCAAACACGGCCCCGAGTACCAGCGGCGCGCCAGCCGCCGGACGGGCGAACCGGGCCCGCTTCCTCCGCCAGACGCCGCCGACGGAGCCGACTCCCTCGACGAGCCACCGGACCCGCCGGAGACGGGACGGACGAGCCAACCGGGGCCGACGACCGCAGCCCGGGAGCGCTGGTGGGACGACGATGCGGATCCCGGAGCCAGCGCGGCCGGCCCGACCGCCGCACCTGCGGGCCCGGACGCGGCGGGCGTTCCCGTGGCCGGCGGACTCCTCGGACTACTCGGGCTGCTGGGGTTCCGCGACGGATTCGGGGCGCGCGTCGGCCTGGCGCTCGTCGGCTGGCCCGCGATCGGTATCGCGGTCTCGACGATCGCCGGCGAGGTGACCGGCTGCGGCCGGTTCGCCGCCGGCTGCGTCGAGCTGTTCGGGGTCGGCTCGTGGCTGGCCCAGCTCGCGATCATCGCGATCCTGCTCGCCCTTCCGGCCGTCGCGGCCCTGTCCGCGGCCGGCACGCTGGCGGCTCTCGCCGCGGCGGTCCCGACGGCCGTCGTCCTGAGCGCGAGCGGCGGATCGCGGGAGCCCGGGGCGAGCGCCGCGATTCTCGGCACCGTTCTGGCGCTGGCCTATCTCGCTGGGGTCGTGTTCACGATCGTCCGAAGAGCGCGGTACGGCCGCGTACCATGACGACGATGAGTCGACGCCACGAAACGAGCGACCTGTCGAGCGCCGCCCAGGAGTACCTGTTGACGCTCCGGGTCATGGCTGGCGACGGCTCGCACGTCAAGGCTGCCCAGGTCGCCCGCCGGATGGGCGTCACCACACAGGCCGCGAGCGAGATGTTCCGGCGACTTGCCTCCGACGGCCTCGTCAACCAGTCGGACGGGCGCGAGCTCGTCCTCACCGCGGCCGGGCGGGCAGCGGCCGATGCGATCTTCCGCCGCCACGCGCTCTTGGAGTGGCTGCTGACGGCGGTCGTCGGACTCGGCTGGGCCGAATCGGACGAAGAGGCGGGTCGACTCCAGGGCGCGATCTCGCCGCGCGTCGAGGCGCGACTCGACGAGATGCTCGGCCATCCCGAGACGTGTCCCCACGGCAACCCGATCGATGCGGCGACCGCTAAACGTCGGCCGGCGGGCACGCCGCTCAGCCAGATGGAAGCCGGGCAGCAGGCCACGATCTACCGGATCACCGAGGAGGCCGAGGAAGACGCGGGTCTTCTCTCCTACCTCGAGGCGCGTGCCCTGACCCCGGGCGCCCCGATCACGGTTCTCGCCCGCTCGGAATCGCTCGACTCGCTCACGCTCGAGGGTCCGCGCGGGCGGGCGACCTTCGGCCTCCGGCCCGCCTCGCTCGTCCACGTCCTGCCGGGTGTGGCCGACCCGGCCCTGTTCCACCGGGTTCCGCGTTCCGGCTCCTGACTTCGGGCTCGGCGGCGGCCGAACGTACAATCCCCCGATGACCATCGACCGCGTCCGGATCGCGCCGAGCCCGACCGGGCCGCTCCACATCGGGACCGCCCGGACGGCGCTCTTCAACTTCCTTCACGCCCGGCACACCGGGGGCACGTTCATCCTCCGCCTCGAGGACACCGACGTCGCCCGCTCGTCGATCGCCTACGAGAAGGACATCCTCGACGGCCTCCACTGGCTGGGGCTGCGCTGGGACGAGGGCCCGGAGGTCGCCGGCGAAGCGGCCCGCGGGCCGCACGCGCCCTACCGGCAGATGGAGCGCCTGCCGCTCTACGCGGCGGCCGCGGAGCAACTGATCGCGGAGGACAAGTAGTATCCCTGCTACTGCACGCCGGAGGAACTCGACTCGGAGCGAAAGCGGCTCGAGGTGCTCAAGCTCCCGCCGCGGTACAGCGGCCGCTGCGCCAACCTGACGCCGCAGCAGCGAGCTGCCTTCGAGGCCGAAGGCCGCCGGCCCGCGCTTCGATTCAGGGTCGGGGAGGGGATCGTCGTCATCGACGACATCGTCCGTGGCCGGGTGGAGATCGACGTCGCGAACCTCGGCGGCGATTTCGTCATCGTCCGCGCCGACGGGACGCCGCTCTACCACTTCACGGTCGTCGTCGACGACGCGGCGATGGAGATCACCCACGTCATCCGGGGCGAGGACCACCTCTCGAACACCCCCAAGCACATCCTGCTGTTCCGGGCGCTGGACCACGAGCCACCGGCGTTTGCCCACCTGCCTCTCATCCTCAACCCGGACCGGACGAAGATGAGCAAGCGGAAGAGCCAGACGGCGATCGACGACTATCGCGTCGAGGGCTTCATCCCGGAGGCGCTCATCAACTACCTTGCACTGCTCGGCTGGTCGACCGGCTCCGAGGACGAGGTCCTCTCGCTCGACGAGCTTGTCGAGCGGTTCGACCTGTCCGAGATCAACAAGGCCGGTGCCGTGTTCGATCGGGAGCGGCTCGAGTGGCTGAACGGCCAGTGGATCCGCCGCCTCGACCCCGACGATCTCGTCGAGCGTCTCCGGCCGTTCCTCGAGGCGGAGCTTGCCGCCGGGCGCATCGACCGCATGCCGGCCGACGGCGAGCTCAAGGCGCTTCTGCCGGTCGTCCAGGAGCGATTGCCGCGCCTCGGGGCGATCGGCGACCTGGTCGGCTTCCTCTGGGTCGACGAACTGGATATCGATCCTGCGCTCCTCGTTCCGAAACGCTGGGAGGCGGCGACCACCGTCGAGGGCCTTCGCGCCGCTCGGGCCACGATCGCCGAGGTCGGCCGGGTGAGCTACGAGGCCGACGAGCTCGAGCCGCCCCTTCGATCCCTGGCCGAGGCCCGCGGCTGGAAGGCCGGCGACCTGTTCATGGCGATCCGTGTTGCCGTCACCGGCAGGACGGCAACTCCGCCGCTCTTCGATACGCTAGTCGCACTCGGCTACGAGCGGACCCTCGAGCGCATGGATCGAGCCATCGAGGCGATCGACGGCCTCGCCGCCCGTACCTGACAAGATCTGTCAGGGTCAGCGACGATCGTCAGCACCAGCTACCCCGTTACTCACGACAGCGCACGGAGATCGAGATGGACCGACCTGCCCTCCAGGCCTGGCTTGACCGGTACGTCGAGGCCTGGAAGAGCTACGACCCCGACGCCATCGGTGCGCTGTTCAACGAGGACGCGACGTATCGCTACCACCCGTTCGACACTGGCGACCAGGTCGTCCGCGGGCGCGACGCGATCGTCCGCGACTGGATCGTCCCGGACGGCAATGCCAGCACCCGCGACGCGCCGAACAGTTACGACGCCCACTACGAGCCGTACGCGATCGACGGCGACCGCGCGGTTGCCGTCGGCTCGAGCACGTACTGGTCGGACAGCGGCCGGTCGACGCTCGAGCGCGTCTACGACAACGTCTACCTCCTCAGGTTCGACGCGGACGGTCGATGCGCTGAGTTCAGCGAGTTGTTCATGAAGCGCCCCGATCCCGCGGGCTGACGCAGTCGGGCCCATCACGAGCGCCAGAACGAGCCGTTAACACTCCTCGCTATCCTGAATCCCGAATGGCACGAACGATTCTCGTCGTCGAAGACGAGACGACGCTCCGCGAGACGCTGGTGGATGCGCTCGAGGCAGAGGGATTCCGCGTAGTCTCGGCCGCCGATGGGCGTGAGGCGCTGACTCGTTTCCGGTCGGATCGGCCGGATCTCGTCCTCCTGGACGTCATGCTGCCGGAGCTCTCCGGCGTCGAGGTGTGCCGGATCATCCGGGCCGAATCGAGCGTCCCGATCGTCATGCTGACGGCCAAGGACTCCGAGCTCGACAAGGTCGTCGGGCTCGAGCTCGGCGCCGACGACTACGTCACGAAGCCGTTCAGCCTGCGCGAGCTGTCGGCCCGGATCCGGGCGCTGTTCCGGCGCTCGGAGCAGGCGGTTGCCCTCGACGCGGCGCCGGCCGTGGTCGACCTCGAGCGGGTCCAGGTCGACCTCGCCGGGCATCGCCTCCTGCGCGACGGCGAGGCGCTGCCGGTCAAGCCGAAGGCGTTCGAGCTGCTCACGTTCCTGATCCGGCACCCAGGCCAGGTGTTCACCCGCGACCAGCTTCTCGAGCGCGTCTGGGGCTACGACTACGCCGGCGAGACGCGGACTGTCGACGTTCACGTCCACTGGCTCCGCAGCCAGGTCGAGGAGGACCCCTCGACGCCCCGCTTCATTCACACGGTTCGCGGGGTTGGCTACGTGTTCCGCCGCCCGACGTGAACACCGGGGCGGCCGGCCAGCGTTGACCCTCCGATGACGAGGTGTTTATGTCGCCGATCGACCCTCGCGCCATGACAGTGCTGACGCGAAACATGCTCCCGATCGTCGAGCCGCGTCGGCGGCCGACCCATCGCGATCTCGTTCCTGGCACAAGGCCGGCCCGGGGCCCGGCGGCGACCCCTGCGCGCACTCTCACGCTTGTCGCGCTGGCGACCCTGCGCCGCGCCAGGCGCGCGGACGGTCGCCCGGCGCGATGGGCTGCCCCCGCGTTCGGCCGGCAGGTCGATCTCGTCCGGCTTCACCTCGCCCCGATCCGAAGCCGAGGCGGACTCGCCGCTTCGTTCGGTCGGGAGGCGTTCCACGCGGACCTCGATCGAGAGGGCGCCGACGTCAACATGGGCCCTATCACGGCCGCATACGCGATCCGCTGGCTGGAACTGGGGAATGGAGTTGGCCGGCCGCCCTGGGCGACCTGGCTGGAAGCCGAGCAGGTCTAGAGGATCTCGAGCCGCCAGATGAGGAGGGCGCGGCCGAAAGGCCAGTAGCCGCCGTGGCGGCTATTCTTCCCGCCATGCGTCTCAGCCAGCTGTTCTTCACGACGCTCCGCGACGACCCGTCGGACGCGGAGATGGTGTCGCACCGGCTCCTCGTCCGAGCGGGCTACGTCCGCCAGCTCGGGTCGGGGATCTACTCCCTGCTGCCACTCGGGTTCCGGGTCAACAAGCGGGTCGAACAGATCATCCGCGAGGAGATGGACCGGATCGGCAGCCAGGAGGTGGAGATGCCGGTCGTCCATCCCGCGGACATCTGGAAGGCGAGCGGCCGCTACGACGCGATCGGCCCGGAGCTGACGCGGTTCAAAGACCGATCCGGGCGGGACATGGTCCTGGCGATGACCCACGAGGAGGTCGTCGGGCTGCTCCTCGCCGACGTCGTCCGGTCCTACCGCCAGCTGCCGGCGATGCTCTACCACTTCCAGACGAAATGGCGCGACGAGCCGCGGTCTCGCGGCGGCCTCATCCGCGTCCGCGAGTTCGTGATGAAGGACGCCTACAGCTGCGATCGAGACGAAGCCGGCCTTGACGTGAGCTACGAGGCCCAGAAGGGCGCGTACATCCGGATCTTCGAGCGGCTCGGTCTCGATACGAAGATCGTCGCCAGCGACGTCGGGATCATGGGCGGCAGCCAGGCCCACGAATTCATGGTCCTGAACCCCGCCGGCGAGGATGTCCTCGTCCTGTGTGACGCGTGCGGCTACGCGGCGAACCGCCAGGTCGCCCGGATCCCACACCAGGACCCTGCCGCGGAAGAGGCCCTGCCACGCGAGGAGGTCGCGACGCCGGGGACGACCACGATCGCAACGCTCGCGGCATTCCTCGGGATCGGCGAGGAGCGGACCGCGAAGGCTGCCTTCTTCGTCAGCGGCGACGGCCGGCTCGTCACTGCGATCGTCCGCGGCGATCACGAGGTCAACGAGACGAAGCTCGCCAACGCGGTCGGGGCGACGACCGGCCTGCGGCCGGCCACGGTCGAGGAGATCAAAGCGGCCGGCATGGAGCCGGGCTATGGGTCGCCGATCGGTGCCCACGACACCGTCGTCGTCGTCGACGAGCTCGTCGCCCGGTCGCCGAACCTCGTCGCCGGCGCGAATCGCGAGGGGTTCCACTTTCGAAACGTCAACGTCGGCCGCGACTTCAGCGCCGACGTCATCGCGGACATCACGAACGCCCAGGACGGCGATCCCTGCCCGACCTGCGGCTCGTCGGTCTACCTGCGCAACGGGATCGAGGTCGGCAACATCTTCAAGCTCGGCACGAAGTTCACCGATGCCGCCGGGGCCATGTACCTCGGCGAGGACGGCCGCGAGCACCCGATCGTCATGGGCTCGTACGGAATCGGCGTCGGTAGGAACGTCGCCTGCATCGTCGAGGCTCATCACGACGACAAGGGAATCATCTGGCCGGAGGAGGTCGCGCCGTACGCGGCCCATCTCGTCGCGATCGGGGCGTCGCGCGACGCGAACGTTGCCGAGGTCGCGGAACGGCTCCACGAGCTGTCGGTTGACGCCGGCCGCGAGATCCTCTACGACGACCGCGACGAGTCACCGGGGGTGAAGTTCACCGATGCGGAGCTCCTCGGGATGCCCTGGATCCTGACCGTCTCGCCGCGGTCACTCGCCGCCGGCGGTGTCGAGATGACCGAACGAGCGACGGGCGATCGGGCGACCCGCTCGATCGCAGAGGTCGAGGCGCTCATCCGCGGCGAGGGCCCCGTGCCGGCCTGAAGGGAGCGGGATCGCGACTCCGCAGCCCTGTTGAACGCTGGGCGTTCATACGGACGAACGAGGAGCCGCCAGGCCCGATTCCGGGCCACTCCGCCGTCCGTTGGAACGCCCGGCGTTCAAATCAACGAACGAGCGGCCCATCGCGGGCGTCCCAGGACTCGGCTTGGCGCCACTCCGCCGTCCGTTGGAACGGCGGGCGTTCAAGCCCTCGGAGCCGCCCGCTACGATGATCGGCGATGCCGCCTCGCCCGATGCTGCCGCGTGACGATCTCTACGCTCGGCTGGAGCTGCCCGTCGACGCCAGCCCCGAGGCGATCGAGGTGGCGTGGCGGGCGCTTCTCAAGCGCCACCACCCTGATGTCGCAGGTGCCCACACTGACGACACCGCCAAACGAATCAACGTGGCCCATGACTGGCTATCGGACCCCGCCCTGCGCCGGCGATACGACCAGGAGCGTCATCCGGGCCACCGGCGCCCGCGGACCAGCGGCGTGCCGGACCTCGGACGGCGAGGAGCCAGGGCCGACCACACGGCACGGCCGCCGCCACGGCCGCGCCGCCCGGTCGACCCGACCGAGGCACTGAATCGCCACCTCGCGAGGATCGGCCGGTTGACCCAGGATGAGCTGGATCGACTGACGCTGGCCGAGTCGCCGCCGATCGCGTTCGTGGCCACGATCGCCCGCTTCCTCTCACCGGACCATCTGGCGGCGGTCGAGGCCGTCGAGCGCCGGGTTGCCGCCGTCCTCCCGAGCAAGTCGCGCTGGGACGCGCCGACCCGCGACGCGATCGTCGCCTACGCCCATGAGATCGTTCTTGGGCCGTTCCTCGACGAGCATCTCTCGGAGCCATTCAGGGAGCGCGTCCGAGAGCGCCTCGCACGCGGCTGGGAGGCGGCGGTCGATCAACCCCGCTACGGCCCGAACACGGCAGCGGTCACAGCCGCCATCGAGCGCCTCCGGGCGCTGCCGCCGGGCCGGCGAGCCCAGCTCGTCGTCGAGGCCGTCGCGGCCGCCTCGGCGGCTGGCATGTCCGCCGACCTGCCGTGGCCCGCCGGTCTCTCGGCCGCCGACGACGACGCGCTGCGGGTCTCCTCGTCGCTCGCCCAGCGTGACGCCGAAGCGATCATCGGCGATCCGGCGCCGGCTATCGCCCGCCGCTCGCTCGGTCGGGCGATGCATGGGCTCGTCCTTCGCCACGCGTTCAAACCGGCCGATCTGGAGCGGCTCCTCGGTCCGTGGCGGGAGGTCCTCGTCGAGCCCGGAGCGCCCCGCAGGCCCGTGGCCCACGCTCGGAAAGCCACCGCGAACGGCTGAAATCCACACAGGAGCGCCGAAGTCGGGTAGACTCGATGTCTCGTGTTCGATGGGTGCTCCGGTCAGCGCCCCGGTCCCACACCGCTGATCCCGATCCACATATCGCCCTGACCGGGCCCCGCGTAACGTCGCGGGAGGGCCCTCAGGAGCTGATGCTTCCCATGTCCTTCGATACCCTCGGGCTGTCGCCCGAGCTCCTCCGCGCGGTCGCGGATCAGGGCTACACCGAGCCCACACCGGTCCAGGCCGAAGCGATTCCGCTCGTCCTGGCCGGGCGCGACCTGCTCGCCGGCGCCCAGACCGGTACCGGCAAGACGGCGGCCTTCGTGCTGCCGATCCTGCAGCGCCTGACCGACACGCACGCAGTCGGCACCGGCAATAACCGCGACCGTCGCGACGCGAGCCGGCCACCGGTCCGTGTCCTCGTCCTAACCCCGACCCGCGAGCTCGCACTCCAAGTCGAGGAGAGTGTCCGGACCTACGGCGCCCACCGCCGCGTCCGCTCGGCCGCCATCTACGGCGGGGTGGGCTTCGAACCCCAGGTTCGCGCCCTCCGTGCCGGCCCGGCGGTCGTCGTCGCCACGCCCGGTCGCCTACTCGACCATGCCGGCCAGCGAACGATCGACCTGAGCCACGTCGAGGTCCTCGTCCTCGACGAAGCGGATCGCATGCTCGACATGGGGTTCATCCGCGACATCCGCAAGATCCTCGACCTCCTTCCGGCTCGCCGCCAGAACCTGCTGTTCTCGGCGACGTTCTCCGACGACATCCGGCGCCTCGCCGGTGGTCTTCTCGATCGGCCTGCCACCGTCCAGGTGACCCCGCGGAACAGCGCCGTTGCCCTCGTCACGCAGCTCGTCCTGCCGGTCGACAGGGAGCGCAAGCGCGAGCTCCTCAGCCACCTCATCCGGACCGGCCGCATCGAGCAGGCCCTGGTCTTCACCCGCACGAAGCACGGCGCCAACCGCCTCGCCGAGCAGCTCGCCCGCGACGGCATCGCCGCGACAGCGATCCACGGCAACAAGAGCCAGGGCCAGCGGGTTCGCGCGCTCGACGACTTCAAGGCCGGCCGGGCAGCGATCCTCGTCGCGACCGAGGTCGCGTCCCGCGGCCTCGACATCGAAGAGCTGCCCCACGTCGTCAACTACGAGCTGCCGATGGTCGCAGAGGACTACGTCCACCGGATCGGCCGGACAGGGCGCGCCGGCTCGACCGGGGACGCCATCTCGCTCGTCTGCGTCGACGAGTGGCCGCTCCTCCGCGAGATCGAGTCGCTTCTCGGCCACAGGGTCCCGACCGAGATCATCCCGGGCTTCGAGCCCGACCGGACGATCCGGCCCGAACCCATCCGCCAGCGCTCGCAGGGCGGCGGCGGGCGGCCAATGGGCCCCCGCGGCGTTCAGCAGGGAGCCCACGGCCGGCCGAATCTCGCCGCCGGCCGGACCGACCCGGGCCGCCCGCGTCCGCAGCGCGAGTACCACCGCCCCGGCGCGGCGCCCGGCCGCCACGTCGGTGCCCCGTCGCATCCGGGCGGCGGTTCTCCGCGTCGCGGCCCCGCTCCTGTCGGTATCGGCAACGGGCCGGGCGGATTCCACGCTTCTCGCCCAACGCACGGCCGGCCGCCCCAGGCCCGACCGGGCAGCGGCCGCCCCTCAGGCGCCGGCCGCCCATCGGCGCCGAACCACGGCGGCCAGCATCGCCCGGACCGGCCGGCCCCGATGCCTGGCGAGCGCCTGGCGCGCCACCGCGAAGGCTGAGCGGAAGGCATAGTGCGGCCCGAGCGGCCAGCGCGGTCGGCGCACGAGGGAACACGTGGACGCCCGAATCCTGCTCGTCGAGGATGATCCGTCGATCCGTGAGGTGACGGCGATCGGCCTGCGCAACGCGGGCTTCACCGTCACGACCGCGTCGGACGGACAACAGGGCCTCGAACGGTTTGGCGCGGAGCCCTTCGACCTCGTCCTCCTCGACGTCATGCTGCCGCGGCTCGACGGCCTCGAAGTCTGCCGGGCGATCCGTCGGACGTCGACCATCCCGATTGTCATGCTCACCGCCCGCGCCGACACGATCGATGTAGTCGTCGGCCTGGAAGCTGGTGCCGACGACTATGTCAAGAAGCCCTTCGAGGTCCCCGAGCTTGTGGCGCGCGTCCGGGCCGCCCTCCGGCGAGCGGGTCGCCTGCCCGACGAAAGTGCCCGGCTCAACCTTGGTCCGGTGTCGATCGACGTAGGCGGCAGGACGGTCCAGCGCGACGGCCGCGACATTCCGCTGACCCGAACGGAGTTCGACCTGCTGACCGAGCTGACGAGGCACGCCGGACAGGTCCTGAGCCGTGACACGCTGCTTGATCGGATCTGGGGCTACGACTACCTGGGCGACTCGCGACTCGTCGACGTGGCGATCCAGCGGCTGCGGGCGAAGCTCGAGGCCGATCCGGCGGTGCCCGACCTGGTCGTCACCGTTCGCGGTGCCGGCTACAAGGCCGTCCGCTGAGGCGGCCACAACCGACGCTCCGAGGCGTCCGCGCCCGCCTGACCCTCACGATCGTCGCGCTCGTCGTCCTGACGGGTGCGATCCTCGGCATCGGGTCGTACGCCTTCGTGGATGCCCGAATCCATCAGCAGGCACTCGACGACGCCGTGTTCCAGGCCCGGTTCGACCTGTCGACGACGATCCCGGACCGCCTCACGGATCCGACCCTCGAGGGCATGATCAGCAGCCGGCTCGTCGAGACCTTCAAAGGCCGCGGCGTGGAGACGATTGTCGACTTCGGCAAAGACAAGGTCTTCGTCTCGAAGGAGGGCCTCAGCCTGACCCAGTTGTCGCCCGCTCTTCGCGACTCCGTTGCGTCGGGCCAGCTCTCATACGAGTGGACAAGACTCGCCGACCTGGCTGCCCTCGTCGTCGGTGGTCGGCTCCCACCGTCCGGTCCCGCCTTCTATTTCGTCCGCGATGCGGGGACGATCGAGTCGACCCTCGAGCAGCTCCGGCTCGCGCTCGGCGTTGGCGCCCTCGTGCTCGTCGGCCTCGCGCTGCTCGCCGCCCGCTTCGTGGCCCGGGGCGTCCTCGCCCCTGTTGAAGAGGCGTCTCGCGCGGCCGAGCGCATCGAGCGCGGGGACCTCTCGGCGCGGGTGGCCGTGACGTCCGGCGACGAGTTCGGTGCATGGGCGGACCGGTTCAACCGGATGGCGGCGGCACTCGAAGAGTCGATCGGGCGCCTTGAGGCAGCGCAGGGCCAGAATCGGCGCTTCGTCGCGGACGTCGCCCATGAGCTCAGGACGCCGCTCAGTGCACTCGTCGCCGAAGCATCCATCCTGCGCGACGATCTTGACTCGCTGCCGGCCGGGAGCCGCCGCGCCGGTGAACTGCTGGTCGCCGATGTCGCTCGACTGAGGATCCTCGTCGACGACCTCATGGAGGTCTCGCGGTTTGACGCAGACGCGGAACAGGTCGCAGCCCAGTCCGTCGATCTCATCCGCGTGCTCGAGACTGTCGTCGCCAATCGCCTGCCGGAAGCCAGGCTGAAGGTACCGAGCGGCCCGCTCGTCGTGGAGACGGATCCTCGCCGTCTGGAGCGGATCGTCGGTAACCTGCTCGACAACGCCAGGGAGCATGCCCCCGGATCGCCAGTCGAGGTTCGTCTCGAGGTAACCGCCGATGCGATCACGATCGCGGTGGATGACAACGGCCCAGGCGTCGAAGCGGACCGGCTGGAGCGGGTATTCGAGCGCTTCTACAAGGCCGATCCGTCACGCCACGGCGGGAGCAGCGGCCTCGGCCTCGCGATCGCGGCCGAGCACGCTGCCCTCCTGGGTGGCGAGCTCCGTGCGACCAACAGGCCCGAGGGCGGCCTCCGGATCGAGCTCCGGCTGCCTGTGACCGGATCGTTACGCTCCAGCGATCGTGCTGCGATCGACCAGGACGAAGGTGGATACCAACCACCTCTCTCACAGGAGCCTCACCGATGAAGCCCACCGGTCGCCCGTTCCTCATCATCGCCCTTGCCACGATGCTCGTCGCGTGCAGCAGCGCGAGTGGCACGCTCGGCCCTGTACCGTCGGCCTCACCGACCGCCTCGCCGTCCGTCGGCCCGACCGATCCCGACGTGACGCCTGGCCCGTCAGAGTCGACAGCGCCACCATCAAGCGGGCCGTCGAACTCACCAACGCCGACGCCGGCCGAGGGGACCACGATCGTCCGAGCCTACTTCTACTTCGAGAGCATTCCCGGCAGCTCGGGCCTTGTCCCCGTACTTCGTGAAGTGGCCGCGACGAAAGCGGTCGCCACAGCCGCCATTGCGGCTCTCCTCGATGGGCCGACTGAGGCCGAAGGCGGCGCCATGAGCTCCGCCGTCCCCGCCGGGACGCGCCTGCTCGGCCTCACGATCAAGGACAACGTCGCGACCGTCGACCTGTCGAGCGAGTTCGAGTCGGGTGGCGGCAGCGCATCGGCGAACATCCGCCTCGGCCAGGTCGTCTACACCCTCACGCAGTTCTCCACCATCAACTCGGTCGTCTTCCAGATCGAGGGCCGGACCGTGACGGTCTTCGGCAGCGAGGGCATCGTCCTCGACGGCCCCGTCGGCCGCGCCGATTATGTGAGCCTGTTGCCCGGGATCTTCGTCGACCGGCCGGCCTACGGTGCGGCTCTCGGCAATCCGGGGCGGGTGACCGGTTCGGCTCAGGATGTCTTCGAGGCGACCTTCCGGATCACGCTGCTCGACCGCGCCGGCAAGTCGATCGCCGACCAGCAGGTGATGGCCGCTTGCATGTGCGCGAGCGGCCCGTTCGACGCGACCGCCCGCTACGACGTCCCGAAGGCGCAGTGGGGCACGCTCCGGGTGTGGGCGGGATCGGCCAAGGACGGCAGCCCGGTCCTCGTCCGCGAATACCCGGTCTGGCTGACCCCGGCCAGCTAAGCACCCTCTCGGGCCTGGCTGATCTG
>JBBSCI010000035.1:0-21105 GCA_038250445.1 Candidatus Limnocylindrales bacterium | reverse complement strand
CGCGGGGGACCGGGCCCCCCGGGGGGCCCTGGCCCCGATGGTGGCGCGGGGGCGCGCAGGGGGGGGCCCGGCTCCCGGGTGGGGGCCCGCCCGCCGATTCCGCGGGGGTCGAAAGGGAGTCAGGGCCGCAGGCGTTGCCAGCTTGGGTAGGCGACGAGCTCGTCTGGCCCCGGAACCGCGGCTCCGTCGCTGATGCGATAGAACCGTGTCGGCGATCCGTCGACCGCGAGGACGACCTGCTGACCGTCCGGCGAGAAGCCGAACGCGTGCGGCGAGTCATACGCGAAGGTCGGACCGATCGCGACGCCGGCTGCGCTCCCGTCGGCCAGGACGACGAGCATCTGTGCCGGGTACGGCGCAACCGCTGCCTGCCGCTCGACGAGGACCTGCGAACCGTCGGGCGAGAAGACGGCGTTGACTTCGGCAGCGAGGTTGGAGTAGCGCATCTGCGTGTCCACCCCCGTCCCAAGTTCGATCACGCGAGTCCAGCCGTCCGTGTTGCCCGTGACCTCGGAGGGCTCCCAGCGCCAGTAGGCAAGTCGCGCGCCGTCGGGCGACAGCCTCGGGCTGCCGTAGGCAGGGCCATCCGGCAGGGCCGGAGCGATCGCGTGCAACCCGGTCCCATCCGGGCCGATCGCGTAGATGCCGACGTCATTCGATCCGAACTTCGGATGACCTTCGAAGATCAGTTCCCTGCCGTCTGGCGGACGCCAGTCCACCCATGCCACGGGCGCGACGTAGCCGAGGGAGAGCGAGCGCAGCGCGCCGCCGCTTGCTCTCTGTACGATGGAGATCGCCGGCATGCCGCTCTCGGCTCTGTGGAGCGCGACCAACCGCGTTCCGTCGGGTGACCAGGCGAACAGTTCGAGGCCCGCCAGGGGTCCTGTCGCTGAACGGATGTCACCGCCATCAGCCCTGGCCAGCATGACCGAACTGCGCGTGGGGCCGTCATAACGGATGAAGGCGAACTGAGTTCCATCGCGCGAATAGGCCGGCGCACTGTCGTCGGCCGATCCCGCCACGAGGACGGAGACGACGCCAGTCGCCGGCTCGACACGGTAGATGTCGCCCTTGGCCGCATACAGGAGCGAACCGTTGCGGGCGATGCCGAACGGCTCCGGAAGTCGCGGCTGCGAACCCGCGAACACCAGGAGTGCGGCGGCAATGACCACCGCCAGTGCGGCGAGCAGGAGGATTGGGCGCCAGGGCAGCCGCGATGCCAGAAGCGGCCGACGATCGGTAAGGTCCATGGGGAGCCCCCTTTCGAGGCTCGACCATGCCGGGCGCTGCCGGGTCCGGGTCGTCCGGGTCAGGATCTCGTCGAGGTAGCCCGGCGCACCGCGCCCGGCCTCCTGGTCAAGCCAATCCGAGACGGTCCGGTCGAAGCCATCGTCGAGCGTCATGCGAGACGGCCCTCCGCGATCTCCGACCGAGGTCGGGCATCGGCATCGAGGGCCGCCCGCATGCTTTGGAGCGCACGGTGCAGGCGCGATTTCGCCGTACCGAGCGGGATCCCGAGCGCGATGGCAACCTCGGGCAGTGGCAGGTCGAGGTAGTGGTGAAGGACGATGAGGGCCCGCGCCTCCGGTTCGAGACGGCTGAAGCCGCGTTCGAGCTGGTCGCGGTCGGCGGTCGAGGACGAGCTGTCATCGACGGCATGGAAGGCGGTCGGGGTCAGTTCGACGTCGAGGCGGTGCCGCCGAAGGCGGCGCGCCTCGTCGATGCAGGCGCGGACGAGCAGGCGGTGAAGCCAGGCGTCGAAGTGATCGGGGCTGCGCAATGTGGGCAGGTCACGCCAGGCCCGGACGAGCGTCTCCTGGACGGCGTCCTTGGCCTGGTCGGGATCGCGCAGGATGAGCCGGGCGGCGGCGTCCAGCCGGAAGATCGCGGCGCCTGCCAGCGTGGCGAAGGCGTCATGATCGGCCCCGTCGCGCTCGCTCCACGAGTTCCAGCTGCATCACGCCCCTCGGCGGCGGCGCGTCCGACGTGGTCGCGCTCGATGAGTATGGCGAGGCAAGCCACTCGGATCGTTCCAAATTCGCGGCCGATCTGTGCCCCGCTCGGCTACCATCTCCCTCCCCGGCCGTCGGCCGCCATCCGCGCCATGGAGCCCAACATCGCGTGAAGATCCAGGAAGCCGACGCCAAGTCGCTCCTCGTCGCCCAGGCCCTCCCGGTTCCCGACTGGGCGGTCGCCCACACGCCAGAAGAAGCGCGCGCGGCTGCCGAACGATTCCTCGCCGCCGGCGCGGGGCAGGTCGTCATCAAGGCCCAGGTCCTCGTCGGCGGCCGCGGCAAGGCCGGCGGGGTGAAGCTCGCCGCGTCGGCGGATGAGGCGGAACAGGTTGCTCGGGCGATCCTCGGGATGGACATCAAGGGGATCACCGTCCGGAAGGTGCTCGTCGCGCCGGGCGCCGACATCGTCAAGGAGTTCTACCTGTCCGCCGTGCTCGACCGGGCGGCCCGCCGCATCCTCCTGATGGGCTCGTCGGAGGGCGGCGTCGAGATCGAGCAGGTCGCCGAGGAACGGCCCGAAGCGATCATGACCTTCCACGCCCACCCGACGCTCGGCCTTCTCGACTTCCAGGCCCGTGAGCTCGCCTTCGCGATGGGCCTCGGCGGGCACCTGAAGGCGGCCGTCGGGATCGCCAAGGGGCTCGTCAAGACGATGCGGGCGTACGACGCGGATCTCGTCGAGATCAACCCACTGGCCATCATCCGCGAGACCGGCGCCGACGGCGCCGCTGTCGAACGGCTTGTCTGCCTTGATGCCAAGGTCACGCTCGACGACTCCGCGCTTCCGCGCCACCCGGAGCTCGAGACGCTCCGGGATCCCGACGAAGAGGACCCGGCCGACCGCGAGGCCCGCGAGGCCGGCCTGACGTTCATCAAGCTCGACGGCACGATCGGCTGCATGGTCAACGGGGCAGGCCTGGCGATGACCACGATGGACCTCGTCAAGCGGGCCGGTGGCGAACCGGCGAACTTCCTCGACATCGGCGGCGGGGCGCGGGCCGACAAGGTCGCGGCGGCAATGCGGATCATCCTCGCCGACCCGAAGGTCAACGCGATCCTCGTCAACATCTTCGGCGGCATCACCCGCGGCGACGAGGTTGCGCGCGGCCTGATCGAGGCGCGGAGCCAGCAGGAGCGCGACGTCCCCATGATCGTCAGGATCGTCGGGACCAACGCGGAGGAGGCCGGCCGGCTGCTCGGGGAAGCCAAATTCGAGACCGCGGCCTCGCTCGACGAAGCGGCGTCCAAGGCGGTCGAGGCCAGCCGCGCGGCGGGGACGGCGGCATGAGCATCCTCATCGGGCCGGACACGCGGCTCGTCGTCCAGGGAATCACCGGCCGTGAGGGCGAGTTCCACGCCAGGGCGATGGCCGCGTACGGGACGAAGATCGTCGCCGGCGTGACCCCAGGCAAGGGCGGCCAGCAGGCCCTCGACGGCCAAGTCCCGGTGTTCGATACCGTCAGCGCGGCGGTCCGCGAGACCGGCGCCAACGCCTCGTGCATCTTCGTGCCGGCCGCCGGCGCGCCCGACGCGGTGATGGAGGCGGCCAGCGCGGGGATCGCGACGATCTTCTGCATCACGGAGGGGATCCCCGCCCTCGACATGGTCCCGACGGTCGAACTCGTCCGCTCGCTCGGTGCCCGACTGATCGGTCCGAACTGCCCCGGTGCGACGTCACCGGGTAGTGCCAAGGTCGGGATCATCCCCGGGTCGATCCATCGCGAGGGCCGCGTCGGGGTCGTGTCGCGCTCGGGAACGCTGACGTACGAGGCGGTCCAGGCGATGAGCGACGCGGGGCTCGGCCAGTCGACGTGCGTTGGGATCGGTGGTGACCCGGTGATCGGGACGACGTTCCTCGACATCCTCAAGCTCTTCGCCTCCGATCCCGACACCGAGGCGATCGTCCTCATCGGCGAGATCGGCGGCGCAGCCGAGGAGGAGGCCGCGGCCTGGGCCGGCGAGCATCTCAAGGGGACGCCGATGGCGGCCTTCATCGCCGGCCGGACCGCACCGGAGGGCAAGCGGATGGGTCATGCAGGGGCGATCATCTCGGGTGGCCGGGGGACGGCCGATTCGAAGGTCAACGCTCTCGAGGCCGCCGGCATCCGCGTCGCGGGCTCACCGACGGAGCTCCCGACCCTCCTTCTCGACGCCGGCTACCGCGGCTGAGAGGGCCGGGTTGATGGGCGCCCTCATGGAAACCTCAGGCCAATGGCTTCCCGGAGATCGGCCTTGGACTTCGGTGGGCGGGTGCCCGATCAACGATGCCGCCGGAGGTCGGCACCGTTGGCTGCTCTGATGGATCTGATCGCGGGCGATGCCCGCGAGATCTTGCTCGTGCTCACGGTCGATGACTGGGACGCGCTCTCGGACCGGACGCGGTTCGACGCACATCTGTCGCTCGGCGGCGGACTCGACCCGACGTGGCTCGACCTATTCTCCGAGGCGGTCCGGACCGTGACGGGGAGAGACGCGCCGTCCGACTTCATCGATGCACGCATCGAACTCGACGGGTCGGGCGAGGGGGCCGAACGCTCGATTGAGCGGGTCGATC
Source organism: Candidatus Limnocylindrales bacterium (assembly GCA_038250445.1). Classification (GTDB taxonomy): domain Bacteria; phylum Chloroflexota; class Limnocylindria; order Limnocylindrales; family CSP1-4; genus CF-46. Next base: position 16,536 of record JBBSCI010000035.1, on the reverse strand, counting down.
CGGTCTGGATCGGCGCGGTCGCGGTCCTCGACGATCACGAGATCGACGCGGTCGCCGGACACTGGATCGACCTCGTGGAGGAGGACCTCGGCGAGCTGCCGCGCGAGGAGAAGCCCTGGATCCGCCAGCTCGCGGGCGACATCGTGCGGTTCGCCCGGGCGGCCGATCGCTCGAATGACGTCCTCTTCGCCTGGTCGCTATGAGTGACGAGAGGTCGAGCGGCGACTCCCCGACGAGCGGCACGGCGGGCGCGGTCGACCCGATCCGAGCCAACAACGCCCTGTGGGACGAGTGGACGGAAATCCACGAGGGTTCCGAGTTCTACAACCTCGCCGGCTTCAAGCGCGGCGGCTCGCGACTGAAGCCGTACGAGCTCGACGAGATCGGATCGGTCGCGGGCCTCGAGGTCCTCCACCTCCAGTGCCATTTCGGCATGGACACGCTGTCATTCGCCCGTCTTGGCGCCAAGGTGACCGGCGCCGACTTCAGCCTCGCCGCGGTCGAGCTCGCCCGTTCGATCGCGACCGAGATCGGCCATCCCGACGCCCGCTTCGTGCAGTCGGACCTGTACGACCTGCCGGGCGTCCTGGAAGGCCAGTTCGACCTCGTCTACACGTCGAACGGCGTGCTCGGCTGGCTGCCGGACATCCGGCGCTGGGCGGAGGTCGTCGCCAACTTCGTCCGGCCGGGCGGCCGGTTCTACATCACCGAAATCCACCCCGTCGTCCAGGTCTTCGATGACGACGACGTCGCGCCGGGCGAACTGCGCCTCAGGTACCCGTACTGGGAGCACCCGGAGCCGCTGGCGTTCTCGGTGCAGGGCTCCTACGCGGACCCGGCGGCAACGGTCGCGGCGCCGACCGAGTACGGCTGGGACCATGGGCTCGGCGAGATCGTGACCGCCCTGATCGATGCGGGACTGCGGATCGAGTCCCTGCGCGAGTACCCCTTCGTCAACTGGCCGACGCCCATCCTGGTGGAGGCGGCGGACGGGACACACCGCCTGCCGTCGGGCTCTCGCGGCGAGCTGCCCCTCTTCTTCTCGATCCTCGCCTCCAAGGACCGCTGAGCTCAGTACCCGAGAGCCGCCCACGCCGGGCCGCCCGGCGCCTCGATCAGCTCGACGAGGACCCCGTGGCAACTCCGCGGGTGGAGGAACGCAACCGGACCCTCGGCGCCCTTCCGCGGCGAGGTGTCGATGAGCTCGACCCCGTCGATCTCGAGCCGCAGGAGAGTCTCGGCCAGGTTCGGGACCTCGAAGCAGACGTGATGGACGCCCTCGCCGGTCTTGGCGAGGAACCGGGCGGCGCCCGTCGTGTCGTCGGTCGGCTCGACCAGCTCGATCTTCGACTCGCCGACGGGCAGGAACGCGATCCGGACGCGGTCATGAGCCATGTCCTCGACGACTTCGAGCTCGAGCCCGAGCGAATCTCGCCAGAACCGGAGCGCCGGCTCCATCTCCTTCACGATCACCGCGAGGTGATGGATCCGCCCGAGGCTGCGGATCCGCTCGGGGACGCGATCGGCGGTCGGCGAGGACGACATCGAGCGGAGCGTACCCTGTTCACCGCCGCATGAAAGAGCCCTCAAGCGCGATTGTCGTCCGGATCCGCCTGCCGCCAGCCCTCGAGCGCGTCCGCGGCAGCCTGGACCACGCCGCCCGCCTTGGCGTGCCGGGACACGTCACGATCCTCTATCCGTGGCTTCCGGCGGCCGCCCTCACCGGATCGGCTCGACGGATGCTCAGCCAGATCGTCCACGCGATGGGGCCCTTCGACGTCCGGTTCGGGGCAGTCAGGCGATGGCCCGGCATCGTCTACCTGGAGCCCGAACCAGCCTGGCGGTTCCGGGCCCTGACGGATCGGCTGATCACCAGCTATCCGGCGTTTCCGCCTTACGGCGGGACGATATCGGAGGTGATCCCGCACCTCACGCTAGTCGAAAATGCCGACCCGCCGCTCGACGAGATCGCGACGGCCGCCGCTCGTCAGTTGCCGTTCGAGCATGCGGTGAGATCGCTCGAGGTGCTCATCGAAGAGGCAGACGGCCGCTGGCGGCCGCGATGGCGCCTACCTCTCTCAGGGCCCCCCCGGTGACGCCCTCGTCGACGTCAGACCGTAATCAGCTCGCGGTGCTCGCCCCACGCGGTCCTCAGGCGATCGCTGATCTCGCCCACCGTCGCGTAGGCCTTCACCGCATCGATCAGCGCGGGCAGCAGGTTCTCCTCGCCTCGGGCGAACTCCTCGAGGCGCGTCAGGCTGTGCTCCCAGGCGATCGGGTCGCGCTCAGCCCGGACGCGGCGGACCCGCTCGATCTGGCGCCGCTCACCTTCAGGATCGATCCGCTGAATCGTCGGCGCGACGCTCAGGGCCCCGTCATCGCGGAACCGGTTGACCCCCACCACGACCTGGTCGCCAGCCTCGATCGCCCGCTGGACCCGATACGCCGACTCCTGGATCTGGCGCTGCTGGAAGCCTCCCTCGATCGCGGCGAGCGTGCCGCCCATGGCCTCGATCTCGTCGAGGTAGCCCTGGGCGGCGACCTCGAGCTGGCTCGTCAGGCTCTCGACGAAGTAGGAACCCGCGAGCGGGTCGGGGGTGTCGGTCACGCCGCTCTCGTGGGCGAGGATCTGCTGGGTCCGGAGCGCGAGCCGGGCGCTCTCCTCGGTTGGCAGGGCGAGGGCCTCGTCGCGCGCGTTCGTATGGAGGCTCTGGGCGCCGCCAAGGACCGCCGACAGCGCCTGGAGCGTCGTCCGGACGACGTTGTTGTCGATCGACTGGGCCGTCAGCGATGACCCCGCGGTCTGGACGTGGAAGCGGCACATCATCGACCGCTCGCTCGTGGCCCCGAAGCGGTCCTTGACGATCCTGGCCCACATCCGCCGGGCGGCCCGGAACTTGGCGACCTCCTCGAACAGCTCGGACCAGGCGGCGAAGAAGAACGACAGCCGGCCGGCGAACTCGTCGATCGGGAGGCCGCGGGCGATCGCCGCGTCGCAGTAGGCGATCGCGTCGGCGAGGGTGAAGGCCAGCTCCTGGGCCGCGGTCGCTCCGGCCTCGCGCATGTGGTAGCCGGAGATCGAGATCGTGTTCCAGCGTGGCAGCTCGCGGGCCGAGAACTCGAAGATGTCGGTGACAAGCCGCATCGACGGCCGTGGCGGGTAGATCCACGTACCCCGGGCGATGTACTCCTTCAGGATGTCGTTCTGGGTCGTCCCCGAGATCCGGTCGCGGCTGACGCCCCGCTTCTCGGCCGCGGCGATGTAGAGGGCCAACAGGATCGCCGCTGTCGAGTTGATCGTCATCGACGTGCTCACCTCGTCGAGCGGCAGCCCGTCGAGGAGGACCTCCATGTCGGCCAGCGAACTGATCGGTACACCGACCCGGCCGACCTCCCCGAATGCCTCGGGCGAGTCCGAGTCGTAGCCCATCTGGGTCGGCAGGTCGAACGCGACCGACAGCCCGGTCTGGCCCTGCTCGAGGAGGTACCGGAACCGCTTGTTCGTCTCCTCGGCGGTCGCGAAGCCGGCATACTGTCGCATGGTCCAGAACCGCGACCGATACATCGTCGGCTGGACGCCACGGGTGAACGGGAACTCACCGGGCAGGGCGAGGTCGGCCGCTGGATCGAACGCGAGCGCGTCCAGATCGGCAGGCGTGTAGACATCCCGGACCTCGATGTCGGACGAGGTCACGAACCGCTCGCGACGCTCCGGCGTTCCCTTGAGCGCCTTGGCCCTCGTCGTGCGCCGCCAGCGTTCGCGACCCGGGTCGCCCGCTTCCGGGTCGCGGCCGTCGGTCACGCGAGCACGACGAGGAGATCGCCGAGATCGATCGTCTCCCCCACCCCGACGGCGACCCGCTCGACGATCCCGTCCCGCGGCGCCCGCAGCTCGTTCTGCATCTTCATTGCCTCGACGACGATGAGCGTCTGGCCGGCCGTTACCGTGTCGCCCGCTGCGACGGCCACGCCAGCGACCCGCCCGGGGATCATGGCATGGACCTCGAGCGGGCCGTTGGCTGACCCGTGCACGCGCGCACGTGTGGCGCGCTCCCGAAGGGCGGCCCGAGCGGCATCCTCGACTTCGAGCTCGAACCGCCAGCCGTCGACGACGACCTCGATTGTCCGAGGCCGGGCCGGGCTCGCGGGGCGATCCTCTCCGATGACGACAGGGACTTTGCGACGGTCGGCCGTACGAACGACCGCCCTGCCCGGGCCTCGCCGCTCGACGGCGACCGCGGCTGGGTCGATATCCCGGGGCTCATCGCCGGGCAGCCGGCTCGCTGGCGCGGGCACGACCCGGACGAGCCCGGTCGGATTGGTCGACCATCCGTCGCTCATCGCGACCACCGATCGAGGGCGTCCTCGCGGGCTGCCAGCTGCCAGGCATCGGCGGGCTCGGCGACGGCTAAGCGCGAAGGATCGGGCGCGGCTGTACTGGCGCCCGCGACAACGCGGCCAGCGTCGACGGCCGCTGCGGCTTCGGCTGCGATCGCGAGCGCCGCCTGTCGGATGTCGGCCACAGCCGCGTCCCACTCTTGAGCCACCCAACCTGTCGACAATTCGCCCGCCTGAAAGCCGGCGTGCGCCGCGACAAACCTGTGGAACGGAAGCGTGGTCTGGATCCCGGTGATCTCGACCTCGTCCAGGGCCCGGCCCAGCCGAACGATCGCGGAAGCCCGGTCGGCATCGACGACCAGCAGCTTCGCGATGAGCGGGTCGTAGTCCGGCGGGACGCGTTCGCCTGCTTCCACCGCCGTATCGACCCTTACCCCCGGCCCAACCGGCATCCGCCAGCCGCCGATCCGTCCGGGCGCTGGCGCGAAGGCCCGGGCCGGGTCCTCGGCCGAGAGGCGGACCTCGATCGCGTGCCTCACCGGCCGCGCGGCGGCGATCGAGGCGGCTACCAGGCGCGCAGACAGCGGCCGACCGGCGGCAACGAGGAGCTGTTCGCGGACGAGATCCACGTCGGCCGCCAGCTCCGTCACACCGTGCTCGACCTGGAGCCGTGTGTTGACCTCGAGGAACCAGAATCGGCGGTCCTCATCGAACAGGAACTCCGCGGTCGACGCGTTGCGGAGGCGGGCCGCTCGTCCGAGGCGGATCGCCATCGCATGCAACTCGCCGCGTTCCTTGTCTGACAGGCCGGGCGCGGGGGCCTCCTCGACGAGCTTCTGGTGCCGGCGCTGAAGCGAGCAGTCCCGCTCGCCGAGCGCAACGATCGTGCCGTCGCGGTCCCCCATCAGCTGCACCTCGATGTGGCGGGCCCGCAGGATCTCGCGCTCGAGGTAGACCGAACCATCGCCGAAGGCCGACAGCGCCTCGGCTGCGCCGGCGGCCAGCGCGGCGGGTAGTTCCCGCGCCGAAGCCACCCGGCGCATCCCTCGTCCCCCACCTCCCGCCGCGGCCTTGACGAGCAGCGGGAAGCCGATCTTCTGGGCCTCGACGATGAGCGGGTCGATCCCGTCGGCTCGGTCGATCGACACGGGCTGCAACGTTCCGGGGACAACCGGCACGCCGGCCTCGCGGGCGAGGTTCCGCGCGGCCACCTTATCTCCGAGAATCGCGATCGTCTCGGGCGCCGGTCCGACGAAGACGAGCCCGGCCGCCTCGACCGATGCGGCGAACGATGCTCTCTCAGAGAGGAACCCATAACCTGGGTGTATCGCCTCGGCGCCACTGTCGACCGCCGCGGCGACGATGGCGTCGGCCCGCAGGTAGCTCTCGGACGGCGGCGGCGGGCCGAGCCGGACGGCGTAGTCCGCTGCCCGGACATGGCTGGCCTCGGCGTCGGCGTCGCTGTAAACGGCCACGGCCTCGATGCCGAGCTCATGGCAGGCGTGGATGATCCTCACCGCGATCTCGCCGCGGTTCGCGACGAGCACGCGGGCAAACAGCGGCGGGCCGTCTTTGCGCAAAGACGGTCGCGGGTCCGATCGCGCCGCAGAGGTCACAGCGGAATGTTGCCGTGCTTCTTGCGCGGATTCGTCTCGCGCTTGCCGGCCAGCATCCTGAGCGCGGCGATGAGGCGCGGTCGCGTGTCGGACGGAACGATGACGTCATCGACGTAGCCGCGAGCCGCGGCGACGTACGGATTCGCGAACTGTGCCTCGTACTCCGCGACGAGGCCTGCGCGCTCCGCGGCTGGGTCGTCGGCGTCCGCAATTCGATCCTTGAAGATGATGCTGACCGCGCCCTCGACGCCCATCACGGCAATCTCCGCGGTCGGCCAGGCGAAATTCATGTCGCCGCGGATGTGCTTGCTGCTCATGACGTCGTACGCCCCGCCGTATGCCTTGCGGGTGATGACAGTCAGCTTCGGGACGGTCGCCTCGCAATACGCGAAAAGGAGCTTCGCTCCATGGCGGATGATTCCGCCGTGCTCCTGGCCGACGCCCGGCAGGAATCCCGGGACGTCGACGAACGTCACGATAGGCACGTTGAAGCAATCGCAGGTCCGGATGAATCGGGCCGCCTTCGTCGAGGCGTCGATGTCGAGCGCGCCCGCAAGTACTGCCGGCTGCTGGGCGACAATCCCGACGCTCTTCCCATCGAGATGGGCGAATCCGACAATGATGTTCTGCGCCCAGCCGGGCTGAATCTCGAGGAACGCGCCGTCGTCGACGATCTTCCCGATAGCGTCGTGCATGTCGTACGGCTTCGATGGATCGTCCGGAACGACTCGGTCGAGTGCGGTGTCGCGGCGGTCCGGCGGATCCGACGTCGGCCGGATCGGTGGATCGGACAGGTTGTTCTGCGGCAGGTGGCTGAGGATTCGGCGAGCCGTCGCCAGCGCCTCCGCCTCGTCGCCGGCAGCAAGATGAGCGACACCGCTCTTCGTCGTGTGAACCGCCGCGCCACCAAGACGTTCGGCGTCCACGTCCTCGTGCGTCACGGCGCGAACGACATTCGGCCCGGTGACGAACATGTAGCTCGTCTCCTCGACCATCACTGTGAAGTCCGTGATCGCAGGCGAATAAACAGCTCCCCCGGCACACGGACCGAGGACGAGGGACAGCTGCGGGACGACACCCGACGCCATGGTGTTGCGCAGGAATATATCCGCGTAGCCGCCGAGCGAGACGACTCCCTCCTGGATTCGGGCCCCGCCGGAATCGTTCAAGCCGATGATCGGCGCGCCGACCTTCATCGCCAGATCCATAACCTTGCAGATCTTCTCCGCGTATGCCTCGCTCAGCGACCCACCGAAGACCGTGAAATCCTGGCTGAACACGAACACGAGCCGGCCGTCGATGAGGCCGTGGCCCGTGACGACGCCATCGCCGAGGATGATCTGGGCCTCCAGCCCGAAATCCGACGAACGATGCGTGACGAACGCGTCGAGCTCTACAAATGAATCGGGATCGAGCAGCAGATCCAGGCGCTCGCGCGCCGTAAGCTTGCCGCGACCATGCTGTTGTGCGATTCGATCTTCGCCGCCGCCGAGCAGCGACTCGGCGCGCATCGACTGCAACTTTGCGATGCGTTCGTCATTGGTCGGCAACGTAATTTTCTCCGCTGACCGTCTTTGCGCAAGGACACATGCCATGATAGAGGGCCGCGGACGCGGACTTTGTCACACTGGGCCAACCGGCCGACTGTCCACAGAATCGGTGAACAACTCCGAAACTGTGTGGATAACCTAGACAGTCAACCACATCCAACCTCGGGTAGCATGGGACCACTTCCGCCACAGGTCCGCCCCGTCAGGACCCCGCCTGCAACGTTTCGAGGTGACATCCCGGTGACGCATGTGATCGCGATCGCGAATCAAAAGGGCGGCGTCGGCAAGACCACGACCGCGATCAATCTCGCCGGCGCGCTCGAGGAAGAGGGCTATCGCATCCTCTGTATCGACATGGACCCGCAGGCGAATCTCACCGCCGGACTGGGAATCAACCTCAACACCGTCGAGCGCTCGATGGCGGACGTCCTCGCGGATGGCCGCGCGACGCTGCCGGAGATCATTCGGCCGACCGAGGGCGCGGGAATCGACGTCGCGCCGGCGAACATCGATCTGGCGAGCACCGAGGGTGAATTGTTCACCGCACTCGGTCGCGAGCAGGTGCTCCGCGACGCACTCGAGGAGCATGTCGCCGCCTACGACTACGTCCTGATCGACTGTCCGCCGAACCTCGGCCTGCTCACCGTCAACGGGCTCGTTGCGGCGAACAGCGTGATCATCCCGGTCCAGACGCAGTACTACGCGATGAAGGGCCTGAACAACCTCGTCAAGGTCATCAACATGATCCGGATGAAGTTGAATCGCGACCTGCGGATCCTCGGGCTGCTGCCAACGTTCTACGACGCGCGGACGAACCTGGCCCGCGACATGCTCGATGAACTCCGCGTCGTTGGTGACCACCATGTGTTCAACAGCATCATCCGCAACACCGTGAAGCTGGGTGAAGCCCCACTGGCCGGGCGGCCGATCACGACCTACGCGGGCCAGTCCGAAGCCGCGAGAACCTATCGGGATCTCGCGCGGGAGGTGATCGATCTTGGCCAGGCCTGACTTCCGCGCCGCCGCCGCACGACGCCTATCCGAAGAGAGCGAGCTTTCGCCCGCGATCATCAGCCTCCTCTCGTCCGACAACGCCGGCCGGAGCGTGGGCGTCCGGGTCATTCCCGTCGATCGAATCGAGTCGAACCCGCAACAGCCACGGATGGTCTTCGACGCAGCTGCCCTGAGCGAGCTGTCGGCCTCGATCCGCGAGCACGGTGTCCTCCAGCCGATCCTCGTCCGGCCCCTCGGCAGCAACCGCTACCAGCTGGTCGCCGGCGAGCGTCGCTGGCGTGCCTCGAAGGAGGCAGGCCTCGCAACGATCCCGGCCCTCGTCGAAGAGCTCGACGACGACACGTCGCTCGAGATCTCGATCATCGAAAACCTCCAGCGCGAGGACCTCTCGCCGCTCGAGGAAGCGGGGATGTACGACCGGATGGTCCGCGAGCACGGTTACAGCATCCGCAAGCTGGCCGAGAAGCTTGGCAAGGACAAGGGCTATCTCGAGAACCGGCTGCGCCTCGCCGACGCGCCGGAGGAGATTCGGCAGCTGGTGTCTGTACGCAAAGACACCCTGTCCCATGCCTACGAGTTGCTCAAGGTCACCGATGATCGGAAGCGGCGCCGGCTCGCGGCACGAGTGGCGAGTGGCGAGCTCTCGCTCGTCAAACTCCGCGAGAAGATCGATGGGCGCCCGGCCCGGCAGCGCCCGGTAGCCAACGAGTTCGAGGCCGACGAGACACCGAATGCGTCAGCACTGGTCGACCTCGAACCCCCGGCGAGGCTGGAGACTTCCGATGGCGAGGCTGCCTGGACCGGCCAGCGTCGGGACCATGTCACGGCGACCCTCAACGATGACGCTCTCGTCCAGGCACGGCATCAGCTCGCCGAAGCCGTCGAGGAACTCGTCGCAATCCTGCGGGCTCCCGACGTCGTCCGGTCGATCCCCGAGACCGACCGGGCCAACCTGGGCAAGTACCTGACGATCGCAAAGCTCAAGCTGGAGAACGCGATCGCGATGGTCCGGAGCGGCGACGCGAGCGACTGACCCGCGGCGGCGAGCCGCCTTCAGCCGAGTAGCGCCCAAATCCACGCGACGGCAACCGCGGCGATGCCGATCGCCTCGAGTTGCCACGCCCGTTCGCGGCGACCCGATCCCCCGCTCCGCCCAAGGGCTGCTCCGCAAATCGGCAGGCTGCCAAGGAGCGCGACCAGCAGGACCTGATTCGTCGACGCACCAAAGAGCGCGGCGGACGCGATCGCGATCCCGACAACCGCCACAATGATCCCGGCCTGGATCGCCCATGCTCGTGACGCTCCCAATGCCGTCGCGATGGAGCTCACGCCAGCCGCTCGATCACGCTCGACGTCGGCGAGGGCATTGGCGATGGCAAGGGCGGCGCCGGCGGCTACCGCGATCGGAACGAGCAGCGCGAATGCTGGCGGCAGTGTCCCGGTCGCGCCAAGCCAGCCGAACACCGGAAGGATCGGGATCCCGACGGCAAACGGCAGCCACGACCAGCCCGTCCCCTTGAGACGGAGGTCGTAAGCGAGGCCGATCCCGATGACGACGACGGCAAGCAGGGCGGTCGGCGCTCCCGAGGGAATCGCGAGGAGGAGGCCAAACCCAAAGCTCGCGACGGCGGTGGCGCGTGCGAGGGACTGCGAGATCAGCCCAGCAGGGATCGGCTTGCCCAGCTTGTGCCCTGCGTCGCGTGGCGCGTCGACGACGTCGTTAGTTGCCCCGATCCCGAACTGGAGCGCGGTCATCGCGACGCCGAGCCTCAGCGCCTGCTCCGGAGCCCCACCGGCGAGGAGCGCCACCGCGCCCGAAACGAACCCGTCCAAGATCGACGGAAACGGATGGACCAGCCAGATGAGGCCGGCGAGGCGCGAGGTACGGTCAGACGTAGACGATCTCGTCGAAGTTCGCGACCAGGAACTCGATCAGTCGCGCCCGGCCATCGGCAACCTGCGCGCGGATCCCCGGAGCGAGCGCGAAGAGCGTGATCGCCGGGACCATCAAGTGGCCATCCCGGTTGCGCCCGACGGCAGCCGGAGGCCCGCCGCCGGAAGCGAACACCCGTTCGAATTCTGGTTCGCTCAGGCGAGCCGTGCGCAGGAAGTCATCTATGACCCGCACGATGCCGCGGCGGATCACCATGTCGCGCATCAGCTCCGCGCTCCAGGCGTCGATCTGGTCGTCGTTCTGCTCCGCGAGGCGCTTGCGATATTCCTTCGGGTCGGCCGACAGACCGGTGTCCGCCACGTTGTCTCCTGTGCGTTCGGGGACGGCGCGAGTATGCCAGACCGAAGCCTCAGCCGGCCGGTCGCTCGGGTCGCTCGCCTTCCGGCCAGTTGTTGAAGACTTCCGTGACCCAGCGCCCGACTGGCCCGGGCCGCTTGAAGTCCGGCCGGTCCGCGACGAGCGCATGGAGCGCCGTCCACAAGCGCGTCGTCAGGTCGTTGACGGCCTCGCGCTTCGGGCGGCCGGCCGCCTCCAACGGCTCACCGACGACGACGTGGATCCGTCGCCCGAGCCGGAGCCAGCTCGTACCGCTGATCGCGATCGGGACGAGGGGGACGCCAGACCGCAGCGCGAAATAGGCCGGTCCCTCCTCGAGGGTCAGCAGCTCGTGCTCCGAGGCATGGATCCGGCCCTCGCCGGCGATCGCGAGCACGGCACCCGAGGCGAGGACGGCGCCAACCCGCCGGGTGGCCTCGAGAAGGTCGTTCTTGCCCGGCCGGTATGGCACGGTTGCACGCGTCCAGGACATCAGCCGGTTCCGGCCGCCGATCGCCATGTCCTCCTCCTTGGGGCCGAAGAAGTAGAGGCGCGGCCGGAACGGCAGGATCGCCATCAGGACGAACGGGTCGGACCAGTTCATGTGGTTGAAGCAATAGATCGCGGGGCCGCGCGGGAGCCGCTCGCGCCCCTCGAGCCGGGGCCGGAGGTACGCCCGGGTGACGATCCAGGCGACCACCCTCGTGAGCCAGTAGCGGATCGTTCGGCGGATCGGGTGGATCGGTGCGCCGGGCAGGGCCGACCCGCGGCTCATTGCGGTTCCCCCGCGATATCGAGCCCGATCAGCGCGACGGTGCCGCCCGGCGGGTGCGCGGATCCACGGTTACAGCCGTGACGGACCTCGGCGGTGGGGTGGCCGGGCGGGCCGCCGGCTTGGCGCCTGCGGAAGTCTTGGCGGCCGCGGCCATCCGTCCGCCGACGGCCTTGCCAGCCGGCCCGGCCTTCTTGGCCGCCGGTCGCCGCTTCGAGACCGGCGTCGGCGGCAGCTCGCGGCCGTCGACGGCGGCCATCAGCTGGAGGGCAAAATGGCCGATCTGATCGGCCTTGTCGTCGGCGCCGTGGAGCACGTGCTGCTCGACCTGGAACGTCAGGAGACGATGGTCGGCCTGGGTTTCGAGGGACAGCTCGCCGAGCTGGACGCGGCTCCAGCGGATGAGCTTGGCCGTCGCCCGCGGCCCCTCGCCGGACACGTTGACGCGGACATAGCTTGTGATCAGCCCGGCCGGGGTCGGGACGAAGATCGTGTAGCGAACAGCCGGGTCCTCGCCCCAAGCGACCCAGCAGTGCGGGTCCGGCTCCGCGCCGAGTGCCTGGAGCACCGGATCGACGATCGTCGCAATCTTCGCCGTGCCGGCCGCCTTGCTCGGGCTCGACGCCCGCCATTCGCTCAGCCGCATCGCACCCTCCGCTCCGCGCCGCGGACGCACGCGTCGACGCCCGGCCGAGGCTAGCACAGTCGTGTACGGTTCCGAGCGGAGGGTCGCCGTTGCGGTCGAATCGGAGTCTCATCGGGTGGGGCCTGTTCTTCATCGTCTTCGGTGTGGTGCTGCTCGGCGTCCGTCAGGGCTGGATCTCGACGGAGCTCGCCGGTCGCGCGTGGCAGCTCTGGCCACTTCTCCTCGTCGCGGCCGGCCTGTCGCTCGTTCTCGCCGGCCGGCCCGGCGCCTGGCTTGGCGGGCTCGTCTCGGCTGCGTGCCTCGGGCTGATCGCCGGCGGCCTCGTCGCGACGGGTGTCGGGCCGTCCCTGGTCGGCTGTGGCTCGGACGAGCCCGGGACGCCGTTCGAGCACCAGGCCGGCGAGCTGCCGTCGAATGCCAGCGTTGGCATCGATTTCCGATGCGGCGAGCTGTCGGTCCGCGCGGTTGCCGGGACGAGCTGGGGCGTCGACGGCCAGCCGGCGGACGGCAAGCCGCCGGCGATCGAGCACACATCGAACGGCATCCAGATCAGACCCGAGACCGGCAACGGGATCTTCGGGTTCAGTGGCGAGCGAGAGCGGCTCGACGTCACACTGCCGGCCGATCCCACGATGGACTTCGACGTCACGCTCAACGCCGGTGAGGGCCGGCTGACCCTCGCCGGGGCTCACCTCGGCGCCACCAACGTCACGGTCAACGCGGGCTCGCTCCGGCTTGACCTGCGCGAGGTCGGCGCCGCCCAGACGCTCAGCGGAACCGTCAACGCGGGAGCGGCTGTCGTATGGTTGCCGGACCGGCCACTGACCGGCCATCTCACCGTGAATGCCGGTTCGCTGTCGATCTGCGCGCCCGCGAATGTCGGCCTTCGCCTGGCCACGGGGGACAACCCGCTCTCGTCAAGCGACTTCGAGGACCAGGGACTCGTCCGCTCGGACGGGGCCTGGGAGACGCCCGGCTTCGCGACGGCGGAGATCCGGATCACCCTCGACGTCACCGCGAACGCCGGAAGCATGTCACTCAATCCCCGGCAGACCTGCTCTGGCTGAAGGAGCCAATCCACTTTGGACCCGCAGCTCCTCGTCATTGCTGTCGGCGGCGTGGTCGGCGGGGTCGCGCTGCTGGCCCGAGGCTTCGGGAGCTACCGCGAAGCGGCTCGGATCACCGACACGTCGACGTCGCGGATCGCCTCGATCGCCGTCGGCGAAGTCCTCGTGAGCGGCGTCGTCGAGCCGGCGGAGGTCACGCTGGTGTCGCCGCTCCAGAGCGCCATCTGCGTCTTCTACCGATCCCGGATCGAGGCCGGCGACGACGAGCGCTCGACGGTCTTTCGCGAGGAAGCCGCCGTCGGGTTCCGGGTCAGGGACGACAGCGGTGAGCTCCGTGTCTTCCCGCGAGGCGCCCGGTTCGACGTACCGCCCCGCTTCGACGAGGGCACGGGCGCGCTCGGCGATTCGCCGGCGGGTCTCCGCCTCCGGCGCGGTGCGGCGTACGGGCCGGGCGAGGATCGCGAGGCTCAGATCGCCGCCCTGCTGACGGTCCACCCGGCAGGCAGCGGGCTGCCCGGCGAGGACGCCAACCGAGGCCGATTCGGGTCGGGGCTGGTCGGAAGTGCGAGCCGGGCGCGTCACTACAAGGAGGCCCGGATCGAGCCGGGTGACGTCGTCACGGTGATGGGCCGGGCGCTGCCGTTCGACCAGCTGAGCGACCCGGCCGCAGCGGACGTCCTCGATCCGGGATCGCCATCCGCCGACGACCCGGAGATCGCCGCCGACCTGGCGTTCGCGCGAGCCGCCGGAACGCTCATGGATCCGGAGGACGCGTGGGGCAACGCGGCGATTCCCGGCTTCGGGATCGGTCGCCCGGTTCGCGAGCCGGACCTGGACGAGGCGGCGGTCGACCCACCCCTTGCGACCGCGGACGACGCCGCCCGCTACCAGCGCACGTTCGCGATCGGGCCAGACGCGCTGATCCTGGCGGCTGCCCCTGATGCCCCGCTGACGATCGCGATCGGCTTGCCGTCTGTCGCCGCCGGCCGGGCGCAGCGCCAGTTCTTCGTCGGCCTTCTCGGGGCGGTCGTGGCGATCGCGTCGGCGATGGCGCTCGCGGTCATGCTCGGCGACGGGATCACGCGATGACGCCCGCCGGCATGGCTGCCCTGTTCGCCGTCGGCCTCCTCATCGTCGTCGTCGCCTTCGTCGTCCTCGCGACATACAACGCCGTCGTCGCCCTTCGCCTCCGGATCGACAAGGCGTGGGCGAACATCGACGTCGCGCTCAAACAGCGCTTCGATCAACTGCCGAACCTCGTCGAGGCCGTCCGAGGCGTGATGCACTGGGAGCAGCAGGTCCTCACTGACGTCGCGACGGCGCGGGCCGCTTACTCCCCCGCCGCGGCAATCCCCGAGCAGGCGGCGACCTCCGCGGCAACGTCGGCAGCGGTCCGCTCGCTGTTCGCCGTCGTCGAGCGCTACCCGGAGGTCCGCTCGGCCGCCAACGTGATGGCGCTCCAGGAGGAGATCGAGCGCCTCGAGGGCCTGATCGCCGATCGCCGCGAGCTGTACAACGACCAGGTCTACCGCCACAACACGCGGATCGCCCAGGTCCCGGCGGTCCTCGTCGCCGGCTTGTTCGGCTGGGGGCCGCGCCCGTTCTTCGAGGCATCGGAGGCCGACCGGGTTCGGCCGGAGACGTCCCTCGAGGCCGGATCGTGACCGACACGCCCCGCCTCTTCCTGGTCAGGCACGGCGAGACGGCATGGTCCGCCAGCGGACAACACACGGGGCGGACCGATATCCCGTTGAACGAGAACGGCATCGAACAGGCGGAGCGACTCGGCGAGCGCCTCGCCGGATACACGTTCGCGCTCGTCCTCACGAGCCCCCTCTCGCGGGCCTACGAGACGTGCCGGATTGGTGGGCTGGCGGACGTCGCGATCGTCGACCCGGATCTCCGCGAGTGGGACTACGGCGAGTTCGAGGGCAGGACCACCGACGAGATCCGCCAGGAGATCCCCGGCTGGACCATCTGGACGACGCGGATCAACAAGGGCGAGTCCGTCGAGGACGTCGGCCGGCGGGCAGACCGCGTCATCGAGCGGGCGCTCCCGGTCGACGGCGATGTCGCGATCTTCGGCCACGGCCACGCCCTCCGGATCCTGGCCGCCCGTTGGTTGGGGCTGGCACCCGCCGAAGGGGCGTTGTTCGAGCTGTCGACGGCGACGATCTCGCGGCTCGGTTGGGAACGCGAGCATCGGGTCATCGAGCTGTGGAACGGGGCCGCTCATCTCGGGATCGTGTGACGCTCGGCCCTCCCGAAGCTCCGAGGGCTGCCGTACGCTGAACCCATGCCCACCAGATCGATCGAGCGCCCGCACGAGCTGACGGCCGGCGCGGTCGCCCTGGCCCTTGCCACCGATACCGCGACCGGTCTTGCGCCGGACGAGGTCGAACGGCGATTGGCGAGCGCCGGCCCGAACGAGCTCGCGGCAAGCCCGCCACCATCTCTGCCGCGGCTCGTCCTCGAAGCCGTCAGCGAGCCGTTCGTCCTCCTGCTGCTCGTCGCCGGTCTCGCCGCTGTGGGCCTCGGCGAGGTTCGCGACGGGCTCCTCGTGCTGGCCGGCCTCATCCCGATCGTGGGTGCCGACGTTATTACCGAGTACCGGGCTGACAAGGCGCTCGACGAGTTGCGAACAGCGGCGGCCCCGGTGGCGAGGGTCCGGCGAGCCGGTACGGCAACCGATATCCCGGCGGCGGGGCTCGTGCCCGGCGACATCGTCCTGATCCGGGCCGGCGACATCGTCCCGGCCGACGTTCGCCTGACCGCGGCGAGCGGCCTGACGATGGATCGGAGCGCGCTCACCGGCGAGTCCGTGGCCGAGGCAGCCGCCGTGGGGCCGGACGCGGCCGGCACGGCGCTCATCGACCGCAGGTCGGTCGCATATTCCGGGTCGAGCGTCGTCCGCGGTGCCGGCGAGGGGATCGTCGTCGCGACGGGCGGCGCGACCGAGACCGGCAAGATCGCCGGCGGCCTCGGCGGCGCAGAACGCCGGCGATCGCCGCTCCAGCGCGAGCTCGATCGCCTCGTCCGGATCCTGCTCGTCGTCGCGATCGGTCTGATCGCGATCACCGTCGGCAGCGGCTTTCTTCGCGGCAACCCGCCGGGTGCGAATCTCCTCGCCGGAATCTCGGCGGCGATCGCGGCGATTCCCGAGGAGCCGCCGATCCTGCTGGCGGTCATCCTCGGCTTCGGGGCCCACCGCCTCCTCCGCCGCGGCGTCCTCGTCCGCCGCCTGAGCGCCGAGGAGACCCACGG
>JBBSCI010000034.1:0-21501 GCA_038250445.1 Candidatus Limnocylindrales bacterium | reverse complement strand
TGACGTAGATCCCGGCCAGGGCGATGAAGCAGACGATCATCGCCAGGCCGCAGCGGATGATGTCGCGCAGCGTCACGACGAGCAGGCCGGCGAAGAGCATCGTGCCGCCGAAGATGACGAACAGGGCGTCGCCCCATGGGATCGCGGTGAAGGGGATGGTGTCGCCGATCGCCACGCGCGTCGCTCAGCCGTGCCCGGCCTGTCCGCCGGTGCCGACCGCGTGATGGCCGTCGCCATGGTCGTGGCCGTTGCCATGGTCGTGGGCGCCGCCGGCTGAGCCGGCAGGCCCGCGTGCGGCGATCGACGGCGGGAGCATCGGCAGCAGCCTGCCTGGGTTCACGATCCGGCCCTCGGCCGCGGCCCGAGTTGCCCAGTCGCGTTCCTTCTGGATGTAGGTGACCTCGGTCTCGCGATCGACCGTCGCGAGCGCCAGCAGGTCGATCATCGGCTCCTGCCGCGTGGTGTGGGAGAGCTCGAAGTCGCCGCCGTCGCGGAGGGCATCGTAGGGGCAGGCATCGACGCAAATGCCGCACAGGATGCAGCGGCTTTCGTCGACTTCGTACTTCTCGAGGACGCGCGGCTTCGGCATGAGCGCACCGGTCGGACACGTCTCCGCGCAGCGGCCGCACGAGACGCACGGCGTGTCGTTGAGGCTCATGTCGAGCGGCGTCGTGACGAGCGTGTCGAAACCGATCCGCATGAAGTCATAGCAGGCGGCGCCGACGACCTCCGAGCAGACCTGGGCGCAGCGGCCGCAGTCGATGCAGCGCGACGGCTCCCGGAGGATGAACGCGTGCGAATCGTCGCGGATGTAGTCGTGGTTGAGGCCGGTGAAACGGTTCTCGGTCACGCTCCGGTAGCCGGCACCCTGGTGGTACTGCGGCTCGAGCGTCGGCAGCGTCGTCCCGTACTCGATCCCGAGGCGGCGAAGGTCGCAGAACCCGATCGCCTCGCACGTGCATTGGAGGCAGCGGGTCGACTCGGCGACGGCCTCCTCGCGGCTGTACGGGATTTCGTACTCGATGTAGCTCTTGTTCCGGATCTCGGGGCCCATCGCCGTGAGGCGGTAGCGCGGCTCCTTGAGTTCGCTCGTGAACGGCACGATCGAGAGGAACTCGGGTTGCGGCTCGGCGAGCTGCTGGCGGGTCTTGATCGCCGCCAGGTCTAGCCCCTGGAGGTAGGCGTCGACGGCATACGCGGCTCGGCGGCCTTCGGCGACCGCCGCGACGACCGTCGCCGCACCGATCCGGACGTCGCCTGTTCCGAAGACACCCGGCCGGGTCGTCTCGAACGTCACCGCATCGGCCTTCAGACGGCGCTGCTTCGTCGCCTCGACCCGATCCGAGCCCGGCCCGATCCAGTCGAGCTGGGGGCCCTGCCCGATCGCGAGGAGGACGCGGTCGCAGGGGATCGTGAACTCCGTCCCGGGCGCGGGCTCCGGGCGGCGACGGCCGGAGGCGTCAGGCTCGCCGGGCCTGTTCCGGATGAACTCGACGCCGGTGACCTTGCCAGCCTTGTCGGTGATGACCCGCGTCGGGCCGGCCTGGAAAATCGCGGTGACGCCCTCCTCGATCGCCTCGTGGACCTCGTTCGCCGCCGGCATGTCCTTCATGTCGCGGCGGTAGACGAGGGTGACCGCGGCTGCGCCCTGCCGGATCGAGGTCCGGCTGCAGTCCATCGACGTGAACCCCCCGCCGATGACGACGACGCGCTTGCCGGCGTGACCCGGGTACGGCAGGCCGAGCGTCGCGGTCCGGAGGTACTCGAGCCCGTCGAGCACCTCCTCGGCGTCCTCGCCCGGGACGCCCAGCTTGTTCGTCTCGTAGCAGCCAATCGCCACGATGACTGCGTCGAAGCCCTGGTTCTGCAGGTCGTCGAGGGTGAAGTCCCGTCCGAGGCCCTGATCGCAGACGATCTTGCCGCCGAGCCGGCTGACCGACTCGTACTCGGCCTCGAGGACCTCGATCTTCGGAAGGCGGTACTGCGGGATCCCGTAGCGGAGCATCCCGCCGGGCGCCGGGTCGCGCTCGAAGACCGTCACGTCGTGGCCGCTGATCAGGAGGTAGTAGGCGGCCGCCATCCCGGCCGGCCCGGACCCGATGACGGCGGCGCGGCGGCCGGTCTTCGGCTGGAGCTCGTACGGCACAGGCGGATCGACGCCGTCGTCGAGCATCGACCGGAGCACCTGGTCGCCGGCGTAGCGATGGCTGTCGCGGATCGCGATCGCCTCGTCGACCTCATCGCGCCTGCAGTGCTCCTCGCACGGCGCCGGGCAGACCCGCCCGAGCACGGACGGGAACGGGATCGTCCGCTTGAAGATCCGGGTCGATTCCCGCCAGTTGGCCTCGGCGTTGGCCTTGAGGAACCCGGGGATGTCGATGTGGCTCGGGCACTTGTTCTGGCAGGGCGGCAGGCAGTACGCGTTGTGGTCGGAGAAGATCAGCTCGAGGTTCGTTGCCCGCAGGCGGCGGACCGTCTCGGTCTGGGTCTTGACGACCATCGCCGGCTCTGCGCGCTGGGAGCAGCTGATTGGCGGGAACTCGGAGCCCTCAACCTCGACGACGCACATCCGACAGGCCCCGAACCCGGGCAGCTTCGGCTCGTAGCAGAGCGTCGGGACCTCGATCCCGTTGTCGCGGCAGACCTCGAGGATCGTCTGGCCTTCGAAGCCCTCGATCAGGCGGCCGTCGACCTCGATCCGGATCCTGGGCGTCGACTGCGGCCGCTGCGGCGACTGGGTCGTCAAGAGGCGCTCGGCGACCGTATCGGCGATCGGCTCGAGGTCGGCTCGTTCGGGGCGGGTGATCAGGTCAGCCATTTCTCTTCAGTGGGCTGCGCCCGCCGCCACCGCGATCGGTCGGCAGACGCCGGCTGGGCAGGAGCTGCGGAGGATGTGATCGTCGAGCTCGGATCGGAAGTATCGCATCCCGCTCGCGTACGGAAGAGTCGCAAGCCGCTCGTGGTCGCACAGGGCAGAAGCGACGACGTCGGCCGACAGGTCGGCGAGGAGCTGGAGGTCGGTCGGTCGCGGCGTGCCGATCGCGACGCGGTCGCCGATCTCGCTGATCCGGCGCGTCCCGATCCGGCACGGGATCGTCTTGCCGCATGCCTCGTCGGCGCAGAACCTGGTCAGGAGCCGGGCGAGGTCGACGATGCACGCGCGATTGTCGGCGACGACGACGGAGCCTGAACCGATGTGGGCCCCGACCGCCCGCAAGGCGTCGAACTCGTACGGCGTGTCGAGCAGGTCGGGCGGCAGCAGGCCGCCGGACGGGCCACCGACGAGGACGGCCTTGAGGCCCTTGGTGACCCCCGCCAGGCCGACGATCTCGCGGAGCGGCGTCCCGAGCGGCACCTCCGCGACGCCGCTTCCGGCCGGGCCACGGACGCCGACTAGGATCGTCCCGGGGCTCGCCTTCGATCCGATGGCCGCGAACTTCTCCGGTCCGTTCACCAGGATCCACGGCACCGCCGCGAGGGTCTGGACGTTTTGGACCACCGTCGGCAGATCGAAGAGGCCGCGCTCGGCGGGATGGGGGGGCCGCTGCTCCGGCTGGCCGCGCTTGCCCTCGAGGGCCTTGAGGAGGACCGTCTCCTCGCCGAGCATGTAGGCGCCCTGGACCGGCCGGACCCGAATCGTTGGCCCGAGGCCGGCGCCGAGCATCGTCGGGCCGATCAGGCCGGCGTCCTCAGCTGCCCCTATGGCTGCCTCCAGGCGCCGGATCGTCTGGGTTGCCTCCGCCCGGACGGCGATGAACGCGTCGTCGGCCCCGACGGCGAAGGCGGCGATTGCGACGCCCTCGATCACACGGAACGGGTCCGACTCGATCAGTGTGCGGTCCGTCTGGGCCGACGGGTCAGCGCCGTAGCCATTGGCGACGACGTAGCGCCGCGCGGCGTCCGTCTCGGCGCAGACGCGCCACTTCTCGCCCGTCGGGAACCCGGCGCCGCCGCGCCCGCGCAGGCCGGACGCGGCGATCACCGCGATCGTCCCGGTCGGGCCCAGATCGTGGACGGATCGCCTGAGGCCCTCGAAGGCCCCGCCAGCCACGGCCGCGTCGAGGGCGGCGGCGGGATCCGTATCGATCGCCGCGGTGGCGTCGGACGCCTTGGCGCGGCCGGCCTTCGAGGCTGGCTGGCCGCGGGCAATCAGGATCGATGGCCAGGTCCGGGGCGTCGGGTAGATCGTCGTCATCCGGGTCAGGCCTGCGCCCGCGGCCCGCTGCCGCGCGGCGCCCGGCCGGCGCCCGCGAGCGCCGCATCCAGTCCAGCAAGGAAAGTCTCCTCGGACGGACGCCGGTTTGTGATGGCGACTGCCTGGGCCTCGTCGCTCGGATGTTCGAAGCGGAGGTGGCTGTAGTAGGTGGCCGTGCCGTAGATCATCGCGTACCAGGCGCCGGTCTTCTGGCTGATCAGCTTGAGCGCGGCAACTGGGAGGTGGCCGTATGCCGCCTGGGTCGCCTCGAGGATCCCCAGCATCTCCTTGGGGTCGTAGTCGAACTCCTCGAGGATCTCGTCGACCGCGGTCGGGTCGATCCCCTCGAAGTGGGCGTACGCGGCGTCGGGGACCGTCCGGCCGGATCGGCGCAGAGCGGACTCGTCGCGACGCTCGCCGTACGTCTCTGGCGGTCCCCAGTGGACGTGGTAGCGGCCCTTGGTGTCGATGCCGCCCATGTCGATGCATTCGATCGGGCAGGCCTGGGCGCACTGGAAGCAGGTCTCGCATTTGAGCGTGCCCCACTCGTCGTACAGGAGCTGGAGGCGGCCGCGGAACTTGGGCGGGACGTCGGCCTTGACCTCGGGGTATTTGATGGTTGCCTTCGGCTCGAAGAACCGGCGAAGGGTGAGCGCCATGCCCTTGGCAATGCCGAGACCGGGAAGCAGGTTCACGGGGCGACGCTCACGGCCGGTTCACGACGAGGATCGCCGCCGCGGTGACGAATAGGTTGAGGAGCGATGCCGGCAGGAGCCATTTCCAGGCAAAGCCCATGAGCTGGTCGATCCGGACGCGGGGCAGGGTCCCCCGCATCCACACGAACGTGACGACGAAGACGTACGTCTTGCCGAGGAACCAGAGCAGCCCGGCGACCCAGTCGAGGCCGACGTAGGCGATGCCGAAGATCGCCGCGCCGGCGATGAGGTTGAACAGGACGAAGCCGATGACGAGCGCCTGCCAGGCCGGCATCGAGCTGCGGGCGAGGAAGAACGGCGCCGCGAGGAGGAGTGTCCCGAGAACCGGGACGACGGCGATCGCGATCAGCAATCCGATCCCGAGCGAACCCGGATCCAGGCTCAGCTGGATCGGCCAGGGCCACGGGAAGGGCGCGTTCCAGCCGCCGAAGAAGAGCGTCACGATCAGCGCCGAGATGACGAACACGTTGACGTACTCGGCGAAGAAGAAGAAGCCGAAGCGCATGCCCGAGTACTCGGTCGCGAACCCTGCGACGATCTCCGAGTCCGCCTCGGTCAGGTCGAACGGCGTCCGGTTCGCCTCGGCGGTCGCGGCGATGAAGAAGATCAGCGCACCAAGCGGTTGCTGGAACACGTACCAATTCGTGAACCAGCCGGCCTGGTTGAGCGACAGCGTGTTGAGGCTCATCGTGCCGGCCAGCATCAGCAGGCCGACCACCGACAGTGTCAGCGGGATCTCGTAGCTGATGATCTGGGCCGCCGACCGCAGCCCGCCGAGCAATGAGTACTTATTGAAGCTCGACCAGCCGGCCATCATCAGGCCGACCACCGACATTCCCCCGACGGCGAAGAAGTAGAGCAGCGCGATGTTCATGTCCTGCCCGAACAGGCCGGGGGCGAACGGGATGACGAGCAGCGCCATCACCGTCGCCATGAACACGACGACCGGGGCGAGTGTGAACACGAGCCGATCGGCGCCGGTCGGGCTGAAGTCCTCCTTGGCGAGCACCTTGAGCCCGTGGACGACCGACAGCAGCGAGCCGAAGGGCCCGACACGATCGGGCCCGATCCGGAGATTGATCAGGGCGATGACCTTCATCTCGAGGTAGATGATCAGGAAGGCGGTCGGGACGCTCATCAGCAGGACGGCCGTCGCGGCGACCACGAATCGGACGAGCCAGAGATTCGCGGCGAGAAAGTCGACGATCGCCCCGCCGAATACGGCCACGACGACGACCAGTCCGAGCCCGAGCACCAGCAGGATCGGGACGATCGTGAAGATGACCTTGCCGGCGAGGGTCAGGCGGCTCCACGAACGTGCGACGGCTGTCATTGCGCGGGCGTCATTTGTCGACGCCGCCCATGATCGGGTCGAGCGAGGCCATGACGGCCATCGTGTCCGCGATCAGGTTGCCGGGGGTGAGCAGGCCGACCGACTGGAGGTGGATGAACGAAGGGTCGTGGATCCGCATCCGGAACGGCTGGTCCGTGCCGTCGCTGATGACATACGCGGCGTACTGGCCGCGCGGGCCCTCGATCGCGGCGTACGCCCGGCCGGGTCGCGGGCGGAGCAGCCGCGGCAGCTTCGCGATCACCGGGCCGTCCGGCATCTGGTGGAGGCACTGGTCGATGATCCGGATGCTCTGGCGGATCTCGTCGATCCGGATGAGGTAGCGGGCGAGGCAGTCGCCCTCGTCGCGCGTCGGGATGTCGAAGTCGAGCTCCGGGAAGACCGAGTACGGGTGGGCGCGCCGAACGTCGAACGGGACGCCGGTCGCCCGGAGGTTCGGCCCGGTCATGCACATCCGGAGGGCCGTCGCGGTGTCGATCGTGCCGAGGCCGCGCATCCGGCGGACGAAGATCTCGTTCTCGTTGAGCAGCCCGAGATTCGACTCGATCTGGCTCGTCGCCCGGCTCATCCAGTCGCCGAGGCGGCTCATGAACTCGTGGTTCAGGTCGCCGTTGACGCCGCCGATCCGGAAGTAGTTGAACAGCATCCGCTGGCCGGTCAGGCTGGCGAGCATCTCGACGATCTCGTCGCGCTCGATGAAGCTCCACAGGATCGGCGTCAGGCCGCCCAGGTCGAGGGCCATCCAGCCCATGAAGAGCGCGTGGCTGGCGATGCGGTTGAGCTCGGAGGAGAGGACTCGGATGTATTCGGCTCGGCGCGGCACCTCCACGTCCAGAAGCTTTTCGAAGGCCATCACCGGCGGCCATTCGCAGAAGAGCGACGAGACGTATTCGAGCGGGTCGACCTGGCTGATGACCTGGTGATAGTCGGCGTTCTCGCACAGCTTCTCGACGCCACGGTGGAGGTAGCCGAGGACCGGGTCGAGGTCGACGACCTTCTCGCCGTCCAGCTTGAGGACGACCCGCAGCACGCCATGGGTGGAGGGGTGCTGCGGCCCCATGTTGATGAACATCTCGCCATCGCGGAGCGTGTAGAACTCGGCCTCGCGCTCCGTGCGCGGCGGATACGGCGGGATCGGCTCGAAGACCCCGGCCTGCTCGTCGAGGATGACCCGCGGGTCGTCGGCGGAGGCGTGGCGCGGCGTTGCTGTCGTCATGACGAGGCCCGCCGCACCGTTGCACCAGGTTTCGCATTCCGCGGCGAATGGGTCTGTTCCATGTGGCGGACGCCGCCGCCGGGTGAGCGGGCCGAGTCGTCAGCGAGGTAGAAGTCCTTGCGCAATGGGAAGGCCTGGTAGTCCGGTGGCATGTAGATCCGGCGGAGGTCGCGGTTGCCCTCGAACGTGATTCCGAACATGTCGTATGCCTCGCGCTCCATCCACTCGGCACCTTTCCACAGGAACGTGACCGAGGGCACGCGTGGGTCGTCCCGGGAGAGCCCGCCGGCGATCACCCGCAGCCAGTCCGGGGTCGTCGAGCTCCAGAAGTGGTAGACGACCTGCATCTCCATGCCGGTGTCGACGCCGGCGAGGTCCGCGAGGAGCTCGAACCCGAACTCCGGCTCGTCGTGGAGGGCGCGCAGCGTGTCGACGACGTCGCCCGCCTTGATCCGGATCTCGGTCTCGTCGTGGCGCTGACGGACGGGCCCGGTCAGGCGCTCAGCGAAGCGAGCCTCGAGGCGTCGCCGAAGCACTGGATCCACGATCAGACCTCGTTAGGGACCGTCGGGCCGATGGCCCGCTCCGGCCAGTGCCCGCGGCGGTCCTTGATGAGCTGCTGGAGCTTCATCAACCCGTAGATGAGCCCCTCGGGACGAGGCGGGCAGCCGGGGACATAGACATCGACCGGCATGACCCGGTCGATCCCCTCGACCGTCGAGTAGCTGCGCTTGTAGCGACCTCCCGAGCATGTGCAATCGCCCATCGCGACGCACCACTTCGGCTCGGGCATCTGCTCCCAGAGGCGGACGAGCGGTCCGGCCATCTTCGTGGTGAGCGTGCCCGCGACGATCAGGACGTCTGCCTGGCGAGGGCTCGCCCGGAACGGGAACATGCCCCAGCGATCCATGTCGTTGCGCGACGTGGCGGCGGACATCATCTCGATTGCGCAGCACGCGAGCCCGGACAGGAGCGGCCACAGGCTGTTCGCCCGGATCAGGTCGAGGACGTAGTCGGCTTTCGTCGGGATGACCTCGAGCGGGCCGCTCCATCGTGCATCGTCACGGCGCAGGGACGGATCGAATTCGAGGGCGGCGAGGTGGGTGATGTCCGAATCGAGCCCGCCGCCGTAGGCCGTGGGGTCGACCGACCGCCAGAGAGTGTTCGGGACGATGATCGGCTCGACCAGCGCGGATTCGCCGCGGACCGCAAGAGCCGACGTGGCGTGCCCGGCGTGGGAGGCGGTCGCCTCAACCGGGACGGCGTCCGCTGCACGTGCCTTCTTGCTCATTTCCAGTTCAGGACGCCCTTGCGCCAGGCGTAGGCGAGGCCGAGCAGCAGGATGCCGACGAAGACGAGCATCGTAATGAAGCCGCCAATCATCAGGTCACGGAACACGATCGCCCAGAGGTAGATGAAGATCACCTCGATGTCGAAGGCGACGAACAGCAGCGCGTAGATGTAGAACGACAGGCCGAACCGGCCGTGGGTGTCCCCGTAGGTGTCGATACCACTCTCGTACGGGAGGCCCTTGTGGACGTCGCCGCGATTGCGATGGGTCAGCAGCCAGGACGCACCAATCGTCAGGAAGACGAACGACACGCCTGCGAAGGCGAACCCCACGATGTACCAGATCCCGGTCAACCGACGTTCTCTCCGAGCAGTCGCGGGTGGATCCGATGTTGTGCGCCCTGCGCCGTTGGAAGATTCCTGGGGCCGGAGCACGGGCGGACACACGGTCGCCGCGCACGATCATTCTAACAGGGGAGGTGGTCCGGGCAGGACACGCGCGGGGGTCAGGCGGGCTCGCCGAGACGGGGCGCGGGGCGCGGGGGAGATCGGGGAGCACATCGCGCCGAGCGCGCATGCCAGTTCGCGGTCCGCTCCCCGGCGGTTAGGCGGTCATCGGACCTGGACCGATGACCAGCTCGCGGAGCATGGGTCCGGGCCACGGACGCTGTCGATAGGGCACTCGCCCTGGCCGTCCGGGGCGGTCCAGTACGGTCTGGTGCGGTGCGGCGGCTCGTCAGCAGAGCCCGCGCAGCACCGCGTCGTCCGGGAGTTCGCGACCGAACGCCATCACCCGGAAGCCGCCCATGGCCGCCGGATCGATCATTCGAACAAGCGCCGCCCGCGCCTCGAGATAGGCCTGCAGGTCCGCGCCCGGACCGGACTGGAGCTCAACGAGCAGCTCCCCTGCACCGAGCGCAGCGAGGAACCGGCCCTGGGTCGTGGTGCCGAGATGGCGGAGACCGGCCGCGGTCGCCGCCCGCTCGACGGCGCTGACGTCGACGTGGGCGGTCAGGTCCTGGCGCCCGATCGCGTGATAGAGACCGCCGTGGGCCCGCTGCCCGAGGTACGCCGTCGCCGTTCCCGCCGGACGGCGGCCCGAGTCGTAGAGCGCGGTCGCGGGGTCTCCGTAGTCGATCAGTAGCAGGACGCCGCTTGCCAGGCCCGCGGCCGCCGCCGCGGTCCATTCGTCGACGGCGAGGCAGATCTCGGCAGCCTGGCCCTCGGCAAGCTCGATGTCTTCGGTGCGGAGGCGCTCGGCGAGCCCCGGCGTGGATGGGTCGCCCTCGACGTTGGCGAACCCGGATCCGTCGATACCGACGAATACCTCGCGGAGCCGGCCACCGCGCAGGACGACCCGATGCGTCGGCAGGGCGTCGAGGACCTCGTTCGCGATGACGACGCCCATGATCTGGGCGCCGTCGTCGTCGTCGATCCGGTCGGCGGCGCCAGCCGCGGCGAGCCGGTCGCGCAGCTCCGCGAGGCGGCGCGCCTCGACCTCGACGGGCCGATAGCGGACGCTGGCGGCGAGGCCGGATCCGTCAGCCGCGAGCCCGCTGAACAGGCTTTCGGCGAGTGCGCCGCCACCCGCCCCGAACTCCCGGATCGTGAACGTCGCCGGCCGGCCGAGCACAGCCCAGACGTCGTCGACCTGACGGGCGATCGCCCGGCCGAAGATCGGGTGGGCTTCGGGCGCAGTCAGGAAGTCGCCGTCGCGGCCTGGCCGGGCCGACGCCGCCCGATAGTAGCCCGCGTCCGGGTCGTAGAGCGCGAGCTCCATGAAACGGGCGAACGTCATCGGACCGGACCGCTCGATCTCGGCGCGGATCCGCGCGACCAGGGTGGGGTCACTGTCGACCGCGTCGAGGTCCGCGGCCGGGATCCGTCGCAGGGCGGGCCCGGTGTCCATGCCGGCTAGCGCCCCGTCCGGAGCGCGAGCCGCAGCCCGGGACCGACGAGCGTGTGCCCGCCGAGCACGACCGGGATCGGTGCCGTCGCGGCCGAGCGCGTGAGCTCGCGCAGCCACGGGTCCGCGATCGCGTCGGGGAGCAGGAGATCCGAGGCGAAGCGATCCTCCGGGCCCGGCCACCCGGCCTCGTCTGCGCCAAGGCGATGAGCGAACAGGACCCGGCTGTCGACCATCGCGGCATCGCCGAGCTCCGCCAGCAGCGCGCCAAGGGACGCCGGCCCGTCACGATCGAGCAGCCCTCCGAGCACGGAGCGCGGTGGTCGCTGGCCGGCCACTGCAGTTCGCAGCCCGCGTTCCTCGACGAGCGCCCGAACCCGGACAGGACGGTTCCGTTGGAGCCAGGTGAGCGTCGCCGCCGACGTCCGCCCGGCGACGACCAGCTCGGCTCGGCGATCGGCCGCCACGACGGCGAGTCCGTCGAGCGCCGCGTTGACCACCGTGAGGTCCACCCCTGGCGGCGGGGTCGTGATCCGATCGAGCAGGACGACGTCGAGCGGGCCGTCGACGTCGACCCCGAGACGCCAGCCGCGCCGCTCGCGCACGGCATAACCGCACCCTTCCTCGAGCCAGCGGGGCAGGGCGTTGTCGGCCGGCAGGTCCGGGACCTCCCGCAGCGCCTCCGCCCCGGCAACGGCGACGACGTCCGCGGAGAACCGGTTGTTCGTGAGGACGCCAGGGGTCGGTGCAGCAGCCGCCGTGACGAAGGCCCGCAGATCGGCGGGCCGCGCGAGGGGGATCGACCCTGAACCGAGCACGACGAGGCCGCTCGGCCGCTCCCCATCGACGAACGCCCGGAGCCTCGCCCCGAACGTTGTATCGTCCGGCGGGCCGGCGATCAGCCGAACCTCGCTTGCGCCGGCCGCGAGGAATGCCTCGCGCCGGTCATCCGCGATCGCAAGTCGCACGTCGGCGACCCAGCGTTCGAGCGGTCCGGCACCGGCCGGGGCCTCGCGATGGAGGATGAGGACGACGACGCCGGCCATCAACGAAGTCTAGCGAGCGGGAGGCGGGCACTGACCAGGTGGGTTCGAGCCTATATCGCGCTCGGGGCGAATCTTGGCGATCCGGCCGCGACGATCGGCGCCGGGATCCGGGCTCTCGAGGCACTGCCCGGCAGCCGCATGCGCGGCGTCTCCCGGCTTTATGCGACGACGCCGGTCGGCGTCGCCGACCAGCCGGAATTCCGCAACGCTGCCGTCGCGATCGACGTCCCGGCGGGCCCCGACCCCGCCAGCGGCGCGCTGGCGTTGCTCGTGGCGCTCAAGCGGCTCGAGTCGGCGTTCGGGCGGCGCGACCGCGAGCGCTGGGGGCCACGCGAGCTCGACCTCGACCTGCTCGTCTTCGGCCGCCACCGGATCGACGTCGAGCGTCCTCCCGAGGCCCGGTCGACCGATCCGTCGAAGCCGACGGACATCGTGGTTCCGCATCGGCTCGCCGGGGAGCGGCTGTTCGTGCTCGCGCCGCTCGCGGAACTCGCGCCAGGCCTCGTCCCACCCGGCTGGCGCGAGACCGTGGAGTCGGCGCGCCGGCGGCCCGAGGCCGTCGAGGGCCCGGACGCGGTCCGGCCGATCGCCCGCTGGGTCGACGGCGCGTGGGAGCCCCTACCGGCCGGCGGTCAGCCGAGGTAGCGGGTCGCCAGCCGCGTCTCCTGCACGGAGCCGTCGACGAGCTCAACGCGGAAGGCGGCGGAATCCGGTCGCGAGGCAACGACCTCGCGGAGGCCCGTTCCAGCGAACACCAGCGCCGCGCCGTCGTCCGCGGAGTACCCGGCTGCCAGGCTCCCTTCGCCGACAAGCCGCTGGTAGGTCGGCCGGCGCAGCGGCTCGCTGTCGTAGTGCGGGCAATGGCTGCCCGGCAGCAGGCCGAGGCCGCCGGTCAGGATGTTCAGCCCCGGCCCGAACGAATCGGTCGTGCCGGACTCGAACCAGCAGATCGAACCGGCCGACAGCCCCGCAAGCACGACGCCCGCCTCCCACGCCGCCCGAAGGACCCGGTCGACTCCATGGATTCGCCAGATCGCCAGCATGTTCTCGGTGTTGCCACCGCCGACGTAGATCACATCCTGACCGAGCAGCAGGCTGTCGATGTCGTCGACGGTCCGAACGAACAGGGCGAGATGGCTCGCGTCGGCGCGCGTTGCGAAGGCCGCGTAGAACCGGAGCAGGTAGCTCTCCGCGTCTCCGCTCGCCGTCGGCAGGAAGCAGATCCGCGGCCGCGATGCCCCGCTGAGCCCAAGGATGAAGTCGTCGAGTAGCCGGTTGTCGGGCTCCATCGAGAAGCCACCGCCGCCCATCGCGACGATCAATCGCTCGGCGGCCACGGCTCGTTGCGCCTAGAGCCGGACCGACGGCGGCCGGCTGCGGTCGAACATGTGGACCGTGTCGACAAACCGGATCTGCTTCGACTGGTAGGCCATGATCAGGGAGTGGGTCCGGGCGCCGCCGCCGAAGTAGCGGACGCCCTGGAGGAGGTCGCCGGTCGTCACCCCGGTCGCGGCGAAGACGAGGTTCTCGCCCGAGGCAAGGTCGTCGGTCTTGTAGACACGCGCTTCGTCGCCGTGGCCCATCGCCGCACCGCGCGCCCGCTCTTCGTCGCTCCGATATCGAAAGCGGGCCTGGATCTCGCCGCCGAGGCATCGCAGCGCGGCGGCCGTGAGCACGCCCTCCGGAGCGCCGCCGGTCCCCATCACGGCGTGGACGCCGGTCCCCTGGACCGCGCAGCTGATCGCCGCCGACAGATCGCCGTCGGTGATGAGCTTGATCCGGGCGCCCGCGTTCCGAACCTCTTCGATCAGCGCCTCGTGACGCGGTCTCTCGAGGATGACGACGGTGATGTCGTTCACGCCGCGACCGAGGGCGCCGGCGATCAGCCCCAGGTTCTCGGTCGGGGAGAGCCGGATGTCGACCTTGCCGGCCGCGCCCGGCCCGACGCACAGCTTCTCGAGATAGGTGTCCGGGGCATGGAGAAGGCCGCCCTCCTCCGACGCCGCGAGGACGGTGATGGCGCCCGCCTGGCCGTGGGCGACGAGGTTCGTCCCCTCGAGCGGGTCGACGGCGATGTCGATCCGCTGCGCGCCCTCGTCAGCGGCGTCGTGCCGGCCGACCTCTTCGCCGATGTAGAGCATCGGCGCCTCATCGCGCTCGCCCTCGCCGATGACGATCCGGCCGGCAAACTCGATCTCGTCCATCGTCCGGCGCATCGCCTCGACGGCGGCGTCATCCGCCTCGTCCTTCTCACCGCGGCCCATGAACCGAGCCGATGCGAGGGCCGCGGCCTCGGTGACCCGGACCATCTCGAGTGCGAGCAGCTGCTCCATATCTCTCCCGGTGGGTTAGCGATCTAGTGTCGGAAGTGGCGCTTGCCGGTGAACACCATCGCCATGTGATGACGATCCGCCAGCTCGATCGCCATCTCGTCGCGAATCGATCCGCCCGGCTGGACGATCGCCGTCACGCCGGCTCCCGCCGCCATCTGGATTCCGTCGGGGAACGGGAAGTACGCATCGCTCGCCATGACTGCGGTCTTCGCCCGGTCGCCGGCCCGGCGGAGGGCGATCTCGACGGCGACCTGACGGCTTGCCTGGGCGGCCCCGATCCCCACGGTCGCGCCGTTCCGGGCGAGGACGATCGCGTTCGATCGGACGTGCCGGACGGCCCGCCAGGCGAACAGCAGGTCGTTGAGCTCGTCGAGCGTCGGTCGCCGCTTCGTGACGACCTGCAGCCGGCCGCGGTCAAGCCCGAGCTCGTCGAGGCTCTCGACGAGCAGCCCGCCGGCGACGCGCTTGAAGTCGAGATTCGCGATGCCGTAGTCGCGCATGCCCTCGGTCGGATCGGGCGGGACGGCGAGGACCTCCAGGCCGGCCTTGGCCTTGAGGATGCCGAGCGCGGCGCTGCTGTAGCCGGGCGCGACGACGGCCTCGTACGAATTGGCGGCGATCTCCCGGGCGGTCGCCCCGTCGAGCTCGCGGTTGACCCCGACGATGCCGCCGAAGGACGCAACCGCGTCCGTTTCGAGCGCCCGACGATAGGCCTCGACGAGCTCATCCGCCGAGGCGAGCCCGACCGGGTCGGTGTGCTTGACGATCGCGACCGTCGGCGCCGTGTAGTCCGACGCGATCCGGTAGGCGGCGTCCAGGTCCAGGAGGTTGTTGAACGACGGCCGCTCGCCGCGGAGCTGCATCGCGTCGGCGAGGGTGCCGCTGCGATGAGTCGTCTCACGGTAGAACGCCGCGCGCTGGTGGGGATTCTCGCCGTAGCCGAGGTCGACGACCTTCTCGAGGACGAGCGCGAGGCGGGCCGGGAACATGTTCCCGGAGATCTGGTTGAGATACGCCGCGATCTCCGCGTAGTAGGCGGCGACGGTGCCGAACGCCTCTGCCGCGAGGAACGCCCGCAGTTCCGGCGAGACGAGATTGAGCTCACGCAGCTCGGCGACGAGGCGCGGATAGTGATCAGGGCTCGCCACGGCCGCGACACCGGCCGCATTCCGCGCGGCGGCCCCGAGCAGCGCCGCTCCGCCGACGTCGATCATCTCGATCGCCTCGTCGATGCCGACGAGGCGGGCACCGACCGCGGGAGCGAACGGCGTGACGTTCACCACGACGATGTCGATCAGCCCGATCCCGTTGGTCTGGAGCTCCTCGAGCTGAGCCGGGATGTCACGGCGGGCCAGGATCCCGGCGTAGATCGTCGGGTGGAACGTCTTGACCTGGCCGCCGACGAGGGGCGCGACGGTCGTCAGGTCCGAGACCGACTGGACCTCGATGCCGTCTCCGGCGAGGTGTTCGCGCGTCCCGTCGGTCGCATAGATTTCCACGCCGAGCGCGAGCAGGTCACGGGCGAGCCCCGAGATCCCGTCGCGGTTGGCGACCGACAGAAGGGCTCGCACCCGGGCCTTCCTCCATCCGCACGCAGCCACGCGTTCGACGTTTGCGACCGAGTATAACCCGAGGCGTGGCATACTCCGACGGTCTCGGCGGTGCCACGAACGCCGCGCCGACGCGAGCGCCGCGCGGCTCAAGACCCGCGGCCGACTCCACCCGTTTCATGCAGAGAGGTCGATCGTGCGGCTCCCGCCCTGGGACTACCTGTTCACTTCGTTCAATCAGCACACCTTCCCCGACCTCTTCACGCCGCTCTGGATCGTCTCGCTGGTCCTGCTCGGCGCGCTCGTGGGTCTGTACAACGTCCGAACCCGGGCCCTCCACCGCCACGCGCCGTACCTCGATCTCTACGAGTGGCTGCTGTGGACGGGGATCTGCGTCTTCGGCCTGCTCTTGGTGGCGGCGGTCTTCTCGTTCGACCTGATCGTCGTCCTCATCATCGCTGTGGTCGGGCTCGGAACGCTCACCTGGGTCAGGTTCATGCGGTTCCCGCCGATCCTCGACGCCTACGAACAGAAGCTCGCCAAACAGCGCTACTACACGAAGACGAAGTTCGAACGGGCCGAGGCGACGATCCGGTCGAGGGCGAAGCCCGCCCGCCGGTCGCGCCGGCGACGCTGATCCGGCCATGCCGATCGAGGTCCGCCGATTCGGAGTTGGCCATCGGCGCGCCGATGGGCCGCCCGGCAGCGAGGGCCTGACGGGCCAGGTCATCCACAACGACGGCCGCGGCACGGTCTCCGAGCTCGCCTTCAACCTTGGCGGCCGGATCGAGCCCCACTCCAACCCGAACACGACGTATTTCATCGTCATCGAGGGTGGTGGCTGGGTGCTCGTCGGCGACGAGCGGATCCGCGTGGCGGCAGGAGAGGCGGTCGTCTGGCCGGCCAACGTCATCCACGGTGCATGGACCGACTACTCGCACATGCGGGCGCTCGTCGTCGAGTTCGCCGGTCCGGACGACGCGGCCGTCCTGGAGATCCTCGAGGGTGCCGCCCTCGAGCTGCCGCCGGGGACGGCGCCGGTTTCTCCGGGCGAGGGCAGCCTCGTGCCACCGGACCGCCCACTGCCCCACGATCGATCCGAGGGCGAGCCCGTCTAGGTCGCTGGAATCGCCGTCGGCCGGCGCCGCTCCTCCACGGCAGCCGGCCGACGACCGGAAAAGTCAGCGTTCGAGGTTGGCGGCCCGTCCGAGGAGCTCCAGGAAGTCGTGGACCTCCTGGGTCTGGGGCAGGTCCTCCGCCAGTCCGCCGGCGACCTCGACGACGTCCGCGAGGCGATAGGTGTCGCCCCAGCGGCTGCCGCGGAAGCGCTCGGCGGTTGCGGCGACGATGGCATCGAGCTTGAAGGTGGGATCCGCGGCTCGGAACGACGCGGCGAGATCGGACAGCCGGACGTCGCTGGCGAGCTCGGCCGCTCGGCCGGAAGCGGGATCGGTCCAGCGGAGGCTGATCGTCCCGACTCGAGCCCGGCCCTCGTTCGAGAGGCGCAGGGCGTAGAGAGCCGTCACCGAATGGCCGGCCCCGATCGCGCCCGCTGCCTCGTTGTCGTCGCGGAAGTCCTTGTCGTCGATGGCCCGGTTCTCGAAGCCCACGAGCCGGTACGCCTCGACCGCATCGGCGTTGAACTCCACCTGGACGCGGGCATCGAGGGCGACCGACTGGAGCGTCCCGGTCAGGTCCTCGACGAAGAGCCGTCGCGCCTCGTCGAGATCGTCGACGTAGGCGTAGAAGCCGTCGCCGTCGTCGGCCAGCCGCTCGAGCAACGCGTCGTTGAAGTTGCCCATTCCGAATCCGACCGACACGAGCTGGATGCCAGCCTCCGCGTCGTGGCGGATCTCGCGGAGGATCGTCTCGGCGTCGGTCGCCCCGACATTCGCGACGCCGTCGGAAGCGAGCACGACCCGGTTGATCCCTTCCTCGCGGAGCTGCTTTCGGGCCATCTCGTAGCCGAGTCGGAGCCCGGCCTCGGCGTTCGTCGAGCCTTCGGGCTGCAGGGAGTCGATCGCGTCGAGGATCGTGCCGGCGTCCCGGGCCGAGGTCGGCGGCAGCACGACTCGCGCCTCCGATCCGTAGACGACGATCGCGACCGTGTCGTCGCGCCGCAGGCCGTCGACGAGGAGGCCGAGCGACTGCTTGACGAGCCCCAGCCTGTCCTCACGGGCCATCGAGCCAGAGACGTCGATGACGAACGTGACCGAGGCGCTCGATCGAGACCGGTCCGACACCTCGCGGGCCTTGAGCCCGATCCGCAGGAGGACCTCATCCTCGGCGAGGAAGGGGCTCGGGCCGCCATCGACGTGGATCGCGAAGGCATCCTCATCGGGGGCGGCGTAGGCCTGGTCGAAGTAGTTGACAAACTCCTCGACCCGAACGCTGGCGGGATCGGGCAGATTGCCGTCGCTGATGTAGCGCCGAGCGACGGTGTAGGAAGCGGTGTCGACGTCCAGCCCGAACGTCGACTGGTTGTCCTTTGTGGGATCGACGAACGGGTTGACCCCGGGATCCTCGTACGTGACGCTGTCATATGGGGTCGCCGGCGGTTGCTCGACCGCCTGGGGCGTCGGTTGGTGGTGCTCCGGGCGTGGCAGGACGTAGCGGCCGCCGCTGGGCGCAGCTGAGCTGCAGGCGCCCGCGAACACGGCGGCCAGAGCGAGGGACAGGAGTGGCTTGCGCATGGCGCAACCTCCTTAGGAAGCCGAAGGTGAGCCCGGCTTCCGGACACATGGCGGAACCAGCGGTTCCGCAGGTCCCGGAGCGACGCCACGAGTGCGTCTTCGGGCCGCCGCCGAGACGCGCGTCTCGGTCCGTGGTTTACGTGAAGATTCCTAAACCCGGCCCAGCAGGGCTCCGAGTTGGCCGAGGATTCGCGCGGTCGCGCCCCAGACGTGGAGACCGTCGATGCGGTATCCGCCGTAGCGAAGCGGCCAGTCGCGGATGACCCGCTCGACGATCTCGACCGGTGCGTCGGGAAGGAACGCCGTCACCAGTGGCTCGATGATTCGGGCGACCTCGGCGGGGTTGGGGGTCAGGATCGGCTGCTGGGCGGCGCAGGCGACGACCGGCGTGATCCGGAAATCGCTGACGGGGATGAAGACCTCATCGAGGGCGCCGACGACCGTCACCCCGGCCGCGGCCGCGTCGAGCCCGACCTCCTCGGCCGCCTCGCGGAGAGCCGTATCGGTGGGTCCTGCATCGGCCGGTTCGGCCTTGCCACCGGGCAGGCTGACCTCGCCGCTGTGGTGTCCGTCGTACGTCAGGCGCTCGGTCAGGACGATCCGGGCCAGCCCGTCCGGATCCGGAAAGAGGAGGGCGAGAACCGCCGCCGGCCGAGCCGTCGGACTCGGCGCGAATCGCGGTCGGAGCCGGTCATCGGTGAAGACCGGCATCAGCGACGACGGCGCGTCGGGAAGGTGGCCGGGCCACGACGTCAGCCGATCGACCGCCTCCTCGAAACGCATCGCTCAGTTGACGAGCTCGCCGGTATCGCGCCTGGATTCGTCGACGTCGGGCAGGTCGAGGACCGACTTCGCGGATCGCTTCTTGCCGTCGCTCTGCGCCCGCGCGTCGCGTCGCCGGCCCGCCTCCGTGACGACCGTCGAGTGCTCCGTCGAGAACACGAGCGTGCCGCTCACGGGGTCGGCGTCGCCGACGATGCGATCGCCTGGCTTGAACTCGCCGCGGAGGAGCCCCCGCGCGAGCGGATTCTCGACGAGCCGCTGGATCGTCCGCTTCAGGGGCCGAGCGCCGTACGCCGGATCGGTGCCCTCGCGGACGATCAGCGACTTGGCTGCCGGCGTGAACTCGAGCACGAGCTCCTGCTCGTCGAGTCGCTTCTGGACGCCGTCGAGGAGGAGGTCGACGATCCGAGTCAGGTGCTCCTCGGTCAGCGGGTGGAAGACGATGATCTCGTCGATTCGGTTGAGGAATTCCGGGCGGAACTGACCGCGGAGGGACTCCATCACCGACAGCTTCATCGCCTCGTAGGCGACCTTGTCCTCACGGCCGCCGGAGACGGCCGTGATCAGGTGGCCGCCGACGTTGCTGGTCATGATCACCACGGTGTTCTTGAAATCGACGGTCCGCCCCTGGCCGTCGGTCAGGCGGCCGTCATCGAGGACCTGGAGGAGGATGTTGAAGACGTCCGAATGGGCCTTCTCGATCTCGTCGAGCAAGATGACCTGGTACGGACGCCGTCGGACGGCCTCCGTCAGCTGGCCGCCCTCCTCGTACCCGACGTAGCCTGGTGGGGCGCCGATCAGCCGCGAGACGGAGAACTTCTCCATGTACTCGCTCATGTCGATGCGGGTCAGCGCGTGCTCGTCATCGAAGAGGAACTCGGCGAGGGCCCGGGCGAGCTCCGTCTTGCCGACGCCCGTCGGGCCAAGGAAGAGGAATGACCCGAGCGGCCGGCGCGGGTCGCCGAGGCCCGCCCGTGCCCGTCGGACGGCGTCCGACACGGCCTCGATCGCCTCGTCCTGACCGACGACGCGGAGATGGAGGCGGTCCTCCATCTTGACGAGCTTCTCGATCCCCCCCTCCAAGAGCTTGGTCACGGGAACGCCGGTCCAGGCCGCGACGATCTCGGCGATGTTATCGGCTGTGACCTCCTCGCGGAGGAGCGAGCCCGGGCCCTGGAGGGCGGCAAGCGTCGCGGCCTGCTCGTTCAGGCGCGCCTGGAGCTGGGGCAGGGTCTCGTACTGGAGCTTGGCCGCCGTCTCATAGTCCGTCTCGCGCTGGGCCTGCTCGATCCGGACCTGGAGTTGCTCCAGCTCGGTCTTCGTCTGGCGCATCGCCGCGATCGCTGCCTTCTCGGCCTCCCAGCGCTGCTTCAGGGCGCCCGTCTGCTCCTCCAGGTCCGCGAGCTCCTTCTCGAGGGCCGCGAGGCGCGCCTTCGACGCGTCGTCGGTCTCCTTGCGGAGGGCCTCCCGCTCGATCTCGAGTTGCATCCGGCGGCGTTCCGCCTCGTCGAGTTCGACGGGCATGGAGTCGATCTCCATCCGCAGCCGAGATGCCGCCTCGTCAACGAGGTCGATCGCCTTGTCCGGCAGGAAGCGATCGGTGATATAGCGGTTGCTGAGCGTCGCGGCCGCGACGAGGGCGGAGTCCGTGATCCGGACGCCGTGGTGGACCTCGTAGCGCTCGCGGAGTCCGCGCAGGATCGAGATCGTGTCCTCGACACTCGGCTCGTCGACCATGACCGGCTGGAAGCGGCGCTCGAGGGCCGCGTCCTTCTCGATGTACTTGCGGTACTCATCGAGCGTCGTCGCCCCGATCGCGTGGAGCTCGCCGCGGGCGAGCATCGGCTTCAGGAGGTTCGATGCGTCCATCGCACCCTCGGCGGCGCCGGCTCCGACGACCGTGTGCAGCTCGTCGATGAACAGGATCACCTTGCCGTCGGCGTCCTTGACTTCCTTGAGGACGGCCTTGAGGCGTTCCTCGAACTCGCCGCGGAACTTCGCGCCGGCGATCAGGGCGCCCAGATCGAGCGTTACGACCCGCTTGTCCTTGAGCGTCTCGGGGACGTCGCCGCGAACAATTCGTTGGGCCAGGCCCTCTGCGATCGCCGTCTTGCCGACGCCGGGCTCGCCGATCAGGACCGGGTTGTTCTTCGTCCGCCGGCTCAGGACCTGGATGACTCGGCGGATCTCGTCGTCCCGGCCGATGACCGGGTCGAGCCTGCCCGCCCGAGCCTCGGTCGTGAGGTCGCGGCCGTACTTCTCGAGGGCGGCATATGTGCTCTCGGGATTCTGGGATGTGACCCGCTGGCCGCCGCGCACGCTCTGGAGCGCGGTGAGGATGGCCTCGCGCGTCGCACCATGCCGCTCGAGCAGCTGGCGCCCGTCGCCGCCAACCTCCGCCACCGCCAGGAGGAGGTGTTCC
>JBBSCI010000033.1:0-21591 GCA_038250445.1 Candidatus Limnocylindrales bacterium | reverse complement strand
TGTAAGAGACCCCGACGTTGAGATGGCAAACGCCGTCATTCTGCTCCGCCGGTTTGGCGTACCATTTCCTCGTTCAAATCTTCCTCCCGCGTCGGTCTGCGCTGCGGCGAACAGGTCCCCGACTTCGGCCACCCGGTCGACGACGTTTCTGATCGTG
The DNA here is from genome assembly GCA_038250445.1 of Candidatus Limnocylindrales bacterium. Taxonomy (GTDB): domain Bacteria; phylum Chloroflexota; class Limnocylindria; order Limnocylindrales; family CSP1-4; genus CF-46. The sequence continues at coordinate 21,434 of JBBSCI010000033.1, read as the reverse complement.
AACGAGTTCGGCCGGAGCGACGGGTCGTCGAGCTCCTTCCAAGCGATCGGTGCCGAAACCGGAGCGCCGGCGGCCGGTCGGACCGCATACGGGGCGACGAGCGTCTTGATGAACGTGTTCTGGGTGTAGTCGAGGCGAGCCTTTCCCTTTCGCTGCGAGACGCTCCATTCCCATGACACGAGGTCCGGCACGAGCGCGCCGACGGCCCGCGACAGCTTCTCGACCCAGGCGCTCGTCTCCTCGAAGCTGTATTTCCGGACGATCGGCAACCAGGCCTGGATGCCCCGCTTGCCGGTCAGCTTCGGGTAGGCTCGGAGCCCGAGGTGCTCGAACGCGGCCCTGTAGAGGCGGGCGATCTGGAGCGTCTCCTCCCACGTAGTCTTCTCGCCGGGGTCGATGTCCACGAGGGCGAACGTGGGCTTGTCCGGCGCATCGATCCTGCCCGTCCAGGCGTGGATCTCGAACGCCGCTTGGTTGCCGAGCCAGCACAGGGTGGCGACCTCCGCGGCGATCAGATGCATGTTCGCGGCGCGGTCGGCGACGCCGACCTCCTTCCAGCGGCGAAGCCATGCTGGCGCGGTCGACGGGATGTCCTTCTGCCAGAACCCCGGCCCGCCGACGCCGTTTGGAAAGCGCTGCAGGTTGAGCGGCCGGTCGGCGAGGTGCGGCAGCGCCGCAGGCGCGATCCGGCCGAAATAGGCGATGAGCTCGCGCTTACGGATCGGGGAATCCTTCGTGCCCTCGAGTGGCGGGAACAGGACCTTGTCGAGGTTCGTGAGCTTGAGCTCGCGGCCGCCAACCGACCAGATCCCTTCCTTCGGGATCGTGGCGAGGGCATCGAGTTCCTCCAGGGTCGCGCCGGCGAATTGGCGATCGGGCGCGGCGGGTTTGCCCGCGGCGCCCGCGCCCCTCGAGTCCTCATTCGGCCTGGCCTTGGCCGTTGCGCGGCTCTTTGGCTTCGCCGCCGCCGCCGTCTCGGACGCGGCGACCTCCTTCTCTGTCTTGGCGGCGAGCTCCTCGGTCGGAGCCGCGCGTTCGCGGATCACCGCCTTCGGATCGTGGCCTTCGTCGACGCCCTTGAATGCTGTCTGGCGCACGTAACCCTCCCTGGTCCAGCCACCGAGCTCCGCCCTGATCACGAGCTCGGGCTTGACCCAGACGAGATTGCGCAGCTCGCCCTTCCGCTCAGGCGCGGGATCGAACGGCGACGTCTCGGTCTCGAGCTCCTCCAGTCGTCTTCGCAGTTCCTTGCGCGTTCTCGCGTTGAATCCAGATCCGACTTTGCCGGCGAACCGCAGCTGGTCGCCCTCGTAGACCCCGACCGCGACCGCCCCGAGGTCCTTCGCGTTGCCCTCCCCCGAGGTATAGCCGCCGACCACGAGCTCCTGCTCCGGGCGGATCTTGAACTTCAGCCAGGCCGACGAACGGCGGCCCGACTCGTACCGCGAGCGCCGGTGCTTGGCGACGATGCCTTCGAGCTCGCGGGACTTGGCCGCGTCGTAGAACGCCAGGCCGTCCTCGTCGACGTGCGAGGCGAACCGCACCCGGCCGCCGCCGCGGAGCACCGACCGCAAGAGCTTCTTGCGATTCTCGAGCGGCACGTTGAGCAGCAGGCGACCGTCGAGATAGAGCAGGTCGAAGGCCTGGTACACGAGGGTCGCCTTCGGCCCGCTGCGTTCCGAGCCGTTCCCGCCGGCCCCTGCCCCGGTCTTCGTCCCGGTGCGGAAGTTGCTGATGCCCTCCTGAAGCAGCCCGAAGTCAGGCGCGCCGTTCTCGTCGAGGGCGACGACCTCGCCGTCGAGGATCGCCTGGTCGGCGGTGATCCAGCTCCCGGGTGTCGTCAGGAGCCCCGGAAAGTACGTCGCCCCGTCCAGACCCTTTCGCGTGTACGTCCTGATCTTGCCCGCGTCGACGATCGCCTGGAGCCGGTAGCCGTCCCACTTGATCTCGAACAGCCAGTCCGGGTGGCTGAATGGCGTCGAGCCGAGAGTCGCGAGCATCGGCGGGATGAAGCCCGGCAGCGGCGCCTCGACGGCTCCGCTGAGATCGATCTCCGCCGTCGCGGCAGGCCGGTCGCTCATCCACAGCGCATCGCGGTTCGCCTTGACCTCGTCGTTCGTCCGGCCGGTCTTGACCGACTGCGGGTGCTCCTCCGGGTCCCAGCCATCGACCGCGGGCGCGTCGCGCTTCTTGATCAGGAGCCACTGCTCCGAATCGTCCTCGAAGGCCGTCGTCGGCGCCGTTCCGGGCCGGCGACTCGTGCGCACTAGCGTGAATCGGCCGTTCACCTTCTGGCCGTTGAGCTCGAACTTCAGCTCGCCATCCTCGATCGCCTGCTTCGGATCGGGCGTCTCCTCCTCTGGCTTGAACGTGCCCCAGTCCCAGACGATGACATCCCCCGCACCGTATTGCGCCTTCGGGATGACACCCTCGAAGTCGAAGTACTCGAGCGGGTGATCCTCGACGTGGACGGCCATCCGGCGGATCTTCGGATCGAGCGTCGGGCCTTTCGGGATCGCCCAGCTGGCCAGGACGCCGTCGACTTCGAGGCGGAAGTCGTAGTGGAGCCGCGTCGCGCGGTGACGCTGGACGACGAACCGACCGCCCCTGCCGCCGATCGACGGGATCGGGGCCTGGGCCCCGGCCGGCTCCGGTGTCTTGGCGAAGTCGCGCTTCTGCCAGTACCGCTCGAGGGGGTCCGACCGCGTCGTCGTAGCCGCCGGCCTGTTCGCCCCCGGCTTGCGCTTCGACGGGCTCATGCCTGAGACCTGTGGCGGTCGCGCCCAGCATCGCCGGCACCCTGCGCCGCCTGAACGCCGGGCGTTCCTACGGGCGAACGGGCGCCGCGATTTCGCTCGCTCGACTCTCGTGGATCGTCAAACGGACCGATGGGAGTTCCAATCGGCGGACGAGGCGGCCAAGTTGGCAAGATTCCAGGCCCGAATCGCTGGTACGAACGCTGGGCGTTCAGCGGCCCCTGCTCACGCCCGCCTACGCGCTCTTGCGCCGCCGGCTCCGGCCGCCCGAGGCCGCGGCTGCCGGCTCGTCGGCTTCGTCGGCGTCAGCGGCCTTCTTCGCTGCCGCCCGGCCGGCCGCGGTCTTCTTCTCGGCCGGGGCCATCTCGCTCTCGGACGATCGGCGCGCGCGTTCCTTCTTTGCGTCGGCGACCGACACCGGCGCGTCGGAGTCGCGGGCGGCCTTCGTCGCCTTGACGGACGCCTCGAGGGCGGCCATGAGGTCGATGAGATTGCCGCTCTCCTCGACAGGCTCCTGGACGACCGGCGCGTGGCCCTCGATCTTCGCTTCGATGACCTGCATGAGCGCGTCCCGATACTCGTCCTTGTATTTCTCGGGCTCGAACTCGCCGGTCATCGCCGAGACGAGCTGCTTGGCCATCGCGAGTTCGGCCGGCTTGAAGTCGGGCTCTTCCTCCGGCAGGTCGAGCTCCTTCGTCGAGCGGATCTCGTCCGGCCAGTGGAGGGTCGTGAGGATCATCGTGTCGGCGAACGGATCGAGCGAAGCGAGTGCCTCGCGGTCCTTGATGACGACCTTGCAGATCGCGGTGAGCTCTTCTTCGGCAAGGACCGACTTCAGGAGGTAGAAGGCCTTGCGGCCGATCTTGTCGGGCTCGACGTAGTAGGCCTGCTTGACGAAGCGAGTGGCGCTGTCATCACGCTCCGCCTTGGTGAACTGCTCGATCTCGATCGTCCGGACCGTCTTGAGCGGCACCTTCTCGAGGTCCTCGTCGGTGATGACGACATACTGGTCGGGGGCGTATTCGTAGCCCTTGACCGTTTCCGACCGCGAGATGACCTCGTCGTCGATCGGGCAAAACGTCTTCATCTGGATCCGCGTCAGGTCCTTCTCGTGGAGCATGTTGAAGCGGACCTGGTAGCTCGATTCCGTCGCGAGATAGAGCTTGACCGGGATCGTCACCAGCCCGAACTGGATGGCTCCCTTCCACATCGATCGCGCCACGGTGTCTCCTCTCGTACGACCGGCCGGACGTGACTATAGCGTGGACGGGCAACCAGTTCGTCCGGCGGGGTTTTCCGCCGGCGTCAACGGAACATGACGAACGCGTCGACGTCGACCCGCCCGTTGCCGACGAGCCTGACCTCGAGCGTATGCGAACCGAGCGTCGCCGATCCGATCGAGTACATCACGAGCCGGCTCTGGCCCTTGGGTGCCCTGAAGCTGATCGTCGTCCGGAATTTCCCGTCCCAGTAGATCTTCGCGGAACCACGGGTCGGGCCCATCGGCGCGATGAAGGCGATCGCCCGTCCCGTGAACGTCAGCTTTGTGCTCGCTCCTGCGGCGACCGCGTAAGTGAGGTTGCCGCCCGATGCGCCCGAGTAGGAGATCCGGACCCAGGTTCCCCTGTAGGCGACCGACCGCGCGCGGTCTTCGGCGAGCCCGGCTGTGTAGCTGTTGCCTGGCGCCCAGGCGCTCCAGGTGCCACCTGCATCGCGCGCCCGGACCTGGTAGCGATACGAGTGACCGAAGGTCTGGATCGAAGTGATCATCCGTTGCGTTGGGCCGGTTGCGGTCGCGGGTCCCCACGGCCCGCCGTCGACGCTCGCCTGGACCTCATAGCCGGCGATCGGGCTCACGTCGACGGCCGCCGGCCAGACCACGCGGGCTGGGACCGTCGTCGCCCCGATGACGCTGCGGACCACCGCGTCGACCGCCGGCGGTGAGGCGACGGGCGGGTCGTTGTTGACGACGTACGAGGCGATCGCGAAGTGGGTGATTCCGTGCTCCTTGCCGACGACCTTGAACTGGTACCAGCCCTGGGCAGTGCCGCGCGGAACTGTGACCGACACCGTGCCCGAGACCCCGTCGAAGCCGTACAGGCTGGCCGAGCTGAACGTCGCCGTGACCCCCGCCGGCAGAGCCTCGGCGCTGAGGACGATCCGCTCGAAGGAGGTGGTCGACCGCGTCACCGTCACGGGGATTGCCGCCGTGCCGCCGGTCTCGGGGACGGTCGGCGCGCCACCCACGCCCACGGTGAAGTCGCCGCGCGCGCCGAGTCGCGACACGTTGAGGAGCTTCTCGTGGGTCGGATCCGGGTCGCTCGTGACCTTCCAGTTGAGCGTTCCTAGGTACTGCAGCGCTTCCTTGACCTCCGCTGGCGTCAGTTGCGGTCGGGTCGCCTTGAGGAGCGCCACCGCCGCCGTCACGTGCGGCGCCGCCATGGATGTCCCGGACATGTACTGGTAGCCGCCGGGCACCGTCGACCAGATGCACTTGCCCGGGGCGATGAGGTCGATGTCCGAGCCGTAGTTGCTGAAGTTCGCGAATGAGTCGTCGTCGTCGTACGAGCCCCACGAGAAGCAGAGCGGGCCACCGTGCGCGCCGGGCTTTCCGTCCGTGTCGGCGAGCGCCGAAACCGTGATCACCTCGTTGTAGGCAGCCGGGACACGTGCCGCGGCACTGCCGCTGTCGTTCGCGGCGGCCGCGACGACCGTGACGCCACTCGCTACGAGACGGCAGATCGCGGCGTGGAGGATGTCGGCGTCCTTTGCCCCGCAGGCACCGTCGTCGTGGCCCCACTTGGTAACGCTCATGTTCACGGACTCGAAGAGGGGCCGGGACGGGTCAGCCGGGTCGCGCTGGGCGGCGATCCAGTCGAGGCCGCAGACGTACCAGGAGAGGAGTCCCGAGCCGCCGTCGTCGAGGATCTTCACGGCCCAGAGGCGGACGCCCGGGGCGACCCCGACGACACCGGCCCCGTTGTCGATCGCGCCGACGATCCCGGCAACGTGCGTCCCGTGGCCGTGGACGTCACGCCACAGCGAGTGGTTGGCCGTGGAGCAGTTGTAGCCGCCCGCGACGTTGAGCTCGGGGATCGACGCGATGCCCGTATCGACGATGGCGACATCGGCGTCGACGCGCTCATCGATGCCGTCGATCTTCGCGGCCGGTGACAGGTTGGCATCGACCCGGCCGATGCCGTTCGGGATGAGCTGCGCGGCCAGTTCGATCTTCTCGTCGGGGACGACCTGGAGCACGTTCGGGTCCCTGCGAAGCTCCCTGACCTGTTTGGGGCTGAGCCGGGCCGACAGCCCGCGGAACGCATGGCTGAACGTGCGATCTGCCGTGAAACCAACGACCTTCGCCTGGCGCTTGCTCGCGGCGGCGACGTCGGTGCCGTTCCTATAGACGACGATCCAGCGGCCGGTCGGGTCGGTGCTGCCGAGGCTCGGGGCCGGCGTGGGCGCGAGCGGTGCCTCCGGGAGCGGATCGGCAGCGACAGCCGGCCCGGCCAGGGAAAGGAGAAAAGCGGCAGCCACGAAGGTGGCAACGTGGCGGCGCATGATGAGGACTCCGGCTCGATGGGCTTCGTGGAGGGCGCGGAGGACGCGCTGACGAGGCAGCCTCCGCCCTACCCTAACCCTCGTGGCAAGTCCCGCACCGACCTAGGACCCGGTGGTCCCGGTCGGCCATGGCTCACCAGTCCCCGCCACACCCGACCCTTTCGGACCGCACAACCGGCAGCGGACGGCCTCAGCGGGCGAGCCGGATCTCCGCCTCAGCCTCGGCGATGCGGGCGAGGATCGACTCGCGGAGCCGATCGAGGCACGCCTGGACGCTCGCCGTGCTCGTCGCGATCGATGTCAGCGTCGATTTGATCCCCTTGATCGCGTCGAGCTCCGCCCGAACCGCCGTCAGGGCAGCTCGGATCGCCTCGCCGTCGATCTCCGTCCGCTGTTCGCGGAGGCTCGCCAGCGCGAGGAGCCGCGCAAGCCGCAGCGCCGCCTCGAGGGTCGCGGACTCTGGGTCAACCGGGTCGATCACGCAATAGACGTCGCCACCGCGGATGTCGAACGGGGCGATCCCCGCCGGAGCGTGCACGGGCGTGAAGATGGCGAGCCCGATGGCCGCCGTCCGGTTCTCCTTGGCCTCGCGCAGTTCGTCGCGCATCGCCCGAAGCGACATCGACCGATCCTTGGCCTCGACGACGATCCGCAGCTCCGCACCGGCCGTCTGCGACGGATTTACCGTCAGGACGAAGTCGCCCTTCTTCGAGCGTATGACGCCGCCGGCCTCGCTGCCGGTTCGGTCGAGCAGGTCGCCGGATCCGCGGGCCAGGTCGCCGAGCATCGCTTCGAGCAGATCCTCGAAGTCCGCCCCCTTTGCCGTCGACCTGGCCCGTTCCGCGCCCCGCGCGGCTGCCGCGGCTTCGATCGCCGTCAGCCGCTCGTTCAATCGGTCGAACTCGCGCGAGATCTCGACCCGGAACTGGTGCATCGGCGAGTTCTGGCGGGTGGGATCGAGCAGGACGGCGAGCTTGGACGCGTCGCCGTCGAAGTACGTCCCGAGCAGCGTTCGCATCCGGCCGATCGCGCTGTCGCGCTTGTTCTCGTCGAACAGCTCGCCGACGTAGGCTCGGAGCGCGCCCTTGTCGCCGAGGAACCGCTCCAGCGTTCGCGGCAGGCGGCCGTCGCCGTCGGCGAAGTTGGAGCGGAGCGTCTGGTCCAATGCCTCAGCCGCGCGGACGTTGACCTGCTCCGATTTCTGGAGGAGCTTCTCGAACTCCGTGCGGATGACGTCGACGTTGACCGTGACGCCCGCGTCCTGGAGGGCCATGAGGCCGACCTTCAGGGCCCGCTCGACGAAGGCTGGCCGATCCTCGATCGGTCGCTCCCCGAGGAGCGCGGCGAGACCCGCGTCACGGACGAGGAGGCGCTCGATGACGATCCGGTCGCCGTCGACGCGGACCTCGCTGGTCTGGAGCTGGACGATTCGTGCTTCCATGCCCCGGATCGTCGGGGGTCGCCGTGACAGCTAGCGTGTCACGGCTTCGTGCGACTACTCCCCGCGGCGGACGGTTGCCTGGATGAGCCCGTGTGGTTCGGTCGTGGCGATGAAGATCTCGCGATCGTTTGGTTGGCCGAACGGCGACAGGTCGGCCAGCCAGTGGTGGAGGTTCGGCAGCGTCATCGTGACCTCCGCGACCTCGGCGTGAGCCTCGATGATCGCCCGGCCAATGATCCAGATCGAATGCTGGACCGATTCGCTCTCGTGGACTGCGAAAACGTCCAGAAGCGTTCGCCGAACGGCCTCGAACGATGCGTCGAAGTCCGTCGCGTCGCCGTAGCGCCACGTCGCGCTGAGCTTCGTCGCCATGATCCGGTCGTCCGTGTCCGCCAGCGTCGTGTACGCGTCACGCGGGAAGTCGGCGAACGCCGACTTGGCGGTCTTCATCAGCGTCAGATCGGCGATCCCCGCGTCGACCGTCAGGTCGTCGCGCGTCGCCGCGACGACAGCCGTCCTTGTCGACGATTTGTCCCGGGCGAAGGCGTCCGGTGCGGCGCCGATCGGCAGCCAGGCGTGCTCCTCGATCGTGACGCTTGCCCGCTCGACCTGCGGAATCGCGACGAAATGGCGGGCGAGCACCGTCCCGAACGCCTCGACCGGACCGGTCAGGTGCTCGCGAGCGAACGCGTAGACGGTGTTCTTCATCGTATCGGTGGCGACGACGAGCGAGTTGTCGCCATCGACGTAGGAACTCGCGAAGTCCCCGTCGAGCGCGATTGCGACGGTCAGGTCGCGAACGGCGTGGCGATCGGGCCCTCGAACGATCTTGACGAGGCGGATCGCCGACTTGCCGTAGCGGTTGGTGGCAAGCTCGGGCTCGCTCACGCTGCTCCCTCCCTGCTGGCGCCGGCCAGGTCCCGATGGCGATCGCGGGCGATCGCGACGACGTCGGCCAGCGCCCGTTGGATCTCGGCGGTCCGTTCGGCAGCGAGAGCCGCCTCGAGCACGGGCACGAGGTCCGCTCGCGAGCGACCGGCGACAAACATGCAGAACCGAAAGCCGAACTTGGCCTCGTATTTGCGGTTCAGCCTCTCCAGGTCGGCGATAGCCTCGGTCGTCTCGCGGTCGTACCCCTGCTCGCTGTACGACATCGCCGACACCGACGACGGCGGCGCCCCCAGTCGCGGGTGGGCGTTGATCAACTCGATCTGTTCGCTCTCCGGCATCGACAAGGCGATCACACGCGCCCGGCGAAACATCTCGGCTGTGCCACCGAACGGTCGCGCGGCGGCAAGTCGACCCAGAAAATGCGGAGCACCTTCGAACAGGGGCGCAACCGCGGCGACGAACTCCGCCTTCGGGATCGAGTCGAGCTCCGCGACGTCCATCAGCTACCGCGGTACGTCGTCATCGAGTACGGCGCGAGGAGCAGCGGCACGTGGTAGCTCCGATCGGTGGCGGTGACCGCTATATCCACGGCGAGCCGGAGGAAGAAGGCGTCCTCATCGCCCTCGAAGTCGAACTCGAGCCGATATTCGCCGGCGGCGAGAGGGCGCTCGAGGAGATCTCGGACGCGCCCGTCGGAATCGGTCATCGCCTGGGTCATCCGAATCGGGGCAGCGCCGACATCCAGCCGGTAGAGCGTGACCCGGATCCCTTCGGCCGGCGCACCGCGCTCGGTATTGAGGACGTGGGTCGAGATCGTCGGCAGCGACGGCGGCAGTGGGGTGGGCTGGGTCTGTCCGGGGGTCTCGGCCAACGCTATCCTCCGCTCATGGCTGATCTGCAGATCCGTGTCGGCGACCTCAACTTTAGCGCCCGGTGGGAGCCGGCCGCCCCGCTGACGGTCGCTGCGATCCGGCGGCTGCTCCCGCTCGATGCGAAACTCATTCACTGTCGCTGGACCGGCGAGTCGACATGGATCCCGTTCGGCGACTTCCGACCGGGCCTCGACTACGAGAACCACACCTCGCATCCGGCGCCTGGCCAACTGGCGATCTATCCGGGTGGGATCAGCGAGTGCGAGATCTTCTTTCCGTACGGCGGCTGCACGACGGCGTCGAAGGTGGGTCAGCTCGCGGCCAACCACTTCGCCAGCGTCGAGCCGGACGAGGGCTGGGCCGACCGGCTCCGCGAGATGGGCCGGCGCTGTCTCTGGGAAGGCGCCCAGGACATCTCGATTCGAGAGGGGGGCTGAACCCGGCGACTCGGGGCTTCCACTAGTTACTACCATCTGGTAGTATCTCCGGGTGGATCGCCAGCCCGACTCTCGCCTGTCCCTGCTCTTTCACCTCTTCGCCGCCGAGCAGCGCGTCCGGACCCTCCTCGTCCGAGCAATGGCCGATTGCGGCCTTCGCCCGGATGACTACGCGATCTACAGCGTCCTGTTCGACGAAGGACCGCACGCCCCGACCGACCTCGCCCGGCGCGTCGGCATGCCACCGACGACGATGTCCCATTACGTTCGAGCGATGCTGGAACGGGGCCATGTCGAACGGGAGGTCGTCGCCGCGGATCGACGGTCGTTCCGGCTCCGCCTGACGGCGGACGGGTTGGCCGCGCACGCCGCGGCAAGCAGCGCGTTCGAGCAGGCGCACAGCCGCTTCATGGCCGCACTGGACGTCGACGAGCCGGCGGCCGAGTCGGCGCTCGAAGCGATCGGGCGGGCGGCCGAACGGGCCGAGGCAGCCCTCCAGGCGGACAGCATTGAGGCCACGGCGTGACAGGCGACGGGCGACGAGTGCGAATTGGGTTCGTCCTGGTCACCCTCCTGGCCGCCTCGGCCTGTGCAGGTCCCACCACGACCCCATCCTCTTCGCCAAGCCAGGCACTCCCCAGCGCATCGGCGACGCCCGGCCGGACATCGACAGCCTCCCCCAGCCTGTCGCGCGACGACGCCTGGCGGACGGCGATCACGACGCTGATCTCCGAACGCGAGCGGGTCCACCCGAACCCGTACCAGGGAATCGATCGGGCGACGTATCTCGCCGCCGCCGACGACTTCGCGATGCGGATCCCGAGCCTGAACGACGACCAGGCATTGGCAGAGATCACCCGGCTGGCTGCGATGCCGGGCTGGAAGGGGCGTGAGGGCCACTCGGGAATCTTCCCGTTCACGCCAGAAACCGGGACCCACGCGTTCCCGCTCCGGTTCTGGCGCTTCAGCGACGGCCTCACGATCACGGCCGCTCGTACCCCGTACGAGGCCCTCGCCGGCTCGCGGGTGACGGCCATCGGGGGCAAGCCGATCGACGACGTCCTCGCGCTCGCCGAGCCACTCTCGCCGCGGGACAACCCGTCGAATCTCCTGGCGTATGGCCCGCTCTACATGCGACAGGCCGAATTGCTGGCCGGGGTGGGCGTCCTCGAACGTGCCGGGCCGGCCGTGTTTTCGCTCGTCGACCGCGACGGGATCGCACGGGACGTGACGATCGAGCCGATCCCTGCGGCAGAGGACGTTGTCTGGACGTCCGCGCTGCCCCTTGTCTTGCCATCGCGAGATGTGATGTGGCTCCGCGATCGGGCCAAGCCCATGTGGTGGCGCTATCTGAACGACTCGCGGACGCTCTACCTCCAGTACAACGAGATCGTCCGAACCTTCGACATCGGCGACGAGATCCTCGCCCGCGTCGCCGAGGGCGGGGTCGATCGCGTGGTCGTCGACCTGCGCAACAACGGTGGCGGCGACAACCATTTCTACGCTTCGCTCCTCAAGGCCCTCCAGGACCCCTCCATCGATCGGCCTGGGCGCCTTGTCGTTCTCATCGGTCGCCTGACGTTCTCTGCGGCCGGCAACTTCGCGACCGAGCTCGAGGGCACGACCGGCGCTCGCTTCGCCGGAGAATCAATGGGCAGCAGCCCAAACATGTATGGCGACGCTCGACGGACGCTGCTGCGGACGATCGGGGTGGACGTGTACATCGCCTCGGTCTACCACCAGAAGAGCACGGCTGACGATCCACGGATCACGATCGAGCCCGATATCGCGGTGCCGTACTCGTCCGCCGACTATTTCTCGGACCGCGACCCGGCCCTGGACGCCGCGCTGAAGGCCGACGTCGGCCCCTGACGCCGTACTCTTCGGTGGTGTCTTTCATCGAGAGTCTTGGGCCCGATCTGTTGATCGTGGGCGGGACCGTCGTGACCGCGAGCGGCTCCCACAGGGCAGATGTGGCCGTCCGGGACGGATCGATCGACGAGGTGGCGGCCGACCTGTCGAGGCTGGTCGGCGGGGCCGGCGCCGTGGTGGAAGCCAATGGCCTGCTCCTCCTCCCGGGCTGCATCGACGTCCACACCCATACCCGCGTCGCCAGCGACGCCGAGCCGGATCGGTTCTTTCAGGATTCGGTGGCCGCAGCCTTTGGCGGAACGACCACGTTTCTCGCGTTCAACAACCCGGGAACCGGATCATCGGCGGCGGCCCACCGCTCGATCCTTGCCGGTATCGACGAATTCCGGCGGGTGACTGCGTCCGATGCTGCCGTCGACTTCGCTCTGAGCCCCGCGATCCTGGGCGGGATGGACGACCCACTCGCCGAGCTCCCGGCAATGGTCGAGGCCGGTGTGCCGACGGCGAAGGCGTTCATGGTGTTCGACTTCCGGCTCGGCGATGCCGCGATCTTCGCGGCGATGCGGACCCTGGGCGAACGCGGCGGGATGCTCGAGGTTCACTGCGAGGATCCCGTCCTCATCGACGCCGCGGTCGCCGACGCGCTTCAGCATGGTGACGTGGCACCACGCTACCACGCTACTACGCGTTCCCCGGAGGCTGAGGCCGTCGCGACCCACCGGGCCATGGCCTTCGCCGGAGCCGTGGACGCGCCCGTGTACGTCGTCCACCTGTCGTGCGCACTGGCGATGCGCCACGTCGCCGAGGCCAAGGCCTCCGGCGTGCGCGCCTTCGCCGAAACCTGCCCGGACTACCTCACGTTGACCGATGAGCGCTACGACGACCCCGATCCGCTGACCTGTGCCCGCTGCCTGATCTCGCCGCCCCTCCGGCCGGCCGCTGACCGCGACGCGCTCTGGTCGGGCCTGGCCGACGGCCGGCTCGATCTTGTCGCCAGCGATCATGTCCCCGACCGGCTGGCAGTCGAGAAGTCCGACGCGGCGAAAGGTGTGTCGTTCGATCGGATCTCGAATGGAACTCCGGGCATCGAGACGCTCCTCGCCACGGTCTTCGACGGCGGCGTCAATCACGGGCGGCTGACGATCGAGCGGATGGTCGATCTGCTCGCGACGACCCCGGCGCGGCTGTTCGGCTTCCCGAAGAAGGGCGCCATCGAGCCCGGCCGCGACGCCGACCTCGTCCTGTTCGACCCTGCCGCCAAACGGACGATCCGTGCCGGGGACCTCCACCATGCGAGCGACTACACGCCATACGATGGCCTCGACGTCAGTGGTGCAGTTCGCTCGGTTTTCGTCCGCGGACGGGCAGTCATCCGCAATGGCGCCTACGTCGGCAAGCGTGGCTACGGGACATTCGTCGAGCGAGGCAACGCCGGCCTCTGACCGGGCCATCATCGGGAAGGAGGCGGCATGCCGCCGTTCACGAGCTCGACATACAGCGGCTACATGGGCAAATGGCTGATCGGCACTGGGATCCTGGAGCTCGTCCTCGCGACGACCTTCGGGGTCGTCGGCGCGATGGTGCCGATCCTCGCCTTCGGGTTCTTCCTGACGGCGGCCATTCTCGGCATCACCGGCCTCATCCTGATCTGGTTCGGGCTGCGATCGCGGCGATCCGCTGCTGACGCCAATCGGCTCGCGTCCAGCGGACTTGCCGGAACCGCGACGATCACCGGGCTGACCCAGACGGGGATGTCGCTCAACGATCAGCCGCAGGTCGAGATGGAGCTGCTCGTCTCGATCCCCGGTCGGGCCCCGTACCAGGCGCGCCGGAAGGAGTTCGTGCCCTTGATCCTGCTCGGGCGACTGAGCTCAGGGGCACCGCTGCCGGTCCGTGTCGATCCGGCCGATCCGCAGCGACTCATCATTGCCTGGGATGCGCCGGCGACGATGCCGGCGGCCTCAGTCGGCGGCGCCGGCAGCTCGAACAACCAGACCGAGACGCTCGCCCAGGTCCAGGCAGCTCTCGCCGCGAGCGGCATGCCGGCGGCCGCGCCATACGCGACGGCGGACCAGGGCGGCTACACGGTCGATCAGCTGCGGGCGACGGTCCGGGCGACCGGCATCGACGGGACGGCCACGATCACCAGGCTCGCCGACACGGGCGAGATCGTCGGCGACGAGCGGCTGTTCACGATGGAGGTCACGCTCCACCTGCCCGGCCAGCCGGACAAGCAGCTGCCCGCCTCTGCGGCGATGGTTCCGATCGCGGCCGCGGGGAACGTTGCGGTCGGCCGGACGGTGCCGGTCAAGGTCGCCCGCGACAATCCGAACGTCGTCCTCTTCGAGTGGGAGAAGCTGACACCGGGCCCGACGATGATCTGAGCGCCCGACTCGCGTTCAGGAGGCGGCGGCGCCCTGATGTTCGCGGGCGTGCAGCCCGAGATCGAGCGCTGTCTTGCCGACGACGAGGATCCAGATCGGGCCGCCGAGGGCGGCGGCCGCGAACGCTCCGAGAAGGATCGTGACGTGGAGGACGAAGACCCGCCCGTAGACGGCCCCCATCCGAGCAAGCGGGGTCGTCTCGAGGTATTCACGACCACCGATGTAGTTCACGAAGAACGAGACACCGCGGCTGATGAACATCGCGGCCCCGCCGATGGCGATGGCTGATGGATCAAGTGTTCCGAAGCCGGCCCTCATCGTCTGACCAGGCCCGACGCGCCCGAAGCTCGCGAAGAGTGGCAGGGCGAAAATGAAGACGCCGTGAACGACCCAGAAGAGGCCGTAGTGGAAGACGAAGAACGGGATGATGGCGTACCGCTCGCAACCCTGACCGAACCTCGCCGGCGGCCCGGCGTTCGCTTGAGCTGGAGCCGATCACCCGCGGCCCGACGCCATCAGTCGAGCAGGCCGTATGCCCGCAACGTCAGGAACTCCGCGAAGTCGTCGTCGAGGACGAGCCGATCGAGCAGGCCGGCGGCGTCGCCCAGTCGGCCGGCGGCGGGACCTCCCAGGCGGTCGAGCTCCTCGTCGCGGACAGACTTGTACAGCGCGGCGGAGGCCTCGCGGCCATCGTCGAGGCGCGTTCCGGTCGTGCGCCACTGCCACAGCTGCGAACGGCAGATCTCGGCGGTCGCGGCGTCCTCCATCAGGTTGTTGATCGCGGCCGCGCCGTTGCCGTCGAGCCAGGCAGCCAGGTATTGGATCGCGACGCTGACGTTCAGCCGGTAGCCCGCCTCGGTCACGGTCCCGCCGGCGACGCGAAGGTCGCGGAGCTGGTCGGCGGTCACGGCGACCTCCTGGCGGAGGCGCTGCTTCTGGTGTGAGGCGGTGCCGAGGACGCCGTCGAAGATCTCGGTCGCGAGGGGGACGAGGTCAGGGTGGGCCACCCACGTCCCGTCGAACCCGTCGCCGGACTCGCGCTCCTTGTCGTCGCGGACCTTGGCCATGGCGATCGCGTTGACTTCCGCGTCGCGACGCGATGGGATGAAGGCGGCCATGCCGCCGATCGCGTGGGCCCCGCGGCGGTGGCACGTCCGGACCAGCAGCTCGGTGTAGGCACGCATGAAGGGCGTCGTCATCGTGAGCTGGCCCCGCTCCGGGAGGACCGGCCCGCCGGACACACGGAACTTCTTGATCGA
Source organism: Candidatus Limnocylindrales bacterium (assembly GCA_038250445.1). Lineage (GTDB taxonomy): Bacteria > Chloroflexota > Limnocylindria > Limnocylindrales > CSP1-4 > CF-46. Next base: position 5,958 of record JBBSCI010000033.1, on the reverse strand, counting down.
GCTGAAGAGGTAGTCCCAGCGTCCGGCATTCAGGCCGGCGGCGTGTTCGCGGAGCTCGTGGAGGATCTCATCCATCTCGAAGGCGGCGAGGATCGTCTCGATGAGGACCGTCGCCCGGATCGAACCACGCGGGATGCCGAGCGTCGCCTGGGCGTGGAGGAAGACCTCGTTCCAGAGGCGGGCCTCGGCCCGGCCCTCGAGCTTCGGCAGGTAGAAGTAGGGCCCGCTTCCTCGGCTGAGGAGCTCCGCCGCGTTGTGGAAGAAGTAGAGCCCGAAATCGAAAAGCGACGCGGAGATCGGCGAGCCGTCGACGAGGACGTGCCGCTCGACGAGATGCCAACCTCGCGGCCGTACCACGAGCGTGGCCAAGCTCTCGTTCAGCCGGTAGGCCTTCCCCTCCGGGCTGTCGAACGTCAGCTCGCAGCGGACGGCGGCCCGCAGCGCCGCCTGGCCAGCGACGACGTTCGCCCAAGTCGGCGAGAGCGAATCCTCGATGTCGGCCATGAAGACCCGGGCGCCCGAGTTGAGGGCATTGATCATCATCTTCGGCTCGGCGGGGCCGGTGATCTCGACCCGCCGGTCGTCGAGATCGGCAGGGGCCGGGGCGACGGTCCAATCGGCCGCGCGGACGTCCGCGGTCTCGGCTGGAAAATCCGGGAGGACGCCGGCGTCGAGCGCGGACTGGCGTTCTGTTCGATCCCGGAGGATGGCGACCCTCTCGCGACCGAACCGCCGTTGCAGGTCCGCGATGAAGACCAGGGCGTCGGGGGTGAGGATCTCCGCGCCGTCGGGGACGGTCGCGTCGGTGACCTCGATGCCAGGTAGGTGCGAGTCAGTCATCTGCGCATCGTAGCCCGCCGATACGGCGCTTGAACGCTCGCGCCATCCTGGCGCTGCGCCGAAACGATGTGGCCGGATTGATCGAGGACGACGACTGCCAGCGGGGGGACGCCGTCGTTCGCCGCTTGGGCGAAGGCGCCCTCGACGATGGCACTGGCTTGCTTCAACGTGAGCGTCGGGCGAAGACCTCCCTGATCGAGTCCACCGCTCGGCACCGGGTCCTCACCACCCGCCCGCTTCCCGGACGAGCCGATGGAGGACCCGGGCGGCCACGACCCGTCGATAGTCGGCCGTCGAGCGGACGTCGTCGATCGGGGTGATCTCGCCGGCGAGTGCCTCGGCGGCCGAGTCTGCCGTCTCAGGCGTGGGCGGGCGGCCCTCGAGGGCGCCCTCCGCGCCTGGTGCTCGGATCGGCCGATCGGCGACGGAGCCGAGGGCAACCCGGGCGTCGTTCCAGGCCCGCGAGCGTCCGTCGTCGCGCCAGGAGATGGCGAGGACGACCTTGCTGATCGCCTGCGCCCGCCGCGTGCCGACCTTGCGAAAACGCGCCTCGCGGCCGCCGGCGACCGGGATCCGGATCCTCAGGATCAGCTCGTCCGGTGCGAGGGCAGTCTTGCGGTACGCCACCCAGAAGTCCTCCGCGGGGATCGTCCGCTCGCCGCGCGAGCCGCCGACGACGATCTCCGCGTCGAGGGCGAGCAGGACCGGCAGCGTGTCGCCGGCAGGCGACGCGTTCGCGATGTTGCCGCCGAGCGTGCCGCGGTTCTGGATCTGGGCGGCGCCGATCGTCAGAGCGGCCTCGACGAGTGCCGGGAGGTGTTCGCGGCACGACGCCGAGTGGCGGATGTCGGTGTACGTCGTCAATGCGCCGATGCTGATCACGCCGCCGTCTGACGAGATCCCCCGCAGCTCATCGAGCCGCCAGAGATCGAGCATCCGCGCCGGCGGCTCGCCGATCTCGCCGGTGATCCGAACCATGAGGTCCGTGCCGCCGGCGATCGGGGTGAGCTGAGCGTCGTCGGAGGATGTCGCGAGCGCGGCGTACGCCTCGGCGAGCGAGCGCGGCGTCTCGATCGGCGGCTCGACCGGCACGTGTCAGCCCTTCTTCCGACGGCGGTGGCGGACCAGGATCACGAGAAGCGCCGCGAGGATTGCGAACCCGCCGGCCACCTGGCGTGGGCTGAAGGCGACCGAGTAGTCCGCGGTCGTCGGAGTCCCCGGCTCGTCGGTCTCCTTCGCCGGAAGTTGTCCGTCCGTCATCGGTTCCCGCCTCCTGCTGCGATCGCGATCGCCTCGATGATCTTCGTGTAGCCGGTGCAGCGGCAGAGGTTGCCTGCGATCGCCTCGCGGATCGCGTCCTCGTCCGCGCCACCGCCGTCGTCGAGGTACGCCCGGGCGGCCATGAGCATGCCCGGCGTGCAGATGCCGCACTGGGCGCCGCCGGCGGTGAGGAACGCGTGTTGGAGGGGGTCGAGGGCCGCGGCGGACGACGAGCCGTCGGCCGCAGACCAGGCCTCGGCGGGCGCAAGGCCCTCGACCGTTCGGACGTCCGCGCCAGCAACCTGGCAGACCGGCACGAGACAGGAATCGACGACTGCGCCGTCAACGAGGACCGTGCATGCGCCGCACTCCCCTTCCCCGCAGCCCTCCTTGGTTCCCGTCAGACCGAGATCCTCGCGGAGGACGTCCAGCAGCCGCCGCATCCCGGGCGCGTCGATCTCGACCGGATCGCCGTTTACGGTGAACGCGTAGGCCGTCAATGCGCCTCCCCGCCGTCCGGCTGCGGTCCACGGAGTGGCTGAGGATCGGTCCGGGCGTCGGGGCGGGGGTCCGTTCCAGCCTCGATCCGCGCCTCTACGGCGGCCTCCGTCGCGGGCGCGGTCGATGCCGGCCCGGCTGAGCCGCCGGGCGGTTCGGTCGCGGGCGTCGCGCCTAGCGCGGCGAGGATCCGCTCTGGGCTCGCCGGCAGATCGTAGACCCAGGCGCCGGTGGCGTCGTGGATGGCGGCGACGACCGCCGGCGCCCCTACGTCCATCGGCAGCTCGCCGACGCCCTTCGCGCCGTGTGGCGCGCCGCCGAACGGCGCCTCGACGAGGATCGATGTGATCCGCGGCGCGTCGAGCGAGGTCGGAATGATGTATGTCGCGAGCCGGTCGTTGAGGTAGCGGCCGTCGCGCAGCTTGATCTCCTCGATCGTCGCGTAGCCGATCGCCTGCAGCGTGCCGCCCTCGACCTGGCCCTGGGCGAGCGTCGGGTGGATGACCTTCCCGACGTCGTCGACCGCGACGACATCGCGGACCGTCACCTCGCCCGTGTCGAGGTCGACGTCGACCGACGCGACGCAGGCGGCCCAGCCGAACGCCGGATAGGCATCGCCGTGGTAGGTGGCGTCGTCGAAATGGACATTGGGGTAGGGCTCGAACTGCTGGTCGATCCGGGTCGCGCCATGGGCCGCGGCATCGTCGCGGTAGACCGTCGCGAACGGGCGATCGCCGTTGCGACCTTCGACCTCCGCACGCAGCCGCCGGGCCGCCTTGATCAGCAGCCCGCCGACGACCATCGCTGTTCGGCTGGCAACCGTCGGTCCCGAGTCGGGCACGATCGCGGTGTCCTGCGGCGCGATCTCGACGTCCTCGTACGGCACGCCCAGTTCCGCGGCGGCGAGCTGCGGAAAGATCGTTTTCGTCCCCTGCCCCATCTCGGTCGAGCCGGTCAGGATCCGGATCCGGCCGTCGGCGGCGAGCTCGATCGAGGCGACCGACGCGAGCTTCACCTCGCCGGAGCCGGTGAACCCGGCCCCATGCCAGGCGAGGGCGAGCCCGATCCCTGCTGCGGTCCGGTCGCTCCCCGTTCGAAGGGCCGAGGTGGGCACGATGCCGGAACCCGCCCGGCGGGCCCGGGCCGACGACGTCCGTGCCCGGACCCCCTCGAACTCCGCCGCCTCGGCCGCCCGTTCGAGGACCTCGGAGGCTGCGACGCTGTCGCGAAGGACCTGACCAGTCGGCGTCGTGTCGCCGGGCTGGTACAGGTTCTTGCGGCGGATCTCGAGCGGGCTGATGCGCAGGCTGGCGGCCAGTCGCTCGATCTGGAGCTCGGCCGCGAACTCGACCTGCGGCGCCCCGAAGCCGCGGAACGCGCCGTTCGGCGGCGTGTTCGTCCTCGTGGCCCGAGCGCGGATCCGGACGTTCGGACAGCGGTACGGGCCGCCGGCGTGGATGGCCCCGCGGCTCAGGACGACCGGGGTCAGTGTGCAGTAGGCGCCACCGTCCATCACGACCTCGATGTCCTGGGCGACGAGGGTTCCGTCGAGCAGGACGCCGGTCCGGTGGCTGACGATCGCCGGGTGGCGCTTCGTCGTCGCCGACAGGTCCTCGTGCCGGTCGTAGATCATCCGTACCGGCTTGCCAGTCTTTCGCGCCAGCAGCGCGGCATGGATGGCGATGATCGAGGGGTATTCCTCCTTGCCACCGAACCCACCGCCGGTCTCGGCCTGGACGACCTGGGCCTGTTTGTCGCTGAGTCGCAGCGAGCGCTTGAGCGCCTTGTGGATGTAGTACGGGCACTGCAGCGAACCGTGGACGGCAACTCCGCCGTCCTCGCGCGGGACCGCGATCATCGCGTTGTTCTCGATGTACAGCTGCTCCTGGTGGCCGACGCGATACGTCCCTTCGAGGACGACGTCGGCCTGCGAGAAGCCCTCGTCCAGGTCGCCGGCGGCGATCTCGTAGTGGGCGAAAACGTGCTCGCTGACGAGGGGATCGAACACCGGCGGCAGCGGCTCCGTCCGTACGGTCACCCGGCGCCGGGCAGCGCGCAGCGTCTCGCGATCCGCGGCGGCAAGGAGCAGAAGCGGCTCCGCGTGATGCTGGATCTCGCCACCGATCGGCACGAGCACGGGCTGGTCATCGCTGATGAGGCTGACGATGTTGTCGCCCGGGATGTCGGCCGCCGTGACGACGGCGATCTTCGACCAGTCGAACGCGGGGTCGAGGTCGGCCGCCAGGAACCGGGCGTGGGCGACTGTCGATCGGATCGTCGCCCCGAACCAGGCGCCGGGGAACACGAGGTCGTCGGCGTACTTCGCCGCACCTGTCAGCTTGTCCGGGCCCTCCCGCCGGAGCGGCGCCGCGGCCCGGGCCCGACCGAGGGCGGTCTCGCCGTGGGGCAGGACGAGGGCGTCTGGGGCGCTTCGTGTCGGTGCGACCGGGGTGGAGGTCCGGCTGGGCGGCGTCCGGATCGTCATGCGGCTCGGGTTGACCCTCCTTGGGCGTGACGATAGCACCGCGACGGCGCGCTCGGCTGAGCGCCCCCGGCCCGGTCGAACAGGGCGATCGCCGGGCGGGCATGCGACCACCCCGCAGACCCCAAGACCCTTAATCAATACACTCCGAACGCGTTCACGCCAGCCATGTGCCCCGCTCTCCGCCTATCTCATCCGGCGCGTTGTCCTTCCGCAACGACAACTAGTCCCACGGGGGCCCAGGACGATCGTCAGGGGCACCTGCACCCCCTATCGTCAAGGGATCATCCGGATCGTTTCGTTCTCGGAGCCATCATCTTGACCACGCAGCAAGCGGTCGTGGCCGTTCTATCAGCGGCGATCGTCATCAACCTCGTGCTCATCTTCGGGTTGATTCTTTCGCCGCGCATTCGAGCGCGTCGTCGGGTGACCTCCAGGATGGGTTCGGACGCAGACGCAGGAGGCTCAGGCATGCTGGCCGCAGGTCCCAGTCGCCCCGTTGCTGTCGGCCCGGGTTCGCCATTCCCACCTCGCATCATCCCGCCGCAGGACCCAAGGCGGCCAGGTGCCTGGCTCGAAGCGACCGGCACAGGTCAGTACGACCGCGTCAAGGAGCCTGTCACCGATCCCGCCACGGGGCTAGACCTTGCGCCCGCGTGGTCGAAGTGGCTCGACGAGGAGTCAGCCCGGATCGGTCGTTACGGCCGCCCCGCGACCATCGTCCTCGTCGAAGTCGCCGGGCTCGACAGGCTTGCCGAGCGGTTGGGGTCTGCGGCCGCCGATCGCCTGATTCCTCCGATCGCCACGACGATGCGCCGCCACGCACGGGCCTCGGACAACATCGCCAGGCTCGGGCCGGCACGATTCGGTGCGCTCCT
>JBBSCI010000032.1:0-22412 GCA_038250445.1 Candidatus Limnocylindrales bacterium | reverse complement strand
GCTCGTCGCGGCCGCGCAGCGGCACGGCGTGGAGCTGACGCTGTTCCACGGGCGCGGCGGCGGGATCGGGCGCGGCGGCGGGCCGGCGAACCGGGCGATCCTCGGTCTCGCGGCGGGCGCCCTCGACGGCCGGCTCAAGCTGACCGAGCAGGGCGAGATCATCGCCGAGAACTACGCCGATCCGTCGATCGCCCTCCGTCATCTCGAGGGGCTGGCGGCGGCGGTCATCGTCGCCTCGACCGAGGCGCATCGGGCGAGCGTGGCCGCGTCCGAGGCCGCCGGCCGGCCGATCCTCGACGAGCTCGCCGCAACCTCTCGGGACGCCTACCGATCCCTTGTCGTGGACGACCCAGGCTTCGTGTCGTTCTTCCGTCTCGTGACACCGATCGACGAGATCGCGACGCTCCGTCTCGGATCCCGCCCGGCCGCCCGCGGCCGCGGCCGTGACGAGGGCGCCGGAGCCGACGACGGCGGCCCGACGATCGCCGAGCTCAGGGCGATCCCGTGGGTGTTCGCCTGGTCGCAGGCTCGGATCGACCTGCCGGGCTGGTTCGGCCTGGGCTCGGCGTTCGAGGCCTACGGCACGAGGCACGGTGAGCGAGGCGTCCGGGAGATCGGCCGGCTCTATCGGTCGTGGCCGTTCCTGGCCAGCATTCTCGACAACGCGGAGCTGTCGCTCGCCCGGGCCGACATCGGGGTCGCCCGCCAGTACGCCGCGCTGGCGCGCGGCGACGTCCATGCCCGCCGATGGTCGCGAATCGAGACGGAGCAGTGGTTGACGGTGAGCTGGCTGGCCAGGGTGACCGGCCGCGAGCACCTGCTGGCCGACGACCCGGAGCTCCGCCGCCGGATCAGCCTGCGAGACCCGTACGTGGATTCGCTGTCCGCGCTCCAGGTGACGCTGTTGAGGCGATTGCGCGCCAGTTCGCTGGACGATCCGGAGCGCGACAGGTTGCTCCGGCTCGTCCAGCTCACAGTCAACGGAATCGCCGCAGGCTTGCAGGCTACGGGGTAGTGGCCTGGCGCCTCAGCCGCCGGCGGTGGCGATGACCAACTTCGCCGTCGCGGCGTTGCCGGTGCCAACGCGGCTGAGGATGCGGACCGTCTGGCCGGACTTCAGCGCGGCGGCGGTGGCTCGCTTGCGATCGACCCGGACGCGTGTCTGATCGTCGATGGCGACGGTGACGGACGCCCCGCCGACCTCGGCGATCGTCATCGAGTCGGCATCGACAGTGGTGATCGTGCCGCCGTCGACCTGGACGGTGACGAGGCCATCGTCCGGACGGTTGAACGTGACCGTCCCGTGGACGACGTTGCGGTAGGGGCGAAGCCGCAGGTCGGCCCTGCTGGCGACGCCTGCGGCGGGGTCGGCGGCGACGGCGGCCGTGAGGCCGGCGAGGTCGGGATCGATGGCGGACGGGGCGGCGGCCTGGGCCAGCCCGATGCCCGCGACGGTGAGGACGGTCAGAGCGGCGCCGGTCAGGGCGATTCGCCAGCGAGGAATCTTCACGGTGTGTCTCCGGATCGGTTGAGCCGAGATTGGCTCAGCAGAGCGTCGTCGCGGCGCATGAGCCGATCGAGCAGGCCACGTAAGCGATGGGTAAGCGCGCCGGTGCGGGCCGGCACCGCGCGATCAGTCCGGGAGCTCGAGGCGGTCGCCGTGGCGGGCGATGATCGGAAACGTCGAGCCGGGCTGGAACCAGTACGCGGCGCCCTCGCCCGCGACCTGCCAGCCGCCGTTCACGGCGATCACGCCAGTCCGTTCGTCGAGCCCGAGGTAGCCGAGGCCAGGCGGCGCGACTTTCTCGAGGCCGGTCTGCCAGGCCATTCGGCGGACGTCGTCGTAGTGGGGGACGACGATCAGGCCGTGGACGAAGCCGAGGCCGCGGATCCCGCCTTCGGACGTCCATGACCAGTCGGCGAGGCCCATCGCCCCGGCGCTTGCACCGGCGATGACCGCGCCCCGGCGGTGGAGCGCCGCGAGCGCGCGGCCGGCCCCGGTCGAGGCGAGCAGTCCGGGCACGAGGTCCGGGTCGCCCCCCGGCAGGTAGGCCAGATCGGCCGACTCGATCACCTCGGCAATATCGGGGTCGTCGGCCGAGGCGGCGTCGACGACCCGGGCAACGCCGATCCGGACCAGGTGGCCGCAAACCCTGGCGCGCTCCTCGAATGCACCCGCGGCCATCGCCGCCACACGGTCAGGCGAGCCGCGGCCGGCCGCTGCTGGCACGATCGCGATGCGGACGCCTTCCCAGGTGCCGCCCTGGGCCCGTGCCTGGGCACTCTCGGCTGTCACCGCGAGCAGTGCGTCGAGGAACCGTTCGTCGCCGGGCAGGAACTCACCGCCCCCGTGAAGTGCGATGGGACCCATCACCGGCATGTGTCGACAGGCGGCTGCGGCACCGCTCGATGATACGTCCCGTTCGTCGAGGTGACGTCGCGCCTACGATGAGAGCCCGATGTCGTCGCCCAGCCGCCTGCCCGCGCCGCTCGCAACCTGGACCGACCGCTGGTCGGACATCCTGCCCCTGCTCATCGCCGAGTTCGTCGTCTGGCTCGGCTTCGGGGCGCTGCTACCCGTCATGCCCCTCTACTTCCGCGAGCACGGGGTCGATCTCGCGACCCTCGGCGTCGTCATCGCTGCGTGGCCGGCGGCGCGGCTGGTCGGCGAACCGATCTTCGGCTGGCTCGCCGACCGGGTCGCCCGCGTCCCATTGATGGTGGCCGGCAACATCGGGGCGGGGATCTTCCAGTTCCTGCCGCTCGTGCTCGTCGGGCCGCTGCCGTTCCTCGTCCTGCGCGCGCTCCAGGGCCTCTCGACCGCCGTCTACGATCCGGCGGCGCGCGGCTACATCACCGACGCGACGCCGCCCGAGCGACGTGGTGAGGCGTTCGGGCTGTACGGCGCCGCCCAGATGGGCGGGCTGCTGTTCGGTCCCGCGATCGGCGGGCTCGGGTCGGCGTGGTTCGGGGGAATCGGGTTCGTCTTCGTCTTCGGCGGAATCAGCTCGTTCGTGGCGGCATTCGCGATCGGGCTGCGAGTCCGCGAGGCGCCGGGCCAGGGGCGCCAGCGGGCGGCTGCGTCGTTCGATGGAACCGAGTTCCCGGGCCGGCCAGCCCTCGTGCGCGTCGACCCGGCCGAGGACCTGGTGGCAGGTTCGAGCCCTGCCGTTGCGCCGGCGGGGTTCAGCCTCGCCAACCGGCTGCTCTTTGCGGCGATCCTCATCAACATCGGCGGGAACTTCGCCGCGGGCACCTACGACGTCGTCTGGAGCATCTTTCTCGATGGGCTCGGCGCGGGCCTGGAGCTGATCGGACTGACGTTCGCGATGTTCGGGCTGCCGATCCTCCTCCTGTCGCCGTACTTCGGGCGGCGGGTCGACCGTGGCGGGATTGTCTGGCTCATCGTGGTCGGCGGTCTCGCGCCGGCCATCATGGGGCTGGCATACCCCTTGATCACCAATCCGGCGCTCGCGGTCCCCCTCATCCTCGTTGAATCGACCGGATTCGCGATGCTGAATCCGGCTCTCTACGCAATGGTCGCCGCCGGAAGCCCGCCGGGACGCTCATCGACCGCCCAGGGAATCTTCGGCGCGGCGGGCACGCTGGGCTTCGTCGTCGCCTCGCTCGCGGCGGGCGCTCTGGCCGAGACCGACATCCGGCTGCCGTTCTACGTGTTCTCCGGCGTGATGTTCCTGACTCTCGTTGCGGGTCTGGCCGTGGGCGGACGGGCGCTGGGCCGGGTTAGTCGGAGCGCGGCGGCAGTTCCTGCCACGGGCGCCGCCGTCGAGGCTGATTCCGTCTAACGCCACCCCGGGCGGCACTAGCCAGCCGGTTGGCCGCCAAGTCGCCACGAACCGACGGATTCGGTCCGAATCTGCGCCAAACTCCACGGTCAGTGGCATTAGGCGGAACCTCCGCGCCGATCTCCCGTCACCCGCCCGATAGCGCCACCCGGAGTGGCGTATGGCGGTATCGACACTTCGGCCCCGTTTGACCGATCAGCCTTCGGGCGCTAACGTTGTAGGTCGCGGGGTGGAGCAGCGGCAGCTCGTCGGGCTCATAACCCGAAGGTCAGGGGTTCGAATCCCCTCCCCGCAACCAACGCCTACACCTGAACCCCGGCCCCGACCAGCCGGGGTTCTCCCTTTTTCCGGACCTCACTCCCAGCGGAATTTCGCCGCGGCCAGACCGACGGCCACCACGCCCCAACCGGCGAGCAGCGCAAGTGAGCCACCGGCCTCCCCGGATCCACCGAGCGCCACTCGTAGCACATCGCTGAGCGCCGCCGCAGGCAATGCGCCCGCGACCGCCGTCAGGGGAGCCGGCAGATGGTCGATCGGCAGCACCACGCCACCGAGAACGAGGCTAGCGACGAACAGGATGTTCGCCACGGCGAGCATCGTCTCCGCCCGGAGCGTTCCCGCCAACAGCAGCCCAAGCCCGGCGAAGGCCATCGTCCCCAGCAGGACGCCGATGACGACAAGGCCGACCGATACGTCCCCCGGCGCCCGCCACCGGAGCAGGAGCGCAGCAGCCCCGACCAGCAACCCCACCTGGACCGCTTCGACAACGAGGACCGCGACGATCTTCGCGACGATCAGGTCGGCCCTGGACAACGGCGATCCGCCCAGCCGCTTCAACACGCCGTAATAGCGGTCGTACGCCGTCGTGATCCCGAGGCTGACGAGGCTCGTCGCGATGATCGCGAACGCGATCGACCCCGGCAGCAGGAAATCGACCGGCCGGCCGGCGCCGACCGGGATGACCGTGACCGAGCTGAAAAAGAACAGGACGATGACTGGCAGCACGGCCGTCGCCACGAGCGTCTCGCCGCGGCGGAGCGTGAGCCGCAGTTCCATCGCGGTCATCGCCAGGATGGCACGCCAGGCCGGCGCCGCCTTGCCGCCACCGCGCAGCGCCACGTTCACGGCGCCGCCTCCGTCGCGCCGCCGACCAGCTCCAGATAGCGTTCTTCGAGCGACCCACCACCCGTCCTGAGCTCGGCGATCAGAACGCCGCGGCCCTCGCACCACCCCGCGAGCGCGCCCACCAGTGCGGGCGTGGCGGCCGCGCCCAGGACTCGGTAGGCCACGCCGTCGCGTTCCACCGGCACGCCGAGCGATTTCGCAAGGTCAGCGATCTCGGATGCCTCGAGCGGCACTTCGACACGAAACCGCAGGACCGGCGCGGCGCCTCCCGTCAGCGCGGCCGGCGTCCCGATTGCCACGAGCCGTCCGCGATCGATGATCGCGATGCGATCGGCGACCAGTTCGACATCGGTCAGGTCGTGGCTCGTCAGCAGGACCGTCACGCCTTCTTCCCGGAGCCGGCCGATGAGTCCCCGCGTCGCCGCTCGCGCCTCGACGTCCATCCCGGCCGTCGGCTCGTCGAGGGCGACTAGCTCCGGCCTTCCGACGAGCGCAAGGGCGAGTCCGAGCCGCTGTCGCTCACCGCCGGACAGCCGCCGGTATCGCGTTCGCGCGGCCTCGCCCAACTGGACGAGCTCGAGCAACTCATCGGCGGCGCGCGGCGCGGCGTGGAACCGACCATGGAGCCTCAGAACCTCCCGGGCGGTCATCCGCGGATCGACCCCGCCCCCACCCTGCAGCATGAGCCCGACCCGCGCCCGGTGATCCCGTCCGCCGCGGGCCGGGTCGACTCCCAGGACGCGGACGCTGCCGCCATCGGGCCGCCGGTAGCCCTCGAGGATCTCGACGGTCGTCGTCTTGCCGGCACCGTTCGGGCCGAGCAGCGCGAACGTCTCGCCGGCCGCGACCCGGAGCGACAGGTCATCGACGACGGGACGGCCACCGTAGCGCTTCGTCAGGCCGTCGACCTCGATCGCCGCCGACCGGTCGGCGACCGCGGTCACGAGCCGCCCGAGATCAGACCGAACTGGCGCTCGAAGTCGGCGTCCTGCATCTCGCCGACCTGGATGGACCTGAGAATCCCACCCCGATCGATGAAGTAGCTCTGCGGCCGGGCAACCGCGCGATATGCCTGCCGGATCGCCCCGCTGGGATCGTCGACGGTCGGCCAGGTCGCGCCCTGCTCGGCGATGAACGTCCGCGCCAGGTCCGGCGCGTCGTACATGAGGATCCCCACGACCACAAGGCCGTCGGCCGCGTGCGCGGCAAGCTTCGAGCGGAGGAGCGGGAACTCCGTTCGGCACGGAACGCACGTCGGGCCCCAGAAATTGACGACGACAGGCTTGCCGCGCAGATCCGCCAGTCGGAATGGCGTGCCGTCGATCGTCGTGCCGACGATTTCCGGGGCGGCTTTGCCGCGGAGATCGCCCTGGCCGGACTGGCCGACCGCGACCACGCCGATGACCGCCAGGGCGGCAGCCGTGGCTACGGCAAGGGCGATGAGGATTGGTCGCCGGCTCGGCGCCGCACGGACCCGGGGAGCGCCCACCCTAACCGCCCGCGGTGAGCTCGCCGTTCATCAGGGCAGGATGAATCGAGCACTCGAACTTGTAGGTGCCGGCTTTGAGGGCAGGAACGTCGTAGGTCTCGACCTTCGGTCCCGGGAAATCCTTGCCGTCGAAGGCCTTCGCCCCGGCCGAGTCGAGAATGTCGACGTCGTGTGATGTGCCCGCATCCTTGTTGTCGAACGTGATCTTGAATGGCTTGTCGGCCGGAACCGTCAGCGTCGACTTGTCGAACTTGACGCCCTCCGCGACGATCGCGATCTCGCCGGGCGCTCCGGACGGCGCCGCCGACGGGCCAGGCGACGCGCCCTCACCGGCGCCGCTGGCCGATCGGGGCGGGAACCAGCCGAGGTTGAGCGCCACCGATGCGACCACGAGGACCGCCATCAGCGTGAGCATGGCCTTCGGCCAGCCGGGTGCCGGCTCGTTGACGATGTGGCCGGTCCGGTCCGCATCGACCACGTGGTGGTATTCCTTGCGGGCGTCGCTCAGCCAACCGAGCAGCGTCAGGATCGTGACGAGAGCGCCGATGCCGAGAAGCCATCCGCCGAAGACAAGGCCGCTGAACAGGATCGCGACGGCGACGGAGGCGAGGAACGGTCGGAACGATGGCCCAGGGATGTGGACCCCGGGCGGCGGTCCTGGATGGACAACAGCCGGCAGCTGCGGATTGGCTCCGGCGACGCGGTCGTAATCGGCGAGCGCTTCGCGGCCCCAGTAGAGGAGGGAGAGCAGGAGCGCGATCAGGCCGAGCAGTGCGGACGGGCCGCTGAACACCAGTCCGAAGAACAGCAGGAACGCCCCGATCGCGGCGAAGAACGGGGCGAACGATGGCCCGGGCATGTGGATCCCAGCTGGGGTCACTGGTGGAAGCTTCGCCGGGCGAATGCGTTTCGGCCCGGCAGTCGCCCACTGGATCGCGACCCGGATGAAGAAGGCGACGACGACGATCGCCATGAAGACGGGCAGGAGCGCAATGATCGAGGCCCAGTCCGGGATGACGAACTGGGACGTGAACTGGAGGATCGCGTTCCAGACCTGGTCCATCAGCGGGTGGTCGCTCGCCGCTTAGTCGTTGCTGGAGCCGGCGATGAGGACGTAGAACATGAGCGACATCGCGATCCCGAGGATCCCGAGCATCGTCACCCCGGCGTAGTCGAGGTGGAAATGGCCGAAGTAGGGGAGCGCCCAGTACACCACTCCGATGGCTACGAAGATCAGGCCTACGAAGATCGCGTTCCGGGGGTGCTTGAGTGGATGCATCGGGTGCGCCTCGGCTAGAGGATGTAGAGCGTCGAGAAGAGGGCGATCCAGACGACGTCGACGAAATGCCAGTACAGCGACATCGCCTCCACTGCGTCGTGGTGGCGCGACGAGAATTGCCCCGCCAGACCGCGATAGAGAACGACCGAGAGCATGATCACGCCGCCGAAGACGTGGGCCCCGTGGAAGCCGGTCAGCGTGTAGAACGTCGTCCCGAAGACGCCGTCGGAGAGCCCGAACCCCAGCGTCGCGTAGTCGTATCCCTGGCCGATGAGGAAGGCAATGCCGAGCACCAGTGTCACGGCGATGTTGCGGATGAACCCGGTGCGATCGTCCCGCCGGATCGCCCAGATTCCGAACTGGCACGTGAACGACGAGATGACGAGGACCACCGTGAGCGCGAATGCGAACCACGGCTCGGCGTGGAGGTTGAAATGCTCCGCGATCTCCGGCGGCACGGCTGGTGGTACCGGCGGCCATGTCAGTGCGCTCGCGCGAACGCTGAAGTAGGCCGCGAACAGCCCGGAGAAGAACATGATCTCCGAGCAGATGAAGAGGAGCATCCCGAGGATCGGGTTGCTGATCCCGCCGCGGCTGTCGTGGGCGAGGCCGGCGACGGGATTGTGCTCGGCCACGCCGTGGCCCGGGTCGCCGGTCGTGATCGCGCCGGAGGGAGTGGTCACGATCGTGCGCTCATCAGTGCGTTGGCTCAGGCGCCGGGCCAGGCTCAGGCAGGGCGGCATGACCGCGCGACCGGCCGTGGCGGAGGTCGAAGAGAGGCCGCTCGGAGCGGATCTCGGGCAGGCGATCGAAGTTGTACGGCGGCGGGGGCGAGCTCGTCGCCCACTCGAGCGTGTTGGCCTCCCACGGGTCGTCGCCGGCAATCTCACCGCCGCGGAGCGAGACGAGCACGTTCCACAGGAACGGGATCATGCTCGACGCGATGAGGAACCCGCCGATCGTGGCCGCGAGGTTCAGGTCGTTCCAACCCACGTTCGAGGCGTAGTCCGCGATCCGCCGCGGCATACCGGCCAGGCCGAGCTGGTGCATCGGGAAGAACGTCAGGTTGAAGCCGATGAACACGAGGACGAACTGGAGCTTGCCGAGGCTCTCATTGAGCATCCGGCCGGTCATCTTCGGGAACCAGTAGTAGAAGCCGGCGAAGACGCCGAACACCGAGCCGCCGAACAGGACGTAGTGGAGGTGGGCGACGACCCAGTACGTGTCCTGGAGCGCGAAGTCGACGGGCACCGCGGCGCTGAAGGCCCCGTTGATGCCGCCGAGGAGAAACATCGACAGGAAGCCGAGGGCGAACAGGAGCGGCGTCGACAGCGTCAACTGGCCCCGCCACAGCGTGAAGACCCAGTTGAACATCTTCACCCCGGTCGGGACCGCGATGAGGAACGTCATGAAGCTGAAGAACGGCAGGAAGACCTGACCGGTCGTGAACATGTGGTGGGCCCAGACCGAGAAGCCGAGAGCACCGATCCCCGCCGTTGCGAAGACGAACGCCTTGTAACCGAACAGCGGCTTCCGGCTGAACACCGGCAGGATCTCGCTGATCATCCCCATCGCCGGCAGGACCATGATGTAGACGGCCGGATGTGAGTAGAACCAGAAGATGTTCTGCCACAGGATCGCGCTGCCGCCGCTGGCCGGGTCGAAGAAGTGGCCGCCGTAGTTGCGGTCGATGAACAGCATGATCAGGGCGCTCGTCAGGACCGGCGTCGCGAGGACCTGGAGAATGCTTGTCACGAGGACCGTCCAGACCAGGATCGGCATCCGGAACAGCGTCATGCCGGGCGCACGCATCTTGAAGATCGTGACCAGGAAGTTGATCCCGCCGAGGATCGAGCTGGTCCCGATGAGCGTCAGCCCCATGATCCAGAGGTCCTCGCCGTGGCCGGCGGAGGCGAGCGGCCTGTTCTCCGATAGAGGCGCGTAGCTCGTCCAGCCGGCGAAGGCCGCACCGCCCGTCACGAACCCCAGGAACAGCAGGATGCCACCAAGCGGGAGCATCCAGAACGAGAGGGCGTTGATCCGCGGGAAGGCCATGTCCGGGGCCCCGATCTGGAGCGGCACGACGTAGTTCCCGAACCCGACCAGCATCGGGATGATGAAGAGGAAGATCATCACCGACCCATGCATCGTGAAGAGCTGGTTGTAAACGCCCTCGTCGTGGAGGAACTGGATACCTGGCTGGGCCAGTTCTGTCCGGACCAGCAGCGCGAGGATGCCGCCCAGGAAGAAGAAGATGAACGAGTTGACGACGTAGAGGATCCCGATCTTCTTGTGATCGGTTGTCGTGATCCACTCGTACAACCCGCTTCGATAGGCGGAGGTGGCGGGCGTCAGCGCGTGGGTCGCCATCGGAGCTCCTTACTGAACCGTCAGCGTGCCGAACATGAGCGTGGGATGGATGGAGCACTCGAACTTGTACGTTCCGGGCTGGAGCGGTGATACGCCGTAGTCGCGAATACCGGGCCCCGGGAAGTCCTGGCCGTCGAAGGCCTTCGTCCCGGCGCCGTCGAGGATGTCGACGTCGTGGTTCGTCCCGGCGTCGCGGTTGTCGAAGTGGATGGTGAACGGTCCCGCGGGTGCCGTGAGCTCGGTCTTGTCGAACTTCACGCCCTGCGCGGCGATGTCGATGACCGGGCCGCCACCGCCGCTTGGGACCGGGGTCGGGGGTGCGTTGGCGGCGGCCAGCTTGCCGTCGTACCAGGTCTGGAACGCGGCAGGATCGAGGGCGTGGACCTCGAAGATCATGATCCGGTGACCCACGCCGCACAGCTCGGCGCACTGGCCGCGGAACGTCTGGCCGGCATCCTCCGCCGGGAGAGTCAGGTCGAACTGGTTCACGATTCCAGGCACGACGTCGCGCTTGAACAGCGCCTGCGGCACGTAGAACGCGTGGATCACGTCCGGGCTCGACAGGTAGAGGTGGGTCGTCTTGCCGGCCGGCAGGAAGAGCCCGCCATCGGGCCCTGTCGGGGCCGTCTGGGAGAAGAGCGGTTTGGCGTCGGCAGGAGCGTCGGCCGCGAGGTAGTCGAATCGCCACTGGAACTGGCCCGCGACCGCGCGGACCCTGAGATCGGGGTTCGGGGTGTTCGCCTCGACGCTGTTGAGCGTCTGCCACGAGATGAAGAACAGGAAGATGACGATGATCGTCGGGATGACGGTCCAGACGATCTCGGCGAGGTTGTGGCCATGGGTCTGGGGCGGCAGCTCCGTGTCGCCTGGCTTGCGCCGGTAACGGATGACGCTCCAGACGATCAGGCCCTCGACGAGGAAGAAGATCGCCGCCGCGATCCAGAAGACGATCGTGTAGAGATCGTTGATCTGCTGGCCCTGCCGGGTCACGGGCTTCGGCGGAAAGAAGCTCTGATAGATCTCGGGTCCGAAGCGGATCAGCAGGAAGACGAGCCCAATGAGGGCGCCGAGGGCGACGATGCCGGCGAGGATCGATCCGAACGACGGCCTCGTGCCGGGGCTGCTCGACATGAACTGTCCTCGAACTCAAACGACGGCGTCTGGCATCCGGACGGATGCCGCGGTTGGAGATCAGAGTTGGCCAAGCGGCCACGGCCCGGGCTGGGTTCCGGGTCCTTTGCTCATGATACCTGTAGCGCCGAGCGCGGGCGCAGCGCGGCCGCGCTCCACGGATCGTGCGACGATGCGGAACATGTCTGGTCATTCGCGGCGTTGGGCCGCCAGGCGACTGAGTGTGGTGGCGGGTGCCGCGAGTGGGGTGTTCGCGACGCTGGCGATCGCCGGTCCCACGCTCGCCCACGGGCCCGTTCCGCCCGACCCGCCGTCGGTTGCGGGGCTGCTATTCGGCTGGTCGTTCGAGCCGGCGATCCTGCTGCCGCTGGTCGTCGTTGCCGTCACCTGGATCGCCGCCGTCCGCCGCGTCAATGCCGCGCATCCGTCGAACCCGGTTCCGCGCGTGCGCACGATCGCCTTCTTGGCGGGCATCGCGACGATCGCGGTCGCTCTCCAGTCAGGGATCGAGCGTTACGACACCGCGCTCTTCTCGGTCCACATGGTCCAGCACATCCTCCTGACCCTCGTCGCTGCGCCGCTCATCGCGCTTGGCGCACCCGTCACCCTCGCGCTGCGAGTGGCGTCACCGCGGGTCCGGGCGCGGTGGTTGCTTCCGGTTCTCCATTCGCAAGCCCTGCGGGCGCTGGCCCATCCCGTCGTTGCCTTGCTCCTGGCCGCCGGCGTCATGTGGGCTGCCCATGTCTCGCCGCTGTTCGACCTTGCGCTCGAAAACCGGCTCGTCCACGACCTCGAGCACGCGCTATTCCTCGGCAGCGCGCTGCTGTTCTGGTGGCCGGCGATCGGGCTCGACCCGGGACCGTGGCGACTCTCCCATCCCGCGCGGCTGCTCTACGTCTTCCTGATGATGCCGCAGAACACCTTCCTCGCCGTCGTCATCCTCAACGCGCCGGCGGTCCTCTATGCGCACTACGCGACGCTCAGCAGGCCCTGGGGCCCGACCCCACTCTTCGATCAGCAAGCGGCCGGCGGGATCATGTGGCTGGCCGGCGATCTCCTCTACATCACGGCAATCGGGCTGATCCTCGCGGGCTGGATGCGCCACGAGTCCCGGGATACGGCGCGGGCCGACCGCCAGGCTGACGTCGAGCGCGCCGCGATCCGGACACGTGAGACGAGGCTGGCCGAACGCCTGGCCGAGGAGCGGGATCGGGGCTGAGGCGGGGCTCAGCCGCGCGGCGGGATCGGCGCCTGGAGGTACTCGAGGTAGAGCTTGGGATCGACGTTGCCGCCCGACACGACCGCGACGACCGGCCGCCCGTCGAGCGGGTCGAGGCCGATCTCGGCGGCGTGGAACGCGAGGGCGGCGACCGACAAGGCGCCGGACGGTTCGGCGACGAGCCGGCTCTCTTCGGTCGCGAGGCGGACGGCCGCGGCGATCTCGGCCTCCGAGACCGTGACGATCGAATCGAGCAGATGCGAAAGATGGGCGAAGGTCCGCCGGCCGATTGCCCGGGTCCGCGTCCCGTCGGCGATCGTCCGCGAGACATCGGCGGCCGACCACGTCACGATGCGGCCGGCCGCCAGCGACTCCTTGGCGTCCGCTCCGAGTTCAGGTTCGACGCCGATGACCCGCGCATCCGGGACGAGCGCCCGAATCGCTACCGCGACCCCGCTGGCCAGGCCGCCGCCACCGATCGGCACGAGGACGGCGCCGACGTCCGGCAGGGCATCAACGATCTCCAGCCCGATGGTGCCCTGGCCGGCGATGACCCGATCGTCGTCGTACGGCGGGATGATCGACAGGCCGCGCTCCGCGGCGATCTGCTCGGCGGCCGCCTGGCGCTCGTCGCTCGCGGTGCCGACGACGACGATCTCGGCGTCGTCGGCGGCAACGCGCTGGCGCTTGATCGCCGGCGCGTCCGACGGCATGACCACAACCGCCGGAGCGCCGAGCAGGCGAGCGGCACGCGCCACTCCCTGGGCGTGGTTGCCCGAGGAGTAGGTGATGACGCCGCGGCGTCGCTCGTCGGCGCTGAGGGCGGCCACCGCGTTGTAGGCGCCCCGGATCTTGAATGCCCCGATCGGCTGGAGGCTCTCGGCCTTGAGGAAGCGACGCTCGTCGATCGGCCCGAATGGCACGAGCGGCGTCTGCGTGGCGATTCCATCGAGGGTCGCCGCAGCGGCTCGGATCGCCTCGATCCCGACGAGCGGCGTTGTCGTGTCGACGCTCATCCGCCGCGTCCGACGATCCGCTGGCAGTCGATGCAGTGGGCGGCCCACGGGATCGCATCGAGTCGCTCCGCGGCGATCGGCCGGCCACACCGGACGCAGGCCCCGAACGTGCCCTCGTCGAGCCGCCGCAGCGCGTCCTCGACCTGGGCGAGGTGCTGCGTGTTGCGATCGCGAAGGGCAAGGTCGCGCTGCTGCTCGAAGACCTGGCTGGCGGCGGCGGCCTGCGACCCGTAGGTCATCGCGTCGGGCGCGGTGATCGCGGCCGACACCTGATCGCGAAGGCGGTCGCGTTCGGCAACGAGCGCGGCCCGCGGATCGACGGTCTCAGGAGTCGTCATCGACGGATCGTACGCGCTGGGCGTCATCCGCGGAACAGTCGGTATACTCCCGGGGAGTACTTGGAGGACATCCACTAATGGCGACGATGATCGATCCGGTGTGCGGGATGGAGATCGAGACCGACCTCACGGACCTGAAGCTGGAACACGAGGGCAAGACGTACTGGTTCTGCGGCAGGGGCTGTCTGCTCGAGTTCGGCGACGATCCCGACAAGTACCTCGACCCGAACTACCAGCCCTCGATGTAGTCGCGGGTTTACTCGCAGCTAAGCGCCGTGAGCGAGACTCGCGGCGGCGGGATCGAGGCCGGGCACTCCCTGGTGGGGCCGACCGCCCGGAACGCGGGCTCCTGCGAGCCCGGCGCGGAGGTACCTCGATGTCGACCCACGCACGTCTTGCTCGGACCGCTTTGACGATGGCCCTGCTGGTAGTGATGGCCCTCGCAGTCGGGGCCGGCAAGCGCTGGCTCGAGTAGAGCTGGCCATTGGTCAGGTCCTGCCGATCGCTGCCGGATCTCGGGTCAGTCGCGCCGACAGGTAGACCGGCACGATCGAGAGGAGCAGGACGAAGACCGCCGCGACATTGACGAGCGGCAGCTGGTTCGGGCGAGCGTAGTTGGCGAAGATCCAGATCGGCAGCGTCTGCGTGCCGGCACCGGCGGTGAACGTCGTCACGATGATCTCGTCAAACGAAAGGGCGAAGGCCAGGAGCGCGCCGGCGACGAGCGATGTGCCGATCGCCGGCAGCGTGATCCGTCGGAACGTCTGGAACGTGTCGGCGCCGAGGTCCATCGACCCCTCCTCGGCCGATCGGGCGGTCCGCCGGAGGCGGGCGATGACGTTGTTGTAGATGACGACGATGCAGAACGTCGCGTGGCCGACGATGACGGTCAGGATCCCGAGCTCGAGCCCGATCGTCCGGAACGCGGTGTTCAGCGCGATTCCGGTCACGATGCCCGGCAGGGCGATCGGCAGGATCACGACGAACGAGACTGCGTCGCGGCCGAAGAACGAGAAGCGGTGGACGGCGAACGCGAGCAGCGTGCCAAGGACGAGGGCCACGGCCGTCGCCCCAATGGCAGCCTGGAGCGACGCCGTCAGCGCCGATCGGATGCCGCCGTCGTCGATGGCGCGGACGAACCAATCGAGCGTCAGGCCCTCGATCGGCCATCGGGTCAGGGGCGCGGCGTTGAAGGCGTAGAGCACGACGACGGCGAGCGGCAGGTAGATGAACGCGAGGATCGCGGCCGTGGCGATGCGGAGCGCAATTCGGGTGATGCGCGACGTTTGCATCAGCGGCCGCCGGTCACAGCGCGTCGAAGGCGCCGAGGCGCCTGGCGATGACCAGGTAGACGAGCATGATCGTCACAGGAACGAGGGCGTAGGCGGCCGCCAGCGGCAGGTTGCCCGCGACGCCGACGTTCGAGTAGACGACATTGCCGATGAAGTTCGTCGACGACACGAGCGATGGTGCGATGAAGTCGCCGAGGGTCAGTGAGAAGGTGAAGATCGAGCCGGCGACGACGGACGGCAGGGCCAGCGGCAGGATCACCCGTCGGAACGTCGTCCCCGCCCGCCCGCCGAGGTCGCTCGATGCCTCGATCAGTGAGCTGGGTATCCGCTCGAGACCGGCGTAGATCGGGATGATCATGTACGGCAGCCAGAGGTACGAGAAGACGAGCCAGACGGCCACGTCGCCGTAGCCCGGGCCGGTCAGGCCTAGAGGCGCGAGGAGCCAGTTCAGGACGCCGCGCTCCGACAGGATCAGTCGCCACGCGTAGACCTTGACGACGTAGCCCGACCAGAGCGGCAGCAGGATCGAGACCACGAGCAGGCTCCGAATGCGCGGCGAGGCGACCCGTGCCATGTAGTAGGCGATCGGGAAGGCCAGGATCACGTCCGTGATCGTGACCGCCGCAGCGAACAGAACGGTCCGGACGGCGATGGTCCGGTAGATGTCGTTCCCAAAGATCGTCGCGAAGTTATCCAGCGACGGCTCGGTGACGATGTTGCCGGTGAACGGATCGAGCCGCCACAGCGCAGAGATCAAGAGGAGCGTCAGCGCCCCGAGATAGGCGATGACGAGCCAGCCGAGCGGGGCGGCCAGTAGCAGGCTGAGCTGGGCCCGGGGATGTCGATAGAGGCCCGCGGCGATTCGTCGCAGCGGGCTCCGGGGTTGCGCGGCCGCCGGTTCCGAGGTCATCGGAGGTTCAGGGGCTCCGACGGCCGCGAGGCGACCGCCGGAGCGCAGGATGCCGGGGCGCGGACGTCAGCCCTTGACTTCCGTCCAGGCCTGGGTCCACTGGGCGAAGTCGGTGCAGATGGGGCCCCGACCGTCGAGGCACTCCTTCGTCGGCGTGTTCCAGTACCAGACCTTCTTGAAGTAGGCCTCGTCGGTCGCATGGAACAGCGTGCAATGGCCGGCCGACAGCTTCTCGGCCTCATCACATCCTGCCTGACTGACCGGCGCCTCGCCGAACCAGACCGTTGCCTGGGCGTTGGCCAGCGGCGAGATGATGTAGTCCATCCACTTGTACATGCAGTTCGGGTGCTTCGCCTTGGAGGCGATCATCCACGTGTCGGACCAGCCGGTTGACCCTTCCTTCGGCAGGATGGCCTTGACGGGGACCTTGGCGGCTTCGAGGACGCCGGCCTGGTACTGCCAGGTCGTTCCGACGGCCATATCGCCGCTGGTGAACGCGTCGATCTCGTCCTGGGCGGTGCCCCAGTAGCGGGTGATGTTCTTGCGCTGCTCCTTGAGCAGGTCGACGGCGGCCTTGAACTGGGTCTCGTCAAGCGAGTAGGGATTGGTGATCTTGAGATCCGGCTTCGTCGCCATCAGATAGACGGCGGCGTCGGCGATGTAGATCTCGTAGTCGTAGGCCGTGACCTTGCCCTTGTACGCGGCGCCGCCGTCGAAGACGACGCTCCAGCTGTCGGTGGTCGCGGGGACAACATCGGTGTTGAACATCAGCAAGTTGGCACCGCGACCATGCGGGACGCCGTAGGCCGTGCCGGCAATTGAGTTGTGGGGCTGGTTCTTCAGCCCGTCGAAGACGTTCTTGTAGTTCGGAATCAGGTCGGTGTTGACGGCTGCGACGTCGCCACCGGCGATGAGGCGAAGCGTCGCGTCGCCCGACGCCGACACGCCGTCGTACTCGCCGGTCTTCATCAACTGGACCATCTCGGACGAGCTGCCACCGACCTTCACCTTGACCTTGCAGCCGCTCGCCGTCTCGAACGGGGTGACCCAGTCGTACCCACCGTCGGGCACGGGTTCGCCGCCGCTGCCGCCCACCACGTACGCGGTCCAGGCGACGAGATTGAGCGCGCCCTCGGTCGCCCCGACCGATGCCGGCACGCTCGGCTTCGGCGCCTGCGCACTGCCCTGTGGCGAGCCGCCGGTGGTCCCAGCCGTACAGGCGCCCGCGACGAGCGCCACCGCTGCGATCGCCCCTGCGATCCTTCGCGTGTCCATGCTCCTCCTCCAGCCGCGACGGACTGCCCGGGCGGCGCTATCGGTCCCCGTCGGCCCCGACGGGACAGTTGTGCTGTCGCTTCCAGATCAGGCGGACAGCCTTGCCCTGCAAGGCGAGAGCCTCCATCGAGGAGGTCGCCAGGTTCTGCTGGGTGACGACGAGCTCGCCGCCGACGTCGAGTGGAACGTAGAAGCGGGTGTCCGGCCCTAGGTAGACAACCTGCCGAATGTGACCGAGCGCGGAAATCTCGTCGGAACCCACCGTTTCATCAGGTTCACAGAGGCGGATCTTCTCCGGCCGCACGGTGAACGTGCCCGACTCGCCGACAATCGTCTTGGCGACCTCGCCGGTCAGGAGGTTCGATGTACCGACGAACCCCGCGACGAAGCGAGTGGCCGGCCGTTCGTAGACGTCGGCCGGCGCCCCGACCTGCTCGATGCGCCCGTTGTTGAAGACGGCCAGCCGGTCGCTCATCGTGAGCGCCTCCTCCTGGTCGTGGGTCACGTAGATGAAGGTGATCCCGACCGCCTGCTGGATCGACTTCAGCTCGATCTGCATCTCCTCCCGGAGCTTCAGGTCGAGGGCGCCGAGCGGCTCGTCCAGGAGCAATACGCGCGGCCGATTCACGAGCGCGCGGGCGAGGGCCACCCGTTGCCTCTGGCCGCCCGACAGCTGGCCTGGCTTGCGCTTGTCGAAGCCCTCGAGGCGGACCATCCGGAGGGCATCGGCGACACGATGCGTCCGCTCGTCGCGGGGCACCTTCTTCACGACGAGGCCGTACGCGACATTATCGGCGACGCTCAGGTGGGGAAAGAGGGCGTAGTCCTGGAACACCGTGTTGACGTCGCGCTCGAACGGCGCCTGGCGGCTGACGTCCTGTCCGTGGAGGAGGATTCGGCCCGACGTTAGGAGCTCGAAGCCGGCAATCATCCGGAGCGTGGTCGTCTTACCCGATCCCGACGGCCCGAGCATCGAGAAGAACTCGCCGTCGCGCACGTCGAGGTCGATGCCGTCGACCGCGACGACCTCGCCGAAGGCCTTTGTGACGGCCTCGAGCCTGACCGCCGGAACCGACGTCGACGTTCCGGCATGAAGGTCGACCGATTCAGTTTGAAGCGCCAAGCGGAAACCTCGGACATGTGGGAGGTCGAACGGCCGGATCGCGGTGACGGACACGTGGCCGCAGCGGTCGGGGGCGCCGCGGCTCAGCATTCGAGGTGGCCGCAGATTGCGGCCCGCCCTGCGCGCATGTCAAGCGATCTGCAGACCTGTCGCGGCGGGCGCGCGAGTCGACTCCGCCGATCGTTCCAACCATGCGGAACGATCAGGGTTCGAGGGTCGGACCGGCTCCCGGCTCGTGAGGGCCTCCGGACGTCGCACGAGCGACCGCACCCCCGAAAAGGGCGACCGAGGGTCTGCGGAAGCTCGACCGGGCATCAATCGGCCTCAAGCGAAGCGATACAGATAGTGCCGAGCCGAAGACCGGGGCCGCCGGCCAGGCCGACTAGACTCCGGCCGTGATCGTTCCCCACGTCTCGCGGCTGGCGACGCTCGCCGCGACGCCGGTCTTGATCGCGGCCTTCGTCGCCGCCTGCGAGGCGGGCCCGGCTCCGGCCACGCCGCCGATCTCGCCCGGCAGCGCAACCGCGCCGCGCGACGTCAACATCATCGCCAAGGACTGGCAGTTCCTGCCCGATCCCGTCGACTTCGTCGCCGGCGAGACCGTCCTCCTCCACGTCGTCAACGGCGGCCTGGAGATCCACGAGGTGGTCATCGGCGACGCGGCGGTCCAAGATGCCTGGGAGGCTGCCGAAGCCGCCGTCGCCGAACACCCGCCGGGGCCGACGCCGATCGTGAGCGTCCCGCCGGACGTCGCCGGCATCCGCGTGGTTGTCGCATCGGGCCAGCGCGTCGACCTCACCTGGTCGGTCCCATCCGACGCCGCCAAACGGGCACTGTCGATCGGTTGCCACATCCCGGGCCATTGGCAGAAGGGGATGGTCGTACCGATCCGGATCGTGCGGCCGTCACCCGCTCCGTGAGCGTGCCGGTGGTACGCTTCGGGTCCGCACCGGGGTCGGGTCCCGCTGGTCGAGGAGAAGTGACGAAATGACCTATGTGATCGCCGAGCCGTGCATAGATGTGCTCGACATCTCGTGCGTGTCGGTCTGCCCGGTGGATTGCATCCATTACGAGGAAGGCGTCGACCGGAAGCTCTTCATCGACCCGAACGAATGCATCGACTGCGGCGCCTGCGAGCCCGAATGCCCGGTCAACGCGATCTTTCCGGAGGAGTCGCTCCCGACCGAGTGGGCCCAGTACACCGCGATCGACGCGACCTGGTACACCGACAAGGTGGCGGCGCGCGCAGCGGTGGACGCAGAAAAACCCTCGGCTTGATGGCGTCGCGGAGCTCCGCCTCGCGCCTCGGGGGGCGGGAGGCGGTTCTACGCTGAGGTTGCCGGTTCCCAAGAGGCGGCGACACCGATGAGAATCGTTTCACTCCTGCCATCGGCTACCGAGATCGTCGCCGCCCTCGGGCTGGCTGACGAGCTCGTCGGGGTCACCCACGAGTGCGACTGGCCGCCAGAGGTCGTCGGGACGCCGGTGATGACGAGCAGCGTCTTCGACCTGGCGACGAAGAGCAGCAGCAACATCCATCGGATGGTGAGCGATGCGGTCCACCGCGGCTCTTCTCTGTACACGCTCGACGAAGCCGCGCTCGAGGAGGCGCATCCCGACCTGATCCTGACCCAGGAGCTCTGCCAGGTCTGCGCGGTCAGCTACCGCCAGGTCAACGAGGTCGCGCGAGCGATCGACGCCGACATCACGGTCGTGTCGCTCGAGCCGACCTCGATCGAGGGCATCTTCAACACCATCTCGACGGTCGGGGCGATGACCGACGCCGAAGACGAGGCGGTCGAGCTCGTCGAGAGCCTCAGGACCCGCCTCGGGATCGTCGAGACGCGCGCACACGAACGGCGCAAGGACGGCCACGAGGCGCCGCGGATCGTCGGGCTCGAGTGGCTCGACCCGCCGTTCGCCCTCGGCCACTGGATACCCGAGCAGGTCCGCCGGGCCGGCGGCTGGGACCTTCTCGGCCAGGACGGGCAGGCGTCACGCGAGACCGACTGGCAGTCGGTCATCGACGTGGATCCCGAGATGATCGTCCTCATGCCCTGCGGCTACCACCTGGCCGAGACCGTGGCCGAATGGGAGCGGACACCGCGCCCGATCGGCTGGACGTCCATCGAGGCGGTCAGCCGTGGCAACGTCTTCGCCGTCGACGGCTCGGCCTATTTCTCGCGTCCCGGGCCGCGCGTCCTCGACGGCATCGAGATGCTCGCCGAGATCTTCGATCCCGACGCATTCATCGAGACCGCGCCGCCGGGCAGCTGGACGCCGCTCGGCTAAGTGGGACAGCCAGTGGCGGCGCCGCGCGCGACGTTCGACTGCCTGTGGTGCGGGCGCGCCTGGGCCACGCGCTCGCCCGATGACCTCGAGGGCTGGGCCCAGCTCTGCCCGGACTGCCTCAGCCGGGCCGGCGAGAACCCATTCCTCAAGTTCCGGCTCCGTGACGCGATCGTCGCGAGGGGAGCGGCAGCAGCGGCGCCGGTAGAGACGCCGGATCGCGGGGAGGAGATGCTCGCCTACTACGAGGCACGGGCCGGCGAGTACGACGATTGGTACCTGCGCCGCGGCCGGTACGCACGCGGACCGATCCACGATGCCGCATGGAACGCCGAACTTGATGGGGCCGGGACGTGGCTCGACGGACTGCCGATCAGCGGCGAGATCGTTGAGCTGGCCGCCGGGACCGGCTGGTGGTCGCCGCTCCTCGCGTCGAAGGGCGAGCTGTCGCTCTACGACGCCGCCGAGGCCCCCCTCGAGCGCGCCCGGGAACGGCTCGTCGCCCACCGCCTGCGAGCGCATCTCCACATCCGCGATGCGTGGGCTGAGCCCGACCGCCAGGTCGACGCGCTCTTCTGCGGTTTCTGGCTGAGCCACGTCCCGCGGCCGAGGACCGAAGACTTCCTCGCCCTCGCGCGCCGCTGGCTGAAGCCCGGCGGGATCCTCGTCTTCATCGACTCTCTGCCCGACCCGCAGTCCGGGGCGGCAGACAACCCGGAGCCGGACGCGGACCTCGCGGTTCGTCGCCTTGACGACGGCCGCGAGTTCACGATCGTCAAGGTCTTCCGCGAGCCGCTCGAGCTGGAGGATGCCCTTCGTACTGCCGGCTTCAGCGACGCACGCGTCAGCACGACGGGCCGCTTCTTCCTGCTCGGCGAAGCACGCCCCTGACGCGTGTCGCAACGGTGCGGCGGGCGGCCGGTCGCACCGTGCGATACTCCGTCGATGGCTTCACTGGCGAACCGAACGATCGCCACCGTCGGCTCCGGCGTCATGGCCGAGGCGATGATCGCCGGCCTGCTCCGAGGCTCACTGGTCGATCCCGCCCAGGTCGTCGCCAGCCATCCACGGTCGGAGCGGCGCGACCATCTCGAGCGCGAATACGGCATCCGGGTGGTCGCTGACAACGTGACGGCGATCGACGGCGCCGATGTCGTGCTGTTCGCCATCAAGCCTCAGATGCTCGGTAAGGTCGGCGGGGAGATCGGTCCGCACCTACGTCGCGGGCAGCTCGTCCTATCGGTCATCGCGGGTGCCACCACTGCCGCCCTGATGGGGACGCTCGGCCACGACCAGGTCATCCGGGCGATGCCGAACACGCCGGCTCGCCTCGGCAAGGGCATGACCGTCTGGTATCCGACGCCGGAGACGACCCCCGAGCAGCGCGAGCAGGCCGCGACGCTGCTCGGCGCGCTCGGCGCCCAGCTCGAGGTCGATGACGAAAAATTCGTGGCGATGGCCACGGCCGTCAGCGGGACGGGGCCAACGTACGTCTTCCTCGTCATGGAGGCGCTCATCGACGCCGCGGTCCATCTGGGCTTCCCCCGCCACGTCGCCCATGACCTCGTCATCGAGACCCTCGAAGGAAGCACGCTCTTCGCGAAGCAGTCGGGGATGCATCCGGCGGAGCTCCGAAACATGGTGACCTCGCCGGGTGGGACCAGCGCCGCGGCTCTCCACGAGCTCGAATCCGGGCGACTGCGAACGGTCCTCTCAGAGGCCGTCTGGGCGGCCTATCGCCGGACGGTGG
>JBBSCI010000031.1:0-23365 GCA_038250445.1 Candidatus Limnocylindrales bacterium | reverse complement strand
GGCGGTACGTCCCGCCGTACAGCCGGATCGCCTTGCGGATGTCGATGCCGCTGGTGTAGACGCAGGAGGCTAGGTTGAGCGTCGCGCCCGAAGCGGCGTTATTGACCAGCGTGGACAGCGGCGTCGAGCACGATACGGGCGTCGGCAGGCCGGGAGTGGGCGTCGGGGCCGGGGTGGCCGTCGGCGCGGGCGTTGCGGTGGGGGCAGGCGTTGGCGTCGGCACCACAGTTGGAGCGGGAGTGGGAACAGCTGTCGGGACCGGGGTGGGTGTGGCTGCCGCCTGGACGGCGAACGACAGTGACGCGGAGGCGTCGCCAGCGTTTTCGAAGCTCTCGACCTTGACGGTGTGCATCCCAGCGGTCATGGCACGGGCGACGGTCGCCGAGCCCAGGCTCGCCCAGCGATCGAGGACGAGGACGCCATCGATGTACAGGCGGGCGCCGTCATCGGCTGCAAGGGTGAAGTCGTAGTTGGCCGCGGTGAACGAACTGAGCGATGTCCAGCGGACGCTGAACCAGTTGTCGCGCAGGCCGAAGCCCGGAGCGCCGACTCCCCAGTTCTTGGCAATCGTGGCCTCGCACTGGCTGCCTGCGAAGAGGGAGTCGGCCAGGGCCATCTCGTCGTAGTACTGGGCGAAAAAGGTGCCGTCGGCGCAGGTAGCGGGCGTCGGGACCGGTGTCGGAACCGGAGTAGCGACGGGCGTGGGGACGGGCGTGACGACCGGCGTCGGGGTCGGGGTGACGACCGGCGTCGGGGTCGGGGTGACGACCGGCGTCGGGGTCGGGGTGACGACCGGCGTCGGGGTCGGGGTGACGACCGGCGTCGGGGTCGGGGTGACGACGGGCGTCGGAACGGGGGTGGGAACCGGAGTCGGGACGGGCGGGGGAACCGGAGTCGGGACGGGCGGGGGAACTGGAGGTGGGACGGGCGTCGGAGCCTTCACTTTGTGCGAGAAGGCGACGTTGGCGGATCCGGCGTCCTCGAAGTACTCGACCTTCACGACGTGGAAGCCGGCCGTCAACTTTCGATCGACGGTGCCGCTTCCGCCGTCGGCCCAGTGGGCGATGATCCGGACGCCGTCGATCCAGACCCGGATGCCGTTGTCCGCGGAGTACGAGAACGTATAGGTCCCAGCCTTGAAACTGGCGCGCTTGGTCCAGCGGACGCTGAACCAGTTGTCGCGCAGACCGAAGCCCGGGCCGAGGAGACCGTATTCCTCGCTGACTTTGGTTTCGCAGCGGGTCTTCACGAGACGGGCCGGTGCCAGGTCCATCTCGTCGAAGTATTCGGCGAGGTACGTTCCGTCCGCACATGTGATCGGCGCGGCCACCCGTGCGACGTCATCTGAATTGCGGGCGGGGGCGGCGAGTGCGTTGAGCGGGGCCAGGACCAGCAGGGTCACCAGCGCCAGGACGAGACGGAAGCCGCGCTGGGATGCGGTCCGGGCTTGGCGTCGTGGGGCGGCGCCGGAAATGTCGAAGGTCGGGGGCATCAGGTCCTCGGGGTAGCGGATCGATGGCACGATCGCGATTTCGATTGGCCAACCATCCCTGTCGGGCCCCTGTGCCCATAACCACCCGAACCGCCTGGGCCTCGGGTCGCTTCGGGCTGGCAACGACTCATCCCTTTGCGCTAGAGGGGATGAGCCACCGCCGCTGGATATCGGGCCGGGTGCCGAGCGTTTGACAGGCACCGATTCCGCTCGGACACTTCGACTGGAAGCGTTGTCGCCCATTCCGCGACCGCTCAGAGACTTCAGCCCCAGAAGGAGTCCCGATGTCCCGACTCAGTCGATGGTTGGTCCCGGCGACCGTCGCTCGCGCCCACTGCGATCTGCCCTGTGGCGTGTACGACCCCGAGCAGGCCCGGATCGAAGCCGAGTCCTGCCACAAGATCAACGAGAAGTACGCCGCGAATGCGGACGAGACCTTCCGGACGAGGGCAGTCGCGATCAAGGAGGAGCGGGCCGAGCTGGTCAAGCACCACCTCGACGTCCTCTGGCACGACTACTTCAAGCCTGAGCACCTCGAAAAGGTGCCGAACCTCCACGAGCTCTTCTGGAACGCGACGAAGCAGGCCTCGAAGGTCAAGGCGTCGACCGACGCGGCCGACTCGAAGAAGCTGCTCGACATGATCGACGAGATCGACGAGGCCTGGAAGGCGACCGGCGGCGAAGAGAAAACCCGGGTCGCCGGCCGCCCCAGCTGACGCGCGAGGAGGAACCTGCCCAACGGCCCGCACCTTTCGGGGAGCGGGCCCGCGGTCCGTGGCGCGTAGCCGTCACGGAAGCTTCGATGAGCCCCGCGATCGAGGCCGGTGATTGGCTGCTCGTCGATCCGACGATCGATCGCTGGCCGCGGCGCGGCTCGGTCGTCGTGTTCCGCGAGCCGGACTCGGACGAGTTGGCGATCAAGCGTGTCGCCGCGGGTCCAGGCGATCGCGTGCCATACGCCGACGGATTCCTCATCCTCGCCTCCGAAGAAGCCTGGCTCCTGTCGGACGCACCGGATGCTGAGCTGATGGCGGCCGGGATGGGCCAGCCAATCGACTCGCGGCGTTATGGCCCGGTGCCAGTCGGACTGCTGGTCGGGCGGGCATGGTTCCGGTACGGTCCGCTCAAGCGCCTCGGGCTCATCCCGCGGTCGGCGGGGAATCGCGGCTGACCAACCGCGCAATACTGTCGCGATGACGGATTTCGACCCGAGAGCGCCGCTGGCCGCCGCGCCCGATCCATGGGCCTATTGCCCGCAGCCGTCCCTCCGCGACGGCCCGCCGTATCACATGACGGACATGATCGCGGCCGAGCCGTCGGTCGCCCGGCGAATCCTCGACCGCTTCGCCGATCCACACGGCCCCGCCGGCCAGCTCGCGGGTGCGGTCGGCCAGGCGGCCAGCGCAGGCGAACCAATCGTCGTCACCGGCTGCGGCACGAGCGAGCACGCGGCGATGGGCATCGTGGAGATCCTGACCGATGCGATCCGGGCGGCGGGCATGCACGGAGGCGTCGGCTCGGTGATGGCGGCGCAGGCCCTCGAGCTGGCCCTGGATCCCCCGTCGCGAGGGCTCGTCATCGGCGTGTCGCACGAAGGCGGGACGGGCGCGACGAACCGTGCCATCGCCGCCGCTGGCGCGGCCGGTGCCCGGACCGCGATGATCACCGCGAGCGGCGGCTCGCCGGGTGGACAGCTCGCCGAGATCACGGTTGAGACAGTCGAAGTCGACCACAGCTGGTGCCACACCGTCGGTTACGTCTCGCCGATGGTCGTGGCGACCGCGGGCGGTGCCCACCTGTCGGGGCGATCCGTCGCCGCCGACGATGTCGCGTCGCTGCTGTCCGCTGGCACGCGCGACGAGGCCGGCGCCGAGGCGATCGCGGCCGGTCTGGCGGATGCGCGAACCCTGCTCGTGGTCGCGTCGGGGGCGGATCGAGCGGCCGCCCGGGAGCTCGTCATCAAGGTCGAGGAGGCCTCGTGGCTGCCGTCAGCGATGCGAGATCTCGAGACGTTCCTCCACGGTCACCTCCCGTCGACGGACGGCGCAACCGGTCTCGTCCTCATCCTTGCCGACCGAGACGCGCGGACGGATCGACTTCTTCGGGCCCGCCAGGCACTCGCCGGGGCGCGCGTTCTCGAGCTCCGGACGGCGGCGATCCTGGCCGCCGATCTCGACGACGAGCTCGAGCCGTCACTCACTCCCCTCGGCCGGCTTCTCGTCTACGAGGCGCCGGACCTCCCCGCGCCGGTCGCGGCACTGCTCGGCACGGCGACCCCGCTCCAGCTGCTCACCGAGCGCCTCGCCCGCGCCCGCGGCACGAACCCCGACCCGATCCGCCGCGACGACCCCCGCTACGCCGAAGCCGCCGCCGCGGCCGACTAGGCGGACTGAAGGGCGCCGCAGCGTCTGGTTTGTGACAAGTGACCGCCCCATGAGCGCACGTCACAGGGTCAGCCGAGCCTCCCGTCCGCACTGAGCGTGAGCCGCCTGATCAGAGGCGGGATTTCGCGCCACATGCCTTCGTGGTGGTCGTCTGACACAGACTCCGTGATTAATGCTCACTGGGCGGGCAATTGGCACGAAAGGCGCCGGGGGGCACAGCCAGGCGCCCGGCTCGGGCTGTGGGGGCCCGGTCGGGCGCTACGTGCTGCCCATGCGGCGACCCGGGCCTAGAACAAGACGTCGGCCATCAGGTCGATCATCTCGAGATCTCGCGGGACGAAGTCCTGGAGCATGATCCGCTCTGCGCCGGCCTCGGCGAAGCGGGCGACCATCTCGCGGGCGCGGTCGGGCGTGCCGATGAGCCAGCGCTCGCCGCGGGCCTGGAACCACTCCTCTCCCGCGTCGACGTTGTCGAACGCGGTCAGCAGGTCGTGCTGCCTGCGCTTGTACTCGGTCTTGTCGCGGCCGATGAGAACGCCGGCCATCGTCGATCGGGTCAGCGACGCCGGATCCCTGCCGGCTGCCTCGCACGTGGCTGACAGAGCGGCGAACTTCTCGCGCGCGCGGTCCGGTGACGACGACGAGAGGTTGAACTCGTCGGCGAAGCGGGCGGCGATCCGCATTGAGCGAGGCGAGCCTTCCCCGCCGACGAGGAGCCGCGGCCGGGCCGCGCCGTTCCGAAGGCGCGGGCGCCCCGGGACGTCGACCGGCTTGGGATAGAACAGCGCGTCCGCGATCTTCACCCTCTTGCCGGCGTACGACCAGCCGTCCGGTTCGCCCCACAGGCCGTGGAGGATCGCGAGGTTGTCCTCGAGGAGATCTGCCCGTTCCGAGATCGGCGGGAACGGCAGCCCGAGCTGGCGATGCTCGTCGTCGTTCCAGCCGGCTCCGAGCCCGAGCTCGATGCGGCCGCCAGACATGTGGTCGACGGTCGTGACGACCTTGGCGAGATTGCCCGCATGTCGGAAGGTCACAGGGGAGACGAGCACTCCGAGACCGATTCGCTCCGTCTCACGCGCCAGCCCGGCGAGGACCGCCCAGGCGTCCGTCGTCGGCTGGCCCGCCGGACCGGGAAAGCTCTGGTAGTGGTCCGAACGAAAGAATGTTTCGAAGCCGGCCGCCTCGGCCCGCAGGACGATCGCCAGCTGTTCGTCATAGGTGAGGCCCTGCTGGGGCTCGGTCATGAGCGCGAAGCGCATGGGCGACCTCCTCCGATTCGGGGTGTTGATGATCCATGTTGACGCGATGGTTGCCAGGCGCTAGATTATTCAGGTCATGCGAACTATTGATGCGGCCACAACTGTCGGTGACGACGCACCCCAGGCGCGAATTGCCTCCGGCATCCACGACATGATCGCGGGATTCCGCTGCGCGGGTACGGGTCGTCTCGTCAAGGCCGGGGTCAGCATGACCCATATGCACGTCATGTGGCTGCTCCAGCATCACGGCGACCTGCCGATGAGCCGGATGGCGGACCTCCTTGATGTGTCGTTCAGTAACGCGACCGGCATCGTCGATCGAATGGAGGAGCGGGGGCTCGTCGAGCGCGTCCGGGTAGCGGACGATCGGCGCGTGGTCCTCGTCAGGATTGCCCCCCATGGCGTCCAGGCCCTCGAGGAGATCGAGGCGATCAAGCAGGATCGACTGCAGGCGATTCTCGGCCATCTCACCCCGACGCAGCTGGGTCGCGTCGCGACGGCCCTCGACGACCTCCGCGAGGCCGTCGTCGCCGAATTCGGGCCGGACTATGTCGCCGGCCACGACCACCTTCACCCCAGAACCGAAGGAAGGGACTGAGACTCATGGAAGCCTTCCCCGCCGAGACAGGCGGGTCCACACCAAGCGTCGCGGAGGACCCGGCCCTCGGGCTGAGCCAACGCGCGAAGCTCGAGATCCTCGGTGCAGTCCTTCTCGGCCTGTTCCTCGTGGCCCTCGACCAGACGATCGTCGGAACGGCGCTCCCGCGGATCGTGACTGATCTGGGTGGCAACGACCTGTACACGTGGGTCGTCACGATCTATCTCCTGACGAGCACGATCACGGTCCCGTTCTACGGCAAGCTCTCGGACATCTACGGGCGACGGCCGATGCTGATGATCGGCATCTCGTTGTTCCTCCTGGGCTCGGCCCTGTCCGGCCTCAGCCAGGAGATGTGGCAGCTGATCCTGTTCCGCGGCATCCAGGGCCTGGGCGCCGGTGCGCTCTTCCCGATCTCGCTCGCGGTCATCGGCGACCTCTTCAGCCCGGCCGAGCGCGGCAAGTACCAGGGCCTGTTCGGAGCGGTCTTCGGGATCTCGTTCCTGATCGGGCCCGCCCTGGGCGGCTTCCTGACGGACCACGTCTCATGGCACTGGATCTTCTACGTCAACATCCCGATCGGCCTGATCAGCCTGGCCGTCATCTGGCGCCTGCTGCCGACGATCAAGCGGGCCGGCGCGTCGCGATCCTTCGACTATCTCGGCGCACTGGTCTTCACGATCGGCATCGGCTTCCTGCTCGTCGGCCTGACGAACAAGTCGGGCGTCCACGTCGTGGGCTCCAGCCTGGTCGCGAACGACTGGACCGAGCCGACGGTCGGCGGGTTCATCGCGATCGGCCTGATCCTCAGCGCGCTCTTCGTCTTCGTCGAGTCGCGGGCGAAGGAGGCAATCGTCCCCCTCGACCTCTGGCGCAACCGGACCTACGTCTCGTCGATCTTGTCGACGTTCCTCGTCAGCTTCGGGTTCTTCGGGGCGATCATCTTCCTGCCGCGTTGGTTCCAGGTCGTTCGCGGCGAGTCGGCGACGAACTCCGGCTACCTGATCTTCCCGCTCCTCGTCGGGCTCATCGGCAGCTCGATCGTCGCCGGCGCCCTGGTGTCACGGACCGGCAAGTACAAGGCGATCGTCCTGACCGGCCTGGTCGCCATCGTCGTCGGCATCGGGCTGATGACGCAGCTGCGGGCCGATACGTCGTATCCCGCGCTCTTCGTCTGGATGTTCATCGCCGGTCTCGGCATCGGTCCATCGCTGTCGGTCTTCACGATCATTGTCCAGAACGCGGTTCCGTTCAACAAGCTCGGCGTCGCGACCAGCAACCTCACGTTCTTCCGCCAGATCGGCGGATCGATCGGGCTGGCGATAGCGGGCACGACCTTCGGCTCGGTCCTCACGGCCGAACTGCCGAAGCAGCTCGGCCCGGTGAAGGACCAGCTCCTGGCCCAGGTCCCGGAGGCGGTCCGGCCGGCGGCCGAAGCCGGCTTCCAGCAACTCACCGCGGGCGGCATCGACCCGAACAAGCTGACCGGTGTCGGACAGAGCTTCGGTCACGCGGTTCTCACCGCCGCCCCCGACCAGTTCAAGGCCTTCATCGAGCCGTTCGTCCCACAGTTCGACCAAGCCTTCAACAACGCGATCAGCC
Source organism: Candidatus Limnocylindrales bacterium (assembly GCA_038250445.1). Taxonomy (GTDB): domain Bacteria; phylum Chloroflexota; class Limnocylindria; order Limnocylindrales; family CSP1-4; genus CF-46. The sequence goes on along the minus strand of JBBSCI010000031.1, from coordinate 16,030 downwards.
TGGCGATCGCCTCGACCTTCTGGATCGGCGTCACGACGGGCGTCCTCGCCGTCGTCGCCGCGCTCTTCATGCGGGAGCTGCCGCTCCGGTCGGCCAACCAGGCCCCGGCCCCGGTCAGCGCATCTGGTGTCGACCCGAAGCGGCCGCCGCTTCCCACAAGCGACTGACGCTCACCCCTCCTCACAACGGCCCCGGCTCGGACATCGAGCCGGGGCCGTTGTCGTTTCGTGCGCTAGGATCGGATCGTGGACCCGATCCCCGCCTCCTTTCCGCTCCGGCTGGCCGCACCGGGTACGGACACCGCGCGGTACGAGCCCCTATTGGACGTTGCGGACCTGCCGCCCGGAGCGATGCGGCGGGTGACGAAGAGTGATCTCGACATCCTCGTCGCCCACACCCCGAACGGCATCGTGGCCGTCGACGATCGCTGCCCGCACATGGCGGCGCCGCTATCGATCGGGACGCTCGACGGATGCGTCGTCGCGTGTCCGCTCCACGAAGGGCAATTCGACCTCTGCTCCGGCGATCCAGTGCGGATGCCGACGACCGGCGGGCTCGATCCGGAAGGCGTCTACCACCCGACCTGGTCGCTGGCGGGGCGCGAGCCGAAGGTCGACCCGCCCGGGCTCAAGGCCGAAGCCCGCCGCCTCACCCGCGTCCGCCGCCTGCGCTACTACCCGGTCCGCGTGCGGGGCGGCCGGATCGAGATCGCGGTCCCGTCCTGAGCGCGAGGCAAGGTCGCTAGCGAAGCTCCGCCTCGGAGGAGATGTCGTCGTGGCCTCGCGCGGCATAGGCCCGCACGATTCGCACGACCTCGTCGGCGTCGTCCGTCAGCTGCAGCAGGTCGAGGTCCGACTCGGTGATCGCGCCGGCCGGCAGCTGGACCTTGCGCATCCAGTCGAGCAGGCCCCGCCAGTACTGTGTCCCGACAAGCACGACCGGGAAGTCGCGCACCTTGCCGGTCTGGATGAGCGTCAGCGCCTCGAACAGCTCGTCGAGCGTCCCGAAGCCGCCCGGCAGGATGACGAACGCGTCGGCGTATTTCACGAACATCGTCTTGCGAGCGAAGAAGTAGCGGAACTCCACGCCGAGATCCACGTACGGGTTGAGGCCCTGCTCGTGAGGCAGCTCGATGTTGCAACCGACCGACAGCGCGCCACCCTCGCGGCAGCCTCGATTCGCGGCCTCCATGACCCCGGGCCCGCCGCCGGTGATGATCGCAAAGCCGCTCTCCGCCAGCTTCCGGGCGATCGTCCGGGCCAGGTCGTAGGCCGGGTCGGTCTCGGTCACCCTCGCCGAGCCGAAGACCGTGACGGCCGGTCCGACGGCCGCGAGCGCATCGAAGCCCTCGACGAATTCGGACAGGATCCGGAGGGCCCGCCACGGATCGCTGTCGACGAACGCCGGCCGATCGACTGGCTTTCGCTCGAGGAACTGCTCGTCGGCGGTGGCCGCGGGCTTCCCGATCCGCTCGCCCGCTTCGCGCCGTATCACGATGCGGCCGCTGCGCCGCTCTACCTGGGGTGGCGCACCCGCGCCCTGGCCGGCGTCGGACTCAGGGGTTGGATCGGTGGTCGGATGGTCGCTGGGCACGTCTGAGGACCGTCGACCGCTCATCGGACTAGCATGGCAGCGGAGGAGGCACGATGCATCGAACGCGCGCGATCGGAGGCGCCGTCATCGTCGCAACCGGCGCGGTCTGGATCGCCCAGGGATCGGGGTTGCTGCCCGGCAGCGGATTCATGTCCGGCGATTCCACCTGGACTGTGATCGGCGCGATCGCGGTCGCGATCGGCATCGGGCTCATCTGGGTCGGGCTTCGCGGTCGGGCGTGAGCCACGCTCTCCAGGACCCGTCGGCCGGGCCGGCGCTGACAGCCTCGCCGTAGCGGACGAGGGGCAGACGAAGCAGGCGAGGGTCGGCCAGGAGCCGCTCGACGATGCCCGCCTCGTCCATCGACAGGTAGCCGAGACCCGCATCTCGATAGGCCCGGCTACCGGTATCGAGGAGCGCGGCAGCGCCCAGACGCTGCACGAAACGTCGCAGCTCGCCGGCAGCGATCGGCTTGCGGCGGAGATCGACGAGGTGGATCTCGAAGCGACGCTCCTTGAAGAAGCGGATCGCCGCGCGGGTCGCCTGGTCGTTCTCGAGCCCGAAGATCTGGACGCGAGGCGCGGCGGCGGGGCCGGCCGGATTCGGAGCCATACGACGCAGGGTAGCGGCCGGCAATGGCCGTCGCCGGGTACCATCGACCGCACAGGAGGTGCCCGGGTGTCGGTCTGGTTCACGGTCAAGCTCGACGATCGGCCGGGTGCGCTCGCCCGGATGGCCACGGCCCTCGCCGATCGCGGCGTCAACATCGCCGGGATCGTCGGCATCGCCGAGGACACGAACGGCGAGCTGATGCTCGAGACGAGCGATCCGACCATCACCCGCGAGACCTTCGACGCGCTCGGCCTCGGGTATGAGGCGCACGACGCGGATCTCGACGGCGATCCCGGGCGGATGTCGATCGCCGACATCACCTCGCGCTGACGGAGCGCCAGTCCATGCCCCGGCGGACGTCCGCCGCTCCGCCCGCGGTCGCCCTGCGCCTCGACCACGTCGATCGGCCGGAGGCGATCGCCACGATTGCCGCGCGGATCGCCCTTGCCGGCGGCCGGATCCGGACGATGTCCACGGTCCGCAGGGTCGCGGAACGGAACAGGACGCCGGCGGTCGCGGAGATCGAGATCGAGGTCGAGGGACTCGCCGATGCCGATCTGGTCGCGCTCCTCGAGGACCTCGATGACGTTCGAGCGGTCCACCTCACACGCGCCCTCGAGCGGATCTTTGGCAAGCGGATCATCGTGATCGGCGGCGGGGCGCAGGTCGCCCAGGTCGCGCTCGGGGCCGTGAGCGAGGCGGACCGCCACAACCTGCGCGGGGAGCGGATCAGCGTCGACACGATCGCCCTCGTCGGCGAGGCCGAGATCGCGGCCGCGGTCCGGGCTGTGGCCGACCTGCCGCGGGCACGGTTGCTGGTCCTGGCGGGTTCGATCATGGGCGGCGACATCAGCGTGGCGGCCGACGAGATCCGGGCGCTCGGCATCCCGATCATCTCGCTGAACATGGTCGGGTCGATCACTGAGCACGTCGATCTCGTCGTCTCGGACCCGGTCCAGGCAGGAACCATGGCGGTCATGGCCGTCGCCGATACGGCCGCATTCGACCTGGACCGCCAGCGCGGCCGAAGGTTCTGACGTGCGGATCGCAACGTGGAACGTCAACTCGCTCAAGGCCCGCCAGGAGAAGGTCGAGGGGTGGCTGGAGCGAGCCGCGCCCGACGTCCTGCTCATGCAAGAGACGAAGCTGACCGACGCCGACGCGCCGATCATGCCGTTCGCGATGGCCGGTTACGACCTCCTCCACCACGGCGAGGGCCGCTGGAACGGCGTCGCGATCGCGACGCGGCAGGGCATGCGCGTCGAGGACGTCGTCACGAACTTCGGGGACGGACCGGTCCGCGACAGCGGGCCGGGCTCGACAGCGGACTTCAGCGAGGAGGACTTCAATCCCTTCGTCGAGGCCAGGATGCTGAGTGCCCTCGTCGACGGAAGCAGGATCGTGACGCTGTACGGCCCGAACGGCCGGGTCGTCGGTAGCCCGTTCTACGACGGCAAGCTGGCGTGGTATGAGCGAGTGTCACGCTGGCTCGCGGAGACGCGTGATCCGGGGGAGCCGCTGATCGTCGGCGGCGACCTCAACATCGCCCCGACCGACGCCGACGTCTGGGATGCCAGGGCCGTCCACGGCGGAACCCACGTATCGGAGCCTGAGCGGGAGGCATTCCGGCGGCTGCTCGACTGGGGACTGGTCGACGCCTACCGGTCGCAGGAGTCCGCGCCCGGCCGATTCAGCTGGTGGGACTACCGGGCCGGCAATTTCCACAAGAACCTCGGGATGCGGATCGACCACCTGCTCGTGACCAAACCGATCGCCGATCGCGTCGTCGCCGCGGAGATCGACCGCGAGGCCAGGAAGGGGCCGCCGATCCCATCCGACCACGCCCCGGTCAGCATCGACCTGGATGAGCCCGGCCGGCCATTCGATGCCGGCTGGGAGGGGGCCCTGGCCCGCATCGCCGCTCGGACGCGACCGAGGAGATAGGCGGCCGGCGATGTTCCACGGACCGAAACGGCGCGCGTGGCGTTCCGGAACGGCGCCTAGGCTCGCCCCCTGATGACCGACCGAGCGGACGGGGTGCCCGAGATCCGCCTGATCGAGCTGTCGAAGCACTTCCGCGAGGTTCACGCGGTCGACCGTGTCTCCATCGACATCCGGTCCGGCGAGTTCTTCTCGATGCTCGGACCGTCGGGTTGCGGCAAGACGACGACCCTGCGAATGATCGGCGGCTTCGAGCAACCGAGCCTCGGGCGGATCGAACTCCGTGGCCGCGACGTGACCGCCGATCCGCCCGACAAGCGCCCGGTCAATATGGTCTTCCAGAACTACGCGCTCTTCCCCCACCTCAACGTCGGCGACAACATCGCCTTCGGCCTCCGCCGCAAGAACGTGGAACGGAGCGAGATCCGGCGGCGCGCCGCCGAAGCGCTCGACCTCGTCCACCTCGGCGGCTACGAGAAGCGACGTCCATCGCAGCTCTCCGGCGGTCAGCAGCAGCGGGTCGCCCTCGCCCGGGCACTCGTCAACCGACCCCAGGTGCTCCTCCTCGACGAGCCCCTCGGCGCCCTCGACCTGAAGCTCCGCAAGCAGCTCCAGGTGGAGCTGAAACGGGTCCAGACGGAGGTCGGGATCACGTTCGTGTATGTCACCCACGACCAGGAGGAGGCGCTGACGATGAGCGACCGGATCGCGGTGATGAACCGCGGCCGGGTGGAACAACTCGGCACGCCCGAGGAGCTCTACGAGCGGCCGCTGACCCGCTTCGTTGCGGACTTCATCGGCACCACCAACCTTCTGACCGGCACCGTCGAGTCGGTCGAGGCCGAGCACGCATTCGTCCGGATGGAATCCAGCGAGGTCTGTGTCGTCGGCCGGTCCGACCTCGTCGTGGGGCGGTCCATCGAACTCAGCATCCGCCCGGAGTCCGTCGAGCTGCGGCCATCGAACGGCACCACGCACGCGCCCGGCGGGCCCATCGCCGCGACTGTCGAGCAGGTCGCCTATCTCGGCGGCAGCGTCCAGTACCTCGTCCGCTCCAGCGGCGGGCTCGCGATCACCGCCCTTGCGCCCAAGACCGGGGAGCGTCTTCCGGTCGGCAGCGCCGTCGACGTCACCTGGCCCCCAGCCGAGGCACTGGTCCTCGCCGATCGAGAGGAGATTCGGGCATGAGCGATCGATACGACGGGTCGAGCATCGACCTCGAGAAGGCCCTTACCAAGTACATGGTCGAGCGGCGCATCAGCCGTCGGGAGTTGCTCGAGCGGATCGCGCTGGTCGGCTCGGCGGCCGCCCTCGCCCCGATCATTGCGGCCTGTAGCACGAGCGGGGGTGCGGCGAGCGCGGCCGCGACGGCATCCGGGTCGCCGGCCGCGGAGCCTTCCGGATCCGCATCGCCATCGGCATCGGCCGCTCCGACCGAGGTTCCCTCCCCCGAGGCGGAGCTCTTCATCTACAACTGGGTCAACTACCTCGCGGACGACGTCATCAAGTCGTTCGAGGCGAAGTACAGGACGAAGGTCACGCAGACGTTCTTCTCGAACACGTCCGAGGCCTACGCGAAGCTCGGCGACGACGGGGGCGGCTACGACATCAGCTTCCCGATCTCGGTCGACGTTCCGTCGTTCATCGAGAAGGGCGCGATCGTCAAGCTCGACAAGTCGCTCCTGCCCAACATCGGCAACCTCGGCAAGGAGTGGTCGGACCCGGGCTACGACCCGGGCAACACCTACAGCGTGCCGTACATGTGGTGGACGACCGGCGTCGGCTACGACAAGGCGAGGATCAAGGAAGACCTCACCAGTTCGAAGTCGCTGTGGGATCCGCGCTGGAAGCAGCACATCTCGATGCTCGACGACTTCCAGGAGGCCTTCGGGCTGACGCTTATCCAGCTGGGCCACTCAGCCAACAGCAAGAGCACAGCCGAGCTCGACGAGGCGCTTGCCCGCCTCAAGGAACAGAAGCCGCTCGTCCGGACCTACTCGACCGACACGATCGCCACGATGACGTCGGGCGACGTCTGGATCGGCCATATCTGGGGCGCCGACCGGTTCGCGATCCAGGAAACGAACGAGAACGTCGTCTACTACATCCCCGAGGAGGGCGGTGTGAAGGGCTCCGACACGGTTGCGGTCTTCTCGGGCGCTCCCCACCCGATCGCGGCCCACCTCTTCATCAACCACCTGCTCGACGCCCAGAACAGCGCGGCGAACACGAACCTCATCTTCTACATGGGCCCGAACGCGGCGGCCAAGGAGTTCATCTCGCCCGACATCCTCGGCGACCCGACGATCAACCCCGACCAGAAGATCATCTACAAGCTCGAGGAGCTGTTGAACCTCGAGCCGGCGATCCGTGACGAGTACCTGAAGCGCTGGCAGGAGCTGCGCGGGTAGCGGAACGTGAGTGGCGAGGCGGCCGCCCGTGCTCCCGTCCCCCTGCCGGTAGCCGCCCGACCGGTCGCGGCAAGCCGCCTCGCGAGGGTGCGCGGGACGGCGCTCGTCCTGCCGGGCGTCGCCTGGCTCGCCCTGTTCTTCGTCGTCCCGCTGGGGATCATCTTCATCGTCAGCCTCGGCCATCGGGACGCGCTCGACCGGGTCAGTCTCGCCAACCCGAGCCTCGAGAACTACGGCCGGGTGTTCGATCCCGTCTTCCTGCCGACGTTCGTCCGTTCGATCCGTTTTGCCCTGATCACGACGATCCTGTCGCTCGCGATCGGCTACCCGATCGCCTACTGGATCTCGCGCTATGGCGGCCGCCGGAAGGCGCTCCTGCTGATCCTCGTCATGCTGCCGTTCTGGACGAGCTACCTGATCCGGACCTACGCGTGGCAGATCATCCTGCGCGACAACGGGGTCCTGAACTCGCTCCTCCAGGCCGTCGGCCTGACCAGCGAGCCGATCATCCTCATGAACACGGACATCTCGGTGATCCTCGGCATGACATACGGCTTCCTGCCGTTCGCGATCCTGCCGCTGTTCGTCTCGATCGATCGGCTCGACGCGAACCTGATCGCGGCCGGACGCGATCTCTATGCCTCGGGCCGGGCGGTGTTTCTCTACGTGACGCTGCCCCTCACGATGCCCGGAATCATCGCCGCCGCCCTCCTCACGTTCGTTCCCGCGATCGGCGACTTCGTCACGCCTGACCTCCTCGGCGGCCCGGAGACGACGACAATCGCCAAGAACATCCAGCAGTTGTTCCTGGAGGGGCGGGACTGGCCGTACGGTGCCGCGCTCGGGTTCATCCTCATGGTCGTGACGCTGGGCGGGACCCTGCTCGCCCTGCGGACGCTCCGGCGGGAGGTGATCGGCTCATGACGCGCGAGCGGAACCGGCTCCTGTCGGCGTTCGCCGTCCTCGTTTACGCCTTCCTCTTTGCGCCGGTCGTCGTGCTGATCGTGTTCTCGTTCAACAGCGCACGGCGCGGGCTGGCATGGAAAGGGTTCACGCTCGACTGGTACCCGACGCTCTTCTCGAACGACGAGCTCCTCAATGCGCTCGGGGTGACGTTCCAGGTCGCGATCGTCGCGGTGCTCCTCTCGACGGTGCTCGGGTCCCTCCTCGGCCTCGGACTGGCTCGCGTCAAGTTCCGCGGCAGGACGGCGACCGAGACGCTCCTCCTCGTCCCGATGGTCACCCCCGAGATCGTGATGGGGTTGTCGCTGCTGCTGTTCTTCCTCCAGCTATTCGACGGACGGGGCTCCGTCACCCAGCTCTGGATCGCCCACGTGACGTTCTGCATCTCGTACGTCGCGGTCGTGGTCCGCGCCCGGGCGGCGAACATGAATCCCGCCCTCGAGGAGGCAGCTCGGGACCTCGGCGCGTCGGCCTTCGGTGCGTTCCGCTACGTGACGCTGCCGCTCATCGCGCCGGCGGTCGTTGCGGGGGCCCTGCTCGCGTTCTCGCTCAGCTTCGACGACTATGTCGTGACGACGTTCAACGCGGGGGTCGGCAGCTCGACGCTGCCGCTCTACATCTACAGCAAGGTGAAGTTCGGGGTCACCCCGGAGATCAACGCGATCTCAACGATCATCGTCGCCGGAACGGCGCTGGCGATCCTGGCGGCCTGGCGGCTGGGAGCATTCCGCGGCGACGGGCGGAACTTCGTTGCTGAGGAAGAGGCTCCGCCCGCCTGAGGGCCCTCGGCCGTTCGAAACCGAACGCCGCCAGAAGTCACTTCCCGCGACCCTTTGATCCGCTTTCGGACTCCGCTTTGGGATGATCGCGGCGGGCGGAACTGAATTCCGGCGGCGTTCGGAATCGGAGCATCGGGAGCTTCAGCGCGACGGCCCGGGCGCAATTCAGCGCGGAGCGCTCGCCTTGCTCCGCGCGGAGGTCCGCGCCGCTGATCGCGGCAGCAGAACTTCCGGGACGTGGCCGTTGGAGCCATCGCCTTCGCGCGGGACCGGGACGTCATAGCGGGCCCGAACCGTCCGCTGGCTGTTGACGCCGTCGGCGGCGTATCGATCCACGACCATCAGGTCGAACGCGTGCACGCTCGGTTCCTGGTTGGAATATCGCCCGGACACCCAGCTGCGCGATCGCGTCCCCCGATGCTGGAGCTCGCAGACGTGCCAGTCCTGGCGATTCGTCAGGTCCCAGAACGCGACCGCCTCGGACGGATCGAAGCCCGGCGCCGCGATCGTGTCGGGCTCGAACAGCCACTGGCAGGTGATCCGCGTATGGTCCGGCCCGGTCGGTTCCAGGCGATGCACGAGCAGGTAGTCCGGGTGGATCGAGAGGAATGTCAGTGGCCACAGCAGGTAGTAGTAGATGCGCCGCTCGTCCAGCGGGGTGATCCCGTGCATGGCCGGGCGCCCTCCACGGTGGCCGCCGTCGATGGCCATCGTCTCGGCGCTGTCGACGAGCTCCATCCAGCCGCCCTGCCACGGGCCCTCCGGCGCGAAGTCACCGCCGAGGTCGTACGGCGTCAGCTTGTTGAGTTGGGGATGGATGCCCGGACAGTGGTAACACTCGCTGTAGTTCTCGGCCACGAACTTCCAGTTGGCGTGGACCTCGTAGACGGCTTCATGGGCCGCTCGCAGGTTGCCGAACTCGAAGCGGGCGAGGTGCGGTCCGAGGTCGCCAAGCCAGTCGACGAGCTCGAGCGCCTCGGGCGCCTCGGGCGCCAGGTTGACGAACACGAAGCCCTGCCACGTCGCGAGTCGCACCGGCACCAGGCCGTGGCCGTCGAGGCTGAAGTCATCGAGGTCGTCGGTGTGCTTGGCCCGGATCAGCTTGCCCTCGAGGTCGTAGATCCAGGCGTGGTACGGACACTGGAATCGGACGGCCTTGCCACAGGGCTCTTCGACGACGGCGGTGCCCCGATGCTGGCAGACGTTGTAGAAGGCGCGAAGAACTTCGTCGCGACCCCGCACGATGAGCAGCGGCTCGTCGTCGACTGTGGCCAGGAAGTAGGTCCCGGCCGCCGGAGCGTCCTCGTCGCGCCCGACGATCATCCAATCCTGACGGAACCACTCGCGCCGCTCGAAGTCGTGAATGGCGGCGTCGTGGTAGGCCCGACCGGGCAGCAGCGACGCGGCCCGATACGGGCGCCGGACGGCGGCGATCTCCTCCGGTCTGAGAAGCGAGCTCATGACTTCGGGGTGTCCTTGCGGGGATCGATGAACGGGATGCTCGCCGTCCGCGCCGGCCAGCGACCGCCGTCCGGCGCCTCGATGTCGAGCCTGGTGTCGTGCCGCGACAACCCGATCGGCACCCAGACGTAGCCGATGTTCTTGCCGAGGCGGGACGACCAGATGAGGTCTGTCACGGTCCCCACCGCCTGACCCTCGTGGAGCGCGGTGCACTTGCGCGAGAGCTCGAACGGCAGGGCCTCGCCCTCGACCTCGATCCCGACCAGCTTCCGATCGACGCCGCGCTCGCGGATCGACTCGAGGGCCGCCTTGCCGATGTAGTCGGCCGCCTGCGGCTCGACCAATCGCTCCAGGCCCATGATCTCGAACGGATTGTTGTCGATCGTCATGTCCGAGCCGTAGTTGAAGATGCCGGCCTCGATGCGGCGCGCTTCCGACGGTGCGATCGGTCGGATGTCGTGCGGGCGGCCCGCCTCCATGATCCGGTCCCAGAGGTCACCGCCACGCGATGGGTCGCGCAGGTAGATCTCGTAGCCGACCTCGCCGGTCCAGCCGGTCCGGCTGATGACGACCGGAATGCCGTCCAGCTCGGTGGTCGCGGTCCAGTAGTACTTGAGATCGCGGACGGCGTCGCCGAAGAGCGCGCTCATGACGTCCTTCGACTTCGGGCCCTGGACCTGGACCGGATAGACCTCCGGCTCGCGCACCTTGACGTCCAGCCCGGAGTTGATCGCCACGCCCCGCGCCCACAGCCCAGCATCGGAGTCGGCGAGAGCCAGCCACCAGCGGTCGGCTTCGATCCGGAGCAGGACCGGGTCGTTGACGATCCCGCCGTCCTCCGCCGTGATGAGCACGTACTTGCCCTGGCCGACGGCACACTTCGTCAGGTCCCGGCAGGTCAGCGCGTTCGTGAAGGCCGAAGCGTCCGGGCCCGTGATCTCGACGATCCGCTCGACCGAGACGTCCCAGATCGTCACGCCCTCGAGCAGCGCCCAATACTCCTCGACCGGATCCCCGTAATAGCCCGGCAGGTACATGTGGTTATAGATGTCGTAAGCGCTGCAGCCGGCCTCCAGCGTCTTCTCGAAGAACGGCGAGCGCCGGTACCACGGCCCGAAGTAGAGCGTCGACGAGTCGGACGTGGCCGGGGTCGCGATCGGACTGGTCATATCGTCAAGTCCTCCTCGGGGGGCTGACGGCGCATCTCGCGCCGTCGGTTGTGGCGGCGTCCGCCGGACGGGTCGGCGGGTGCAGTCGGCTCCGGTGGCGGCGGGATGGCCGGAAGGGTCGTCTGGTTGGACATCCCCGCGAGGATGATCCTGCGGAGCTCCGCATCGATCGCCGGGTCGGTCTCGGGCGGGTGGTACGCGGTGAGCCGCCGCTCGACCTCGTCGCAGGCGCGCTGGTACGTGTCCTTGCCACCAAGCCGGAGCCACGCCTCGCGGTTGTCGCGATCGACGATTGCGCTCGGCAGGTAGAGCTCCGAGGGCCAGTTGGCCATCGTGTGCTCGGCCATGATCAGATGCTGGTCGGCCATCAGCTGGTCGATCAGCGCGGAGACGGGCAGGTCGTCGACCGGCTGGATCTCGCGGACGAACTGGAGCGCCTGGGCGCACATCTCGTCGTCGAACACGAGCTTCGGCAGGCTGAACACGAGGAGGAAATCGAGCATCCCGGGCCCGGACACCGAGTTGACGCCGGCAAGGGCGGCGAGCAGCGCGCTGCCGAACGTCTCGGCGCCGGCCTGGGCGTCGAGGATCTTGCCGTCCGAGAGGGCCATGTACGACTGGCACGGCAGCCCGAGCGCCTTGGCCACGGCAATGTAGGCGACGTCGAGCCGGAGCGCCTCGATGGCCGCCATCGGGGCACTGGCGATCTTCATGTGGAACGTGGCAGGTGCGCCACCGAACAGGACCGGCGCACCCGGCTTGACGACCTGGGCCATCGTGATCCCGGCGAGGACATCCGCGGTGTGGAAGACGGTGGCGCCGACGATCGTCACGGGCGCGATGAGCCCCATCAGCGTCACCGGCACGATCTCGACCGGGATACCGGCCTCGACGCAATCGATCATGTTCTGGCAGGAGTCTTCGCTGTAGCGGAAGTTGCCGGTCGCGGTGATCGTGAAGATGCTCATCGGGCGGGCGATGAGCTCGGCCCGGTCCGTCCGGAAGAGCTGCATCATCTCGACCATCCGCGGCACGCCGTGCTCGGTGAAGGCGCCCGACACGACGGGCTTCTTGGAGTTGGTCAACGTCATGTATAGCCGCCACGCGTCGGACACCGGCGCCTCGATGTCGAGGTTGGTCGAGAACGCCGTCGCGAGATAGGCGATGTTCTCGAGGCCGTCGGCCAGGCGGACGTACTCCGTGAAGTCCGTGGAATCCGCCAGCCGCGTCACGCCGGTCCGATGGTCGAGGACCTTGAGCCCCGACGAGCCCGGCACGAAGTGGACGCGATCGCCGCCGAGGTCCGCGTGCGGCCGCCCATCGCGGTCGTAGAGCGTGAACGAGGCGGGCGCAGACGCGATCGCCGCTTCGACGACGTCACGAGGAAAGAGGACGCGCTCGCCCTTCGAATCGAGTGGCAGGCCATGATCGAGGAGCCGGCGGCGCATCTCGGCGCCGCGGACCTCTATCCCGACCTCGGCGAGGACGCGCTTCGCCTCGTCGACGATCCGGCCGGTCAGCTCGTCGCCGAGGATGTTCAACGACGGCCGCATCAGGGCTCCCATCGGTTCGGCCAGCAGAGCCGTTGCCGTCAGCGTACCCTGCAGCGCCGCTCATTCATGCGAGCGATTCTGTTGCGGGTGGTTTCTATTGCCCCTGACGTTCCGCCTGATGGTGCCCGGGGTTCCATGGGCCGGGACAGCGGCCGCACGGACGGAACCGCGTCAGTCGAGGAGGACCCGCTCGCGCCAGTGCGGGATCTTCGTCTCGAAGCCAAGCGCGCGGACCTTCGGCTCGATCGCGATCTGGGCCTCCGGATCGCCATGGACGAGGAAGACCTGGCGCGGAAATCCTGGGTCGCCAGGCTTCTTGGCGCGGGCGAAGTTCGCCAGCCAGCCAAGCAGCTCCGACTCGTCGGCATGAGCCGAGAAGCCGCTGATCGAGCGGATCTGGCAGCGGACCTCGCGGATCTGGCCGTCGATCTTGACCTCGGTCGCACCCGCCTGGAGGTGGGCGCCGAGGGTCCCCTCCCCCTGGTAGCCGACGAACAGGATCGTGGCGTCGCGGTCGCCGATGAGGTTGCGCAGGTGGCCCACGACGCGGCCGCCGGTCAGCATCCCGTTCGAGGCGACGATCATGTAAGGCCGCGGTGCTGTCGCGATCGCCTGCGACTCCTCGACATTCCGCGTCACGCGCTGGTCGGGATAGTCGAGCGGCGTGCCGCCCCCTCGCAGCAGCGTGGCGGTATCTTCGTCGAAGTACTCGGCGTGGCGCCGGTAGATGTCGGACGCCTTCGACGCCATCGGCGAGTCGAGATAGAGCGGCAGCAGCGGGATGAGGCCCTTGTCGATCAGCCGGTCGAGCTCCCAGACGACCTCCTGGGTTCGCCCGATGGCGAACGACGGCACGACGAGCACGCCCTTTGAATCGGCGACGAGCCTGACGGTCTCGGCGAGGATCCGAATCGCCTCGTCGTGCGGCTCATGCTCTCGCCCGCCATACGTCGACTCGAGGAGGATGTAGTCGGCGTCGGTCAGGACGGTGGGATCACGGATGATCGGCGTGCCCGGTCGGCCGAGGTCGCCGGAGAACACGATCGTCCGCTCCGGGTCTCCTTCGTGATCGCTGACACGGACGCGGATGATCGCCGATCCGAGGATGTGGCCGGCGTCGAGGAAGCGCGCATGGATGCCGGGGGCCACCTCGATCTCTTCGTCGTAGTCGATCGGCCGGAACTGTTCGAGCGCTGTCCGCGCCTGGTCCTCCGTGTAGAGCGGCTCGTCGAGATCGAGCTCGATCTCCGGCGGCTGGGCGCGAAGTTCCGCCTCCGGGTCCGCGACCGCCGCGGAATCGGGTGCAGCGGCGCCCAGCGGATGATCGGCGGCCACGGCCACGTCCGCCGAGCCCCCCGCCGCTGCGATCGTCGCTGCCTCCGGCGGCGCCAGCCGCCCCTCCGTTTCCTCGGCCGTTCCTCGGCCCGAGCCCGGCGCCACGGGAGTCTCCGGATGCTCGGAGAGATGGACCGCGGCGTCGTATGACTCGCGCTCCTTGCGATCGTCCTCGACCGCCTTGTCGGGATGCTTCCGCTCCCAGCGCGCCTCGCGCTTGGCGAACTCCTCCTGGAGGTGACCCGAGTCGAGGAGGACCAGCTCGGCCAGCTCGCACGTCCCGTGGGTCCCGATGATGGGCCCGCGATAGCCCAGGTCGACGACGTGGGGGATCAGGCCGCAGTGGTCGAGATGGGCGTGGGTCAGCAGGATCGCGTCGAGCGTCGTCGGGTCGAAGGCGAACGGGACCCGATTCCGGACGACTTCGTTCGGGCTGCCCTGGAACATGCCGCAGTCGATGAGGATGCGGGCACGTTCGGTGACGAGGAGGAACTGGGAGCCGGTCACGGTCGTGGCCCCGCCGAGAAAGTGGATTTCCATCGGCCAATCGTGACACGTCGTGGAGCCAAGGGGTGATCCAAGGCGGTCGGCCGGAGCGCATCATTGACGACGAGAAGCAAGGGAGGACCAGACGGCTCATGGCCCAGTACTTATTCGTGACCGAGTGGAACCTCGATGCCCCGATCGACCGGGTCTACGACGCGATCCACGATTCGCTCGCGTGGCCCGACTGGTGGCCGGCGGTGAAGACGGTCGAGGAGATTCGGCCGGCGAAGGAACGAGACGGGATCGGCACCGTGCGGCGCTACACGTTCAAGGGCAGCCTGCCCTATACCCTGACGTTCGATCTGGAGGTCGAACGGATCGAGCGACCGACAACGCTTGCCGGGCGAGCGACCGGCGAGCTCGAGGGGACCGGCGTCTGGTCGCTGCGCGAGGAAGACGGCAAGACAGTCGCCCGGTATGACTGGAACATCCGGACCACGCGCTGGTGGATGAACCTTCTGGCGCCGCTGGCGCGAGGCATCTTCAAGTCGAACCACGACATCGTCATGCGGAGCGGCGCGAAGGGAATCTGCGGGCTGCTCGGCGGGGTCAGCGGCACCTGCGCCTGGGTCGAGGGCTGAATCTCAGCTCAGCCCACCCGCAGGAGCACCACTGCGTCGAGCGCGATCGCCGCGAACAGCAGCGTCAGGTACGAGATCGAGTACTTGTAGAGCCTGATCGCGCCGGCTGTCGAGGCCTCCTCCGACGATCCCTGGCGCCACAGCAGGAACGCCTGGCGCAGGAACACCGCGCCGAGCACGACTGCGGCGATCAGATAGATCCAGCCCATCCGCGCCACCGCCCAGAGGACGATCGAGATCGCGACCATCAGGATCGCGTACAGCCCGATCTGGCGAGTCGTCTCGGGGATGCCCCGGACGACCGGCAGCATCGGGACGCCGGCGGCCGCGTAATCCTTCCGGATCCGGAGCGAGAGCGCCCAGAAATGGGGCGGCGTCCAGTAAAAGACGAGGGCGAACAACAGCAGCGCCGGGACGCCGACGTTGCCGGTGACCGCGGCCCAACCGATAACCGGCGGCAGCGCGCCGGCGGCTCCGCCGATCACGATGTTCTGGGGCGTCGTTCGCTTCATCACGATCGTGTAGACGACGACGTAGAAGGCGATCGCGAGCAGGGCGAGGAACGCCGACAGCAGGTTGACGAACCAGGCGAGGGTGGCGAACGAGACGACTCCGAGAAGAAGCCCGAACACGACCGCCCGCTCCGGATCGACCTCGTGGGCGGGCAACGGCCGGCGTCGAGTGCGGACCATCAGCTCGTCGATGTCCCGATCGAGATAGCAGTTGATCGCGTTGGCGCTGCCGGCCGCGAGCGTCCCGCCGACGAGCGTCCAGATCGTCAACCAGGCCCAGTGCGGGAACTGGATCCCAGGCACTTCGCGCGTCGCCAGGACCATCGCGGGGACCGTCGTGACGAGAAGCAGCTCGATGATCCGGGGCTTTGTCAGCGCGATGTACGCGCGGACCGTGTCGCTGGTGGTCCGCGGAGCGGCGCGGTCACCGCTGTCCTCGCCGATCCGATCGCCGGTCGCGCCGGTCCGGTCGCCCGGGGCCGGCGCGGTCCTCGCGGCGTAATAGCTGGTCGCCACGAGGCCCGCCATCGCGGACCAGATCACGGCGCCCAGCGCAACATGCAATGTCTGCGTC
>JBBSCI010000030.1:0-23775 GCA_038250445.1 Candidatus Limnocylindrales bacterium | reverse complement strand
CGAATGTCACGGTCGTCATGTCGGCCTGGATGAACGTGGCGTTCGGGACATTGCGGCGCGCCATCTCGAGCTGGGTCGTCGAGATATCGACACCGGTGACTTGCCTGCCATCGGCCAGCGCCGCCGTCATCGGGATGCCGGCGCCGCAGCCCAGCTCGAGGACCTCGCGGCCCGCCGGGATGAGCCCGAGCGCGAGGGCCAAGTAGTGGAGGCGGGTGGGAGAGGGCCGGAGATCGCTCCAGGCGAGATACCGCTCGGCGATGGTGTCGTAGCCGTCGGCGACGATCCGTTTCGGGTCCATCCAGCCCCGTCCTAGAGGCCGACCATCAGCTCGACCGGATGGACGGCCCCTTCCACGATCCGCCAGGCCGCAACGACTGGCTGGTCTTCGGCCAGCGAAACGAGCAGGTAGAGCGCGTCCGGGTAGAAGACGAGGCCGATGTCGGTCAGGCTCGGTCGCGGCGCGGAGTGGGTATGGCTGTGGACGATTGCCCAGAACTCGCTGCCGGCGGCCTCGGTCTCGATCGTCAGTCGGAGGAGATCGTCGGGGTCGATCTCGTACCTGAGTGGGCTTGCGGCACGGTTGCGCGTCGGCTCCCAGTGCAGCGGTTGGCCGCCGTCGGCTGCTGGGCTCTCGCCGACGATCACGCCGCACATCTCGTTGGGGTACTCGGTTCGGGCGTGATCGATCAGGGCCTGGACCATGTCCGCCGTGAGCTCGACCGACGCCGGGCCCGGGTGGCCGGACGGGCTGACCTGAGTGGAGTCAGGTTCGGCCATGTCGGTCGGCAACCAAGCCCGCGATCACCACCAGTTGACGCCGCCCTCGAGGTCCTCTGTCATCTCGTCCAGATCCCGGGCGAACGTGCCGGCGGATAGGTATTTCCAGCCGCCGTCCGGCAGGAGTGCGACGATCGTCCCGGACGTCATCTTGCGCGCCTCACGGGCCGCCGCAACGAGCACCGCGCCGCACGACGGCCCACCGAAGATCCCCTCGCGGAACACGAGGTCACGCAGCGCGGCAACGGCGTCGCGGTTTGAGACGAGGTACTTCGCGTCGAGGAGCGATGGGTCGAGGATCTCCGGGACGAACCCCTCATCCAATGACCGAAGGCCCTGGACCAGTTCGCCGGGGAGTGGCTCGGCGGCGACGACGCGGACGCCCGGCTTCCGCTCATGAAGGAAACGCGAGACGCCCATTAGTGTGCCGCTCGTTCCGAGCCCGGCCACGAAGACATCGATCTCGGGGCAGTCGGCGAGGATCTCGGGGCCGGTGGTCTCGTAATGGGCCCGCGGATTCGCCTCGTTGCCGTACTGATACGGCATCACGAATCGCGGATCCTTGCCAACGAGGTGCTTGGCGAGGGCGATCGCGCCGTTCGATCCGAGGGCGCCGGGCGAGTCGATCACCTCCGCGCCGAAGAGCGCCGCCATCTGCCGCCGCTCATTCGTGACGTTGTCCGGCATGACGAGCGCGACCCGGTAACCGCGGCGCCGCCCGATCATCGCGAGGGCGATGCCGGTGTTGCCCGATGTCGGCTCGAGAATGATCGAGTCCGGCTTGAGCAGGCCTCGCGTCTCCAGGTCCTCAACGAGATATTTCGCAACCCTGTCCTTGACCGAGCCCGTCGGGTTCATGAACTCGAGCTTGGCAAGGATCCGGACGTTCGGGTTCGGCGACATTCGCGGGATCTCGACGAGCGGTGTATGGCCGATCGCGTCGAGGATGTTGTCGTATCGCCCACCGTGTGGCGCGAGCGTCTCGTGGGCGTGCGCATGAGCGTGGTCGACGTCGTCGGTTGCGTCGGCGATATCCACTCCCATGACATCCCGTGCGCGAAGGGCACCCACAGTCAGCCGCCGGCCATCGCCGGGAGCAGCCGCACCTCATCACGCTCCCCGACCGGCGTCGCGAGCCCGTCGAGGTAGCGGACGTCCTGACCGTTGACGTAGACGTTGACGAACCGATTGAGCTCGCCGTCGTCGGTCAGGAGCTGGCCGCGAAGCGACGGGTACTCAGCGACGAGCCCCTCGACGACGTCGCCGACCGATGCCCCGGCGAGCTCGAGCTGCTTGTTGCCGCCGGCGGCGGCGCGCAGGACCTGGGGAATGCGGACGACGCTCACGCCTGGCCTCCGAGGACGAACGGCTGATCAGTGGATGCGCCGGCCGCGAACGACGGGATCTTGAGCGGACGACCCGCGGCCCGGGCTGCCGTCGCTTCCGTCGAGCAGACCGGGCAGGCCGGATCGCGGCGGAGCGTCAGCTCGGTGAACGTGGAATCGAGGGCGTCGAACAGGAGCAGCCGGCCCACCAGCGTGTCGCCGATGCCGAGCAGGACCTTGAGCGCCTCGTTGGCCTGGAGCAGCCCCATGATTCCCGGGACGACGCCGAGGACGCCTGCCACGGAGCAGCCGGGGGCGAGTTCCGGCGGCGGCGGCGTCGGGTAGAGGCAGCGGTAGCACGGCCCTTCGTACGGGACGAACGTCGTTAGCTGGCCCTCGAAGCGGAAGACCGAGGCGTGGATGACCGTGATGCCCTTGGCGACAGCTGCGTCGTTGAGCAGGTAGCGCGTCTCGAACGTGTCAGTGCCGTCGATGATGACGTCGTAGCCGGTGATGATCCGGTCGACGTTGTCGGCGACGAGCATCTCCTCGTGGGTCACGACCGTGACGTCCGGGTTGAGCGCCTCGATCGTCTTGCGGGCCGATTCGACCTTGCGCTCGCCGATCCGATCATTCGTGTGGAGGATCTGACGCTGGAGGTTCGACAGGTCGACGACATCGAAGTCGACGATCCCGATTGTCCCGACGCCGGCGGCGGCGAGGTAGAACGCGGCCGGGCTGCCCAGACCGCCGGCGCCGATCAGCAGCGCCTTCGACTCGAGGAGGCGAGTCTGGCCGGCTGCGCCGACCTCCGGGATGAGCAAGTGGCGGCTGTAGCGCTGCTTCTGCTCGGGGCTGAGGATGACCGGCGCCTCCCACGGCAGGCCGGCCGACTTCCATGCCTGAAACCCACCCGACATCGAGGCGACGTTTGTATAGCCGAGCTGCTCGAGGGTCTGGGCGGCGAACAGCGAGCGCACGCCGCCCGCGCAGTAGAGGATCACCTCGGCGTCACGATCGGGCGCCGCGGCCTCCACCTGCTGCTCGACGTAGCTCTTGCTGATATGGACGGCGTTCGGCAGGTGACCCTGCTCCCACTCGGACGCCTCGCGGACGTCGATGACGATCGCGGCGTCCGGGGCGAGCACATCGACCTGCTGAGGGGTGACCTCCCGGATCTGCGCTCGCGCCTCCTTGAGGAGGTCGGCGTAGGTTCGTGGCATGGGTGGATGACTCCGGTGACTTCGACGGGCTGTCGCGGTTGCCGCGACAGGGCGGCTGGAAGGGTGGACGGGGAAGCGCGTGCCGGCTAAGCCGGCCGGCGACACAAGCAGGGGCGATCCTCGGGCCAATGGCATCGCGGAGCTTCGCCTTGGACCTCGGAGAGCGGATGCCGAGACTCCGGGGAGGTTGCCCGTACGTCGGCCGTGCTGATCATACGATCGACTTGTGGATGGCTGGGGCTTTGTCGCCGACGCTCCCGCCTGACTCGGCAAGCGCCTTCTGCAGCGTCTCGTGACTCAGCATCGCGCACTTCAATCGAGCCGGGCTGATGTCGATTCCGAGCAGGTCGAGCAGGTCATCAGCGCGGAAGGCCGCGACATCGGTCACCGGCTTGCCCTTGATCTCGTCGGTCAGGAGGCTCGCGCTCGCCTGGCTGATCGCGCAGCCGCGGCCGGTGAACCCGACCCGCTCGACGACGCCGTCGCGGACGGCCAGCTGGAGCGTGATGCGATCCCCGCAGAGGGGGTTTGCGCCCTCGATGGACGCTGTCGGGTCATCGATGACCCCGAAGTTGTGGGGTCGCCGATAGTGCTCGAGGATGTAGTCGCGGTAGAGATCGTCCACTGGACCTGGAATTCTAGCGCGATTGTCTAATCCCGACCACATCGCTCGGGATTGAGACAAGGCTTGTGCCCCCGGCGATCTCAGCTCCGCACTGACACTGGCAGGCGCGACACTCCGTCGCCAAGCATGTCCTCCGAGAGCTGAATGAACACGGGCGGCTCGCCGACAACGAGCTCGACGAACGTCCCGGTATAGTTCGGGTCGTAGGCCGCCTGAACGATGGTGCCCGGCTCCGATGCCGCCTTGAACCAGCCCTTCGCCTCGTAGGTCCGTGCCGTTCTCACCGCCGACCATGGAATCTCTACATCCGGAAAGAACCGCCCGAATACCGGGATCTTCGAGAAGAGCATCGAGAGGTAGATTGCATCCGTGGTGATCCCGAGACGCAGGGTGCCGCCGACGAGCCGGAGCTTGTTGCGTTGGAAGTCGAGGTCATCGACGCTCACGAGAGCCATCTGGCCGGTCGGGCAGGGTGTCCAGAGCCCTTTGTACGGCTCGCGAGCGCGAAACTGCGTCGCGAGAGCCTGCTCCATCCCATCTCGGCCATGAGGTAGAAGACGATCGTTGGAACGGCGACAGCGAATGCCTCTGGCTCCTTGCCAAGTGTGCACCACACGCACCTTCGAAGGGAAATGGGCGGCGTCGGAGCCCGAAAACGGCGCCGAGACTGCCCGGTCGCGCTAGAATTAGCCGTCGGCGGGTAACAGACGGATGCTGGTCACTCGTTCGGGGGCCGTGACGGTGCCTAACGTGCACCGAGTGCACTTTTGGCAGGATGCCAGGTCCGCCGAACGTCACGTCGTAGTCAGAGTACCCGTGGTAATTTCGGCGCGATGAGCCGCTCGACCGGGTTGAAGGTCTACCGCCTCGGCTTTGCGTTGCTGCCGATCATTGCGATCGGCGCGACCCTCGCCGATCTCGCCGGGCGCGGGGTCCTGAACCCGGTCAACTTCTTCAGCTTTTTCACGATCCAGGGCAACGTCATCGGGGTCGTCGCGTTCGTGCTCGCCGGAACAGCCCGACAGCGATCCGTCGTTCTCGATCTGGTCCGGGGCGCATCCGTCGTCTACCTCACGGTGACGTTCGTCGTCTACGCGCTTCTGCTGTCGGGAACGGACGTCGATATGCCCCTTGCGTGGGTCGACTTCATCCTCCACAAGGTCTTCCCGATCGTGGTCTTCGCCGACTGGGTGATCGACCCACCAGTTCGCCGAGTCACCGTCCGCCAAGCGGTGAGCTGGCTCGTCTATCCCCTCGCATGGGTCGGCTACACGCTCGTCCGCGGACCACTCGCGAACTGGTATCCGTATCCGTTCCTGGATCCGGCGAACGGCGGCTACGGGAGGGTCGCCGCTTACGTCGTCGGGATCGTAATCTTCGGCATCGTCGTGATCGCGATCGTGACCGCCGTCGGGAATTGGCTTGGCGGCCGCCGGGCGCAGCGCGAGATGTCCGCGGCCGCCGGTCGCTAACTCGCAGCTACGCGAGCGAGCCCACCACCGCGACGAGGGCGAGCAGGCCCACCAGGGCCATCCCGAACAGCTTGAGACAACCTTCGTTCACTCAGGAGCTTCCGTTCCCTACTCGCCCGACCCGAAGACCCGCTGGACGTCGTGCAGTCCTTCGACGAGCGCGTCAATGTCCTCGCGGGTCGAATAGACGTTGAACGACGCTCGCGCCGTCGCGGCGAGATCCAGCCGCTTGTGGAGCGGCATCGTGCAGTGGTGACCGGCCCGGACCGCGATCCCCGAGCGATCCAGGACCTGAGCGACGTCGTGCGGGTGGATGCCGGCTATGTTGAACGGGACGACGCCGCCGCGGAGGTCCGGGTCGAGCGGGCCGTAAAGCTGAATCTCCGGCACGGCCCGCGGCAAGACGTCGAGGGCGTAGGCGACCAATTCCCGCTCGTGCGCGCGGACCGCGTCCATCCCGAGCTCCATCAGGTATTCCGCCGCCACGCCCAGGCCGATCGCATCGGCGACCGCTGGCGTCCCGGCCTCGAACTTCCAGGGAATCTCGTTGAACTCCGATCGGCGGAGGTGGACCTCGCGGATCATCTCGCCGCCAGCAAGGAACGGCGGCATCGCCTCGAGCAGCTCGCGCCGCGCCCAGAGCGCTCCGGAGCCCATCGGTGCCAGCATCTTGTGACCGCTGAACACGTAGAAATCCGCCCCAAGCTCCTGGACGTCGACCGGCACGTGCGGCACGGCCTGGGCCCCATCGATCAGCACGAGCGCGCCGGCCGCGTGGGCCATCTCTACCATCTCGCGGACCGGGTTGATCGTCCCGAGCGTGTTCGACACGTGGGTGAACGCGACAAGCTTCGGCTTAAGGCGAAGGAGCACCTCGAACACATCGAGGCGGAGGATGCCGTCGTCCGTGATCGGGATGAACTCGAGGTCGCCGTCGCGCTCCTGGACGAGGAGCTGCCACGGAACGAGGTTGGCGTGGTGCTCCATCTCGGTCAGAACGATGGCGTCGCCGCGATTGATGTTCCGCCGGCCCCACGAGTAGGCGACGAGATTGATCGCCTCGGTCGCGTTGCGAGTGAAGACGATCTCGTGGCTGTCCGGAGCATTGATGAACCGGCCGACCTGGGCGCGCGCCCGTTCGTAGGCAGCGGTGGCCTTCTCCCCGATCGTGTAGATGCCGCGATGGACGTTCGCGTTGTACTCGCGGTAGTAGCGATCGACGGCCTCGATGACAACCCGCGGCTTCTGCGACGAGGACGCCGAGTCGAGGTAGACGAGCTTGTGGCCGTTGATGACCTGGTCGAGGATCGGGAAGTCGCGGCGGACGACGTGCGGGTCGAAGGCGGCCGATGCTGGGGCGTCTGCGTCGATTGCCATCGGTTGGTTCCGCCCGACTAGCGGGCGGCCTCCACGGGCTCGTGCTCGGCGCCGGCCGGGCCTTGTGGAACGAGAAGCGCCTCGTCGGGGACGTCCGGGGCGAGACCGGCCTCGCGGAGGATCGGGCCGTAGCCCTCGTCCTCGAGGCGCAGAGCGAGGTCCTTGCCGCCGCTCTTGATGATCCGGCCCTGGGCGAGGACGTGGACCCGATCCGGCGTGATGTAGTTGAGCAGGCGCTGGTAGTGGGTGATGAGCAGCACGCCGAGGTTCGGGTTGAGCATCGCGTTCACGCCCTCGGCGACGATCCGCAGGGCGTCGATGTCCAGCCCCGAGTCTGTCTCGTCGAGGATTGCCATCTCCGGCTCGAGAACTGCCATCTGGAGCATCTCGAGGCGCTTCTTCTCGCCGCCCGAGAAGCCCTCATTGACGTATCGGCTGGCGAAGCCCTCGTCCATCTTCAGCATCGCCATCTTCTCGCGCATCTTGTTGCGGAAGTCGCGCATGCTGATGCCGCCGCGCATCGGATCGGTCGGGTCGACGTCAACGGTCTTGTCGATCCCCTGGAGCTTGGCGTTGAGCGCCGAGCGAATGAACGAGGCGACCGACAGCCCAGGAATCGCCGTCGGGTACTGGAACGCGAGAAACATCCCCAGCCGCGATCGCTTGTCCGGGCTGAGGGCGAGAATGTCGCGGCCTTTCCACAGGATCTGGCCACCGGTCACCTTGTACGACGGGTGACCCATGAGGGCGTACGCGAGGGTCGTCTTGCCCGAGCCGTTCGGGCCCATGATCGCGTGGACCTCGCCCTTGCCGACCTCGAGGTCGATGCCCTGGAGAATCTCGGTCTCCGGGCTGGCGATCGGCGCGACCTTGAGGTCGCGGATGACGAGCGTGTCGGAGTCGGCGCTGTGATGGGTCACGGGTGGGTCAAGGCTCCTGTCAGGGTGGTGGCCGGGATCGCGGCCGGTTGGGGCATCGGGACGAGGTCGGCGAGGGTCATGCCGTCGAGGGCGCCGGTGACGGCATCGCGGACACGGACCCACAGGATGTTGACCGTGCAGCGGGATGAGCGATCGCAGACGGTGGCGTGCTCGGGGTCGTCGGAGGCGCAGATCATCGGGGCGATCGGGCCCTCGAGTGCTCGCAGCACCTCGCCCATCCGGATCTCGTCCGGCGGCCGCGACAGCTCGTAGCCGCCGTGAGCACCTCGCGTGCTCATCACCAGTCCCGCGTCGCGGAGGCTCATGACCAGCTGCTCGAGGTAGGCCCGGGGCAGGTCCTCCTCCGTCGCGATCTCGGCGAGCGAGGCCGGGCCCTGGCCGAAGTGGCGGCCGAGTTGGACCATGAGCCGGACGCCGTACTCGCCCTTTGTCGAGAACGAGACGGCGCCGCTGCCGTGGAACGCGGGGCGCGGAGCGGTCGGTGCTGCCTGTGTCAGGAGAAATGTCCTCAATCCCGAGTGATTTCGTCGGGATTAGTCTACGGCCCCGCCGCGAGAGGCGTCAACGAGGGGAGGAGGGCCCGTCGACCCCGTTGGCGCACCCCCCAAGCCGATCATTACCGTGGTGACTGGCCGGAGGCGGAACGTGGCCAACGCGACCGCCCTGCAGCCCACGTATGACTCGAGCGGATATCGCAGGCTCGGATTGCGGTTTCAGCGCCCACAACAACCTTGGCTAAGTCTGAGGAGAATAATCCTGATGTGAACCGTCACGATTCTCGCGCACCCTAGCCCGTGGAAACGATCCCGCCCGAGGCACTGATCGACGGCTACCCGCCGGAGCACCAGGCGATCGCGAGCAAGCTCCGTCAGCTGGTTCGAGCTGCCGTGCCGGATGCGATCGAACGAGTGCGGACCGGCTGGGGGGTCATCGGCTACGACGTCCCCGTCGGCCGGCAGACGAGGTTCTTCGCGTGGGTCTGGCTGCAGCCAGAGCACGTCCACCTGGGCTTCCAGAACGGCGTCCTCATGGACGACCCAAATGGCCTCCTGCAGGGCGCCGGCGTCACGAAGCAGGTTCGCTGGTTGACCCTCGACAGCATGGACGGAATCCGCGAGGCGGAGTTCATGGAGTTCGTCCGTGAGGCTGCCCGGATCGGGATGATGTCGAGATCGGAGCGGGTCGCGCGGCGGATCGAACGCGAGGATCGCCCTTAGGCCGCCTCGACTCGGGTTGGTGGGACGAGGGGACCGGCCGCCAGCAGCCCCGGCAGATCCTCCCCTGGAACCGGCCGCGCGAAGAAGAACCCCTGGCCAAGCTCGCAGCCGAGCGCCCGCAGTCGCTCCAGCTGGTCAGCCGTCTCCACGCCCTCGGCGGTGACCGTCAGGTCGAGGGCCATCGCAAAGGCAAGGGTGGCCGTCACGATGGCAGTGTCCTCCCGGGATCGGCCGAGCCCGTCGATGAACGACCGGTCGATCTTCAGTCCCAGGACGGCGAACCGCTTGAAGTACTCGAGAGCGGAGAACCCGGTACCGAAGTCGTCGACTACTAGCTACACGCCCATGTCGCGAAGGGTCCGCAACGAGCCGTCCGAGACCTCCGACTCGTGGAGCATCAGCGACTCGGTGATCTCGAGGACGATCGACGACGCGTCCACGCCGGTGACCCGGAGGATCTCGGCGACCTCCGCGGCGAAGCCGGGCTCGACGGCCTGGCGGGGTGACACGTTCACGCTCATCGTGAGCTTCTCGAGTCCCGGCGCACCGTCGATGAGCGACCGAAGCCGGCAGCACGCAGCCGCCATGATCAGCCGGCCGAGCGGCACGATCAGCCCGCTTTCCTCGGCCAATGGGATGAAGTCGTTCGGCGGCACCATGCCCCGATCCGGGTGGCGCCAGCGAACGAGAGCCTCGAGCCCGACGATCCCGCCCGTTGCGAGCTCGACGATCGGTTGGTAGTGGAGGACAAACGCCTCGCTGGCGATCGCGGCCCTGAGCTCGGCTTCCATCTCGAGCCGGCTCCGCGCTCGGACTCGCATCGAAGGATCGAATACGGCGTGCCTCGCTTTGCCCCGGGCCTTGGCGGCGTACATCGCGGCGTCCGCGTGGGCGAGCAGGTCGTCGGCGCCCATCTCGTCGCCGGCCAGGGCGATCCCGACGCTGACGCCGATGACGAGAGAGCGGCCCTCGAGCTCGATCGGGCGCCGCAGCTCGGCAGCGAGTCGCTCGGCCGACGCGACGGCGTCCGCGAGGTCGTCGACGTGGTCGAGCAGGACGGTGAACTCGTCGCCGCCCTGGCGGGCGGCGATGTCCCCGGCCCGGATTACTCCCGAGAGGCGGTGGGCGACTTCGACCAGCAGTCGGTCGCCAGCCCGGTGGCCGAGCGAATCGTTGACGACCTTGAAGTCGTCGAGGTCGAGGAACAGCAGGGCGACCTTGGTCAGACCCCGACGCCGGCTTGCCATCGCACGCTCGACGTGGTCGCTGAACAGGACCCGGTTCGCGAGTCCCGTCAATGGATCGTGGAGCGCATCGTGGAGGAGCCGCGCCTCCATCCTCTTCTGAACGGTCGTGTCGACGAGGAGACCCTGGGACACGCGCCGGCCGCCGACCTCGGTCATCGCGTATGCCTCGTCGTGGACCCAGATCACCGAACCATCCCGAGCGATCACCCGGTAATCGGCTCGCAGCGGCCCCTCGGTAGCCCAATGCTCGGCGTATGCCGCGAGAGCCGCCTCGCGATCATCGGGATGGATCGACCTGGGCCACAGCTCCTGATCGGCGAGGAATGCCTCAGGCGGAAAGCCGGTGATCGCCTCGATCTGCGGGCTCATGTAGGCGAGCTTGCCGCCGTCCGACACCTCCGGATCGTTCACATCGATGTAGACAGCGGCGGGCATGTGCTCGACGAGGACGCGGTAGCGAGAGTCCGCTTCGGCGCGCTGGATGAGGGCGACCTCGAGCTCGCCGCGGGCATGACCCGAGTCGTCGAGTAGCCGGCCGCGCTCGTGGACCAGGAGCGTCTGGCGCAGTCCGGCCAGGAGGATCACCCCGAGTGCGGCGAGGTCGACCGCGCCCAGTTGTGGGGTTGCCATATGGCGGACAACTAGAAGGCAGGCACTGCCCAGCAGGGCGATCAGCGGCAGCCCACCGTGAACCACGGTTGCGAGCCTACGCGAGCCAACCTCCCCGCCCCTGGCGGGGCTCCAGGTTGCGCCGCCGATCCCGACGCCGATGATGCCGATCGAGAACGCGTAGTTGACCAGGCTGCCGGCCGGCGGCAGGGCTTCGACGGCCTGCCGTAGCCACTCCACCCACGCAAAACCGAGCACGGCAAAGCCACCGAGGAGCAGGTACGGACCGCTGAACCGGAGGGCTGCCCGCGTTGTCAGCACCGCGACGATCCCTGCCCCTGCCGTCGCCAAGTGGATGATCGGGTAGGCGATGATGACGGCCGCGCCGACGCCGTCGTAACCCGCCAGCCAATCGCCGTACGCGGCCAGGATCACCGCGGTGATCGCGAGGAAGATCGCGTTGGCGTCGAGATATGCCGCGACCTCCTCGGCGAACGGCACGCGGCCGCGGATCGACAGGACCAGAGCGAGGCTGACGGGCACAAAGAGGAACAGGAAGCCGACGTCCGACGGTGCCGGGATGCTGAAGTAATTGGCACCTGCCTGGACATCCCAGCCAACTTGCCCAAGCGCCCACGCTGCGGTTCCGATGGCGACAAGCCCGCGCAGTCGGCGCTCGAGTCCGGTGGAGCGATAGGCTGCGCTCGTCACGACCGCCGTGGCAAGGAGCCCTGCCATCGTCAGCTGGGCGTTCTCCCAGAGGACGACCTGACCGCCAAGATTCGATGCGGTGAGCAGCATCAGGAGTCCGACGATTGGCAGGCCGAGCCGAAGCAGCCGATCGACTGTCGCCCGCTCCCAGATCGCGACCCAGATTCGCTTCAGAAGGCCGTGCTTCGCCGGCACCGGGCGCTCTGAATCCGCCGGCGCGCGAACCGGAATCGATACTCCGGCCGGTCCCGCCGGCAGCTCGCTCGGGCGAGCGGCGTGTTCCACCCCATGACCTTAGGCGCCGGCCGCCGTTGCGGACACTACGCAATCGGGCCATACCGGATAGGTTGGATGACGTACTCGCGCGCGTCAGCACCTGGCGCGCGACCGTCAAGGCCGCGAACATCCGCCACGATCCGCGCGTTGCCATGGTCGTCCAGGACCCGGAGCCGCCGGTAAGAGTTCGGGAGGCGGAACGGGGTGGAAAGGCGAGCTGGTCGTCCGCGTCAGGCCGACCCGGATGTACGGCTTCCTGCGCTTCGCCGGCTGAGGTCCCGCCGCCCGATCCCGACCGCCAATTGCAACGCGCCGACACGGCCCGGGACGTTAACCTCTCGCCATGTACGACATCGCGACTGCGGCCGTGGAGGCCGCCCTCGCCGCAGGCGCCCGCTACGCCGACGCCCGGGTCATGGAGGTCCGGACGGAGGCGATGGCCGCCCAGAACGGCGTCGTCGAGACGCTCGACCGCGAAGAGCGCGCCGGAATCGGGATCCGGGCGCTGATCGGCTCGAGCTGGGGCTTCTTCGCCGTTCCGGATGTTGGGACCGCCGCGGCAAGGCGCGCAGGGGAGCAGGCAGCGGCCGTCGCGCGGGCATCGACCCGTGTCCCCGGCACAGACCTCGACCTCGTGCCGGAGGCCCCTGCCCATGGTTCGTGGTCGAGCGCCTGCCGCGAGGATCCATGGTCGGTCGGCCTCGGCGAGAAGAGCGACCTCCTCGAGGGCGTCACCCGGACGATGCAGGAGCACGGCGCCGACGTCGCCGAGGCGAGCCACCACATCTGGGATACCCGCAAATGGCTCGTGTCGAGCGAGGGGACGCGCGTCGATCAGCACATCGTCGAGACGGGCGCGGCGATGAGCGCGACAGCGGTCGGCGAGCGCGAGACCCAGCGCCGGTCTTATCCCGGGATCCGCGGCCAGTACGGGACGCGCGGCTGGGAACTTGTGCGCGAGCTGGACCTTCCCGCCAACGCCGCGCGGATCGCGGAGGAGGCCCGGGCACTCCTGACCGCCGACGAGTGCCCGGCACTCGACGCCACCGACCTCATCCTCGGCAGCGAGCAGATGGCGCTCCAGATCCACGAGTCTGTTGGGCATGCCGTCGAGCTCGACCGGATCCTCGGCTGGGAGGCCGCCTTCGCCGGCACATCCTGGCTCGACCTGAAGCAGATGGGCTCGCTGCGGTTCGGCTCGGAGCTCATGAACGTCACCGCTGACGCGACGCTGCCGGGCGCACTCGGGAGCTTCGGGTTCGACGACGAGGGGACGCCCGCCCACCCGGTCGACATCGTCCGCGACGGCATCTGGGTCGGGACGCTGAGCGGCCGAGACTCCGCGGCGCTGGCCGGCCTGGACCGCTCCGGCGGCGCGGTCCGGGCGGATGGCTTCAACCGGATCCCGATGGTCAGGATGACGAACGTCGGCCTCTTGCCCGGCTCCGATTCGACGGAGTCGATGGTCGCGGCGACCGATGACGGCGTCTACATGGACACGAACCGGTCCTGGTCGATCGACGACAAGCGCCTGAACTTCCAGTTCGGTTGCGAGATCGGCTGGGAGATCAAGAAGGGCAAGCGCGGGCGGCTGCTCAAGAACCCGACCTACACCGCGATCAGTCCCCGATTCTGGGGGGCGATGGACATGCTCGGCGGGCGCGACGAGTGGATCTTCTGGGGCACCCCGAATTGCGGCAAAGGTCAGCCGCAGCAGATCGGCCACACGGGGCACCCGGCAGTTCCGGCCCGCTTCCGCGGGATCCGGGTGGGGGTCCGCGGATGACGACGGAGACGGAAGGGCGGCCGCGGGGCGGCCCGGGAGCCAGCGATCCGACGCCGGTCGCCGAGCGGGTCCTCGAGCTCGTTCGCGCCCACGCCCGCGATGCAGAGGCCGAGGTCAATGTCGAGCGCGGAACCACAGCGCTGACCCGCTTCGCCAACAGCTTCATCCACCAGAACGTCGCCGAGGAGACGTACCACATCGTGCTCCGCGTCGCCGTCGAGGGGCGGACCGCAACGGCCCGGCTCGACGGACCCGCGGACAGCGACGCGCTCGAACGGCTCGTCGAGGGCGCTCTCGAATCCGTCCGCGTCCGGCCCGTCGATCCCGACTGGCCCGGCCTCGCGCCCGTTGCCGCGGCCCCGGCCGTCGACCAATGGGACGAAGCGACCGCCGCGGCCACGCCCGACGATCGGGCCCGGCTCGTTGCCGACTTCGTCGCGGCTGCCGGCGGTCTCGAGACGGCTGGAGCCTGCTCGACGAGTGCAACCGTTCTCGCATTCGCGAACAGCCGCGGGCAGCTGCTGGCAGGCCGGACGACGCGGGCCTCGCTCGACGGGATCGCCCGGACCGGCTCGTCCGACGGCAGCGGCCGCGCGTCGTCGGTGACGATCTCGGCGCTGAACGGCCGCCAGGTCGGCGAGCGGGCAGCTCGAAAGGCAGACGAGAGCCGCGACACGACTGACCTCGAGCCGGGTCGCTTCGAGGTCGTGCTCGAGCCGCAGTGCGTTGCGAACATGCTCCAGTTCCTCTTCATCTACGGCTTCAACGGCAAGCCGGTCGAGGAGGGCCGATCGTTCGTCCGGCTCGGCGCTGCACAGTTCGACGCGTCGATCAACCTCAGCGACGACGCGACCGACCCGGCGACCGTCGGGCTGGGCTTCGACATCGAGGGGACGCCGAAGTGGCGGACCGATGTCGTCAAGGATGGCGTCACCTCGGCAGTGCTCCACACCCGGCGAACCGCAAGGAAGGCCGGGACCGAGAGCACCGGCAATGCCGTCGAGGGCGGCGATGAATGGGGCGCCCTACCGGGGAACCCGAAGATTGCCGCCGGCGATCGCACGGACGACGAGCTGATCGGCCAGGTCGGCCGGGGGCTGCTGGTGACCGACTTCTGGTACGTCCGGATCCTCGATCCGAAGACGCAGGTGGTCACCGGCCTCACCCGGAACGGCGTCTGGCTCATCGAGGACGGTCGCGTCGTCCGGCCGGTGAGCAACCTCCGCTTCACCCAGTCATACCTCGAGGCGATCGGACCGGGCGTCGTTCGCGGCATCGGTCGCGAGCTGGCCCTAATCCCGGGCGGTTTCGAGGGGAACCACCTCGTCCCGAGCCTCCATCTCGCGAGCTGGAACTTCACGGGCGGCGCCAGAGGCTGAAGGCGTTTCGCCATACTCAACCCATGAGCCAGTCCGTCCCGTCGGGGCCTGCGATCCAGGTTCGCGACCTCCGCAAGACCTTCAAGGTGCCTGTCCGCGAGGCAGGTCTCGCTGCGGCCGCCAAGAGCCTCTTCCGGCGGGGGACCCGCGAGGTTCGGGCCGTCGACGAGGTCGGCTTCGTCATCGAGCCCGGCGAGGTCGTCGGCTTCCTGGGTCCGAACGGCGCCGGCAAGACGACGACGCTCAAGATGCTGAGCGGCCTCCTATTCCCAACGTCCGGCGAGGCGCTCGTGCTCGGTCACGTGCCGTCGCGCCGCGAGTCGACGTTCCTGCGCCAGATCACGATGGTCATGGGCAACCGGAACCAGCTCGAGTGGGACCTGCCAGCGCTGGACTCCTTCGAGCTCTACCGGGCGATCTACCGACTCCAGCCAGAAGACTTCCGCCGGACGCGCGACGAGTTCATCGAGCTGCTCGATCTCGGCAACCTTGTCAACAAGCCAGTCCGGAACCTGTCGCTCGGCGAGCGGATGAAGGTCGAGTTCGTTGGCGCCCTCCTCCATCGGCCGCAAGTGCTGTTCCTCGACGAGCCGACGATCGGGCTCGACGTGACGATGCAGAAGCGGATCCGCTCCTTCGTCGCCGAGTACAACGTCCGGTTCGGCGCGACGGTCCTCCTGACGAGCCACTACATGGCCGACGTCCAGGCGCTTTGCAAGCGGGTCATCGTCATCCACCATGGCCGGATCCTCTTCGACGGCGCGCTCGCGGAGCTGGCGGCGAGATTCGGTGCGACGAAGACGATCGGGGTCGTCCTCAAGGACGGCACCGCGGACCTCTCGGCCTACGGCGAGGTGATCTCGAATGACGACGGGAAGGTGACCCTGCGCGTGGCTCGGGCGGACGCGCCTGATGTGACGACCCGCCTCCTTCGCGACCTGCCGGTGGCGGACCTGACGATCGAGGATCCGCCGATCGAGGACGTCATCGAGCGGGTCTTCGCCGACGCGAGCGAGGACCATGACCGTGCGGTCGCCGAGGCGGCCGCGACCGCCCGATGACGGCGACGCTGGGCGCCGGCCGCGGGCCATCGGGTCCGATCGCGCCCGTCCGGCTCACGCCCGGCGGCCTTCGCTGGTACGTCGGCTTCTACCTCGCGGCGATCAAGATCTCGATCGCGACCGGCTTCCAGTACCGGGTCGCGAACTACTTCTACATGATCGGGATGATCGCCGAGCCGGTCATCTATCTCGTCGTCTGGTCGACGATCGCGCGGCAGCAGGGCGGCGAGGTCGGCGGCTTCACACCGGGCGAGTTCGCCGCCTACTACATCGTCTGGACGCTCGTCCGCCAGATGAACATCATCTTCACGCCCTACGGCTGGGAGCCGCGTATCCGCGAGGGCGAGCTCAATGGGATGCTGCTGCGCCCGGTCTTCCCGATCCATCACGACATCGCTATGCTCGCCGGCTGGAAGTTCGTGGTCATCATCCTCTGGCTGCCGATCGCGGCTGTGCTCGTCCTGCTGTTTCGGCCGGAGCTGAACCCATCGCCGCTCGACGTCGCGGTGTTCGCCGTCGCGATCTGGGGGGCCTACCTCGTCAGGACGATGATCTACTGGGCGCTCGGGCTCGTGACGTTCTGGACGACCCGGGTCGGGCCGATCTTCGAGCTCGTGATCACGTTCGAGCTGCTTCTGTCCGGGCGCCTCGTGCCTCTGTCCCTCATGCCCGACTGGGCGCAGCGCCTCGCGGATGTTCTGCCGTTCAAGTGGACGTTCGGCTATCCGATCGAGGCCCTCATCGGACACCTGCCGGCCGATCAGCTGCTCGGCGGGCTCGCGATGCAGGTCCTGTGGATCGTCATCGGCGCAGTCGTGGCCAGGATCGTCTGGCGCTTCGCAGTCCGCCGCTACTCGGCCGTGGGGAACTGACGTGCGGGCCCTCTCCCTCCTCGGGCTGTTCTTTCGGATCGGAGCGCTCAACGAGCTCCAGTACCGAGCGAACCTCGCCGTCCAGCTCTTCCAGTCGGCGATCTCGCTCTTCACCGGCCTAGCCGTGATCGGGCTCGTCTTCAGCCAGACGCCCGAGCTCAACGGCTGGTCCCAGCCGGAGCTGCTGGCCGTGTTCGGGGTCCACATCCTCATGGGCGGCGTGATCGGCACGCTGATCCAGCCGAACATGACGCGCCTCATGAACGACGTGCGGGAGGGCAAGCTCGACTTCATCCTGACGAAGCCGGAAGACGCCCAGGTCCTGGTCAGCGTCCGCGAGGTCCGGATCTGGCAGATGGTCGACGGCATCGTCGGCTTCGTCGTGCTCGCGATCGCGGTCAGCCAGCTCCAGACCGGGCTCGGGCCCGTGCAGGTGGCGTCGTTCGTGGTCGCGCTCCTGCTCGGCGGGCTGATGATCTACTGCTTCTGGCTCGTCATCACGACCGGCGCGTTCTGGATCATCCGGATGGACGAGGTCCACGAGATGTTCGAGGGGGTCTACCAGTCCGGCCGCTGGCCGGTGACGATCTACCCGGGCTGGCTTCGCATCTCCCTGACGTTTCTCGTCCCGATCGCCTTTGCGGTGACGGTTCCGGCGGAGGCGCTGACGTCGCGGCTGACGCCCGAGACGCTCGCCCTTGCCGCCGGGTTCGCCGTCCTGCTGCTTGGATTCACGCGCTGGTTCTGGCGCTTCGGGCTGAAGCACTACTCCGGCGCATCGGCCTAGGCGGACATCAACCGAAGCTGGCGATGTGCTCGTCGTCGTGGTCGATCGCCCGATCCATGAGCCCGGCGACATCGAGGACGCCGTATGTCGCGTGCTCGCCAGTGCGCGCCCAGCCCGCCTCGCCGAGGTCGTCGAGGATATCGATCGTCGCACCACGGTGGCGGGCATGGATCGCGAGGAGATCGTCAAGCGACGCGTCTGGCGCGCCGGTCCAGCGATCGGGTTCGGCCCACGGCCAGCGAGGTCGGTCTTCGTTGAGGAGCTGCCGCAGGCGCACGTGCCAGACCTCCTCCTCGACCGCGATCAGGTGCCTGACGACCTCGGGAGGCGTCCATTCACCGTCTGGCACCGGCCCGTCACCGGCGGCTCGGGCGGCGACGGCCAGCCGATCGGGGACGTCCGCCAGGCGGCGACGAAGGTCGGTCCGGCGATCGTCGCTCATGCGCCGCCAAGGTGGCGGATGGCGACCGCCGCATGGAGCGCGACGCCGACTGCCATCGCCTCCTCGTCGAAGACGGCGAGGTTCGAGTGCGCCTGGGGCGCCGAATCGGGATCGATTCCTGCCGGCACCGCCCCGAGGAAGACCATGGTTCCGGGAACCTCCTGGAGGACGTAGGAGAAGTCCTCGGCGCCCATGATCGGCGCCTTCATGAGCTCGGCCGGGCCGGCACCCAGGAGCTCGGTGGCGACGTCGAGGACGAACGCGGCGAAGTCGTCGTCGTTGACCGTCACCGGATAGCCGGGCTCGATGTCGAGCTTGGCGGTGGCTCCGTGGGCGCCGGCGATCCCCTCGACGAGCGTCGCGACCCGTGCCCTCACGGCCACGCGTGTCTCCTCCGAGAGCGTCCTGATCGTACCGAGCAGCTCGGCGGTCTCGGGGATGATGTTGTTCGTCGTTCCCGCCGTCAGCTTCGCGATCGTAATCACCGCCGGGTCGAAGGGGTCGACCCCGCGGGTGATCGCCACCTGGAGGGCCAGGACGATCTCCGCGGCGATCGTGATCGGGTCGATGGCCGTGTGCGGCTCCGACGCGTGCCCGCCCTTGCCCTGGACGGTGATCCGCAGCACGTCCGATGAGGCCATCATCGAGCCGGGGCGAAGGCGAACGTCGCCCGTCTGGTAGCCGTTGTCGATATGGATCGCAAAGGCGCCCGTGACCGGACCGTGGTCGCCGTCGGTCGGGACGTCGAGGAGGCCCTCGTCGATCATGTCCTTGGCGCCGCCGTAGCCCTCTTCCCCGGGCTGGAACATCAGGAGGACACGTCCGGGCAGCTCAGCCCGCCGGTCGACGAGCAGTCGCGCCGCGCCGAGCAGCATCGCGACGTGGGTGTCGTGGCCACAGGCGTGCATCGCTCCCGGGACCTCCGAGGCGAAGTCGAGCCCGGTGTCCTCGGTCAGCGGAAGGGCGTCCATGTCGCCGCGGAGGAGGATCGTCGAACCGGGCTTGCCACCCTCGATGAGCGCGGTCACGGAGGTGAGGGCGCGCCCCAGAACCAGCGTCAGGCCGAGTCGCTCGAGCTCCTCGACGATGACCGCCTGGGTGACCGGCAGGTCAGTCCCGATCTCCGGGTGGCGGTGGATCCGGCGTCTGATCGCCACGAGATCCGGCAGGATCGAGCGGGCGTCGGCGAGGACGGTCGCGAGGTCGGGCGCGAGTTCAGTCGTCATTCGGCGAGCATAGCGGTCAGGCGGCGACTGCTCGGACGAGCTTCGCCAGATACGCCCGGCGCCAGGTCTCGAACGTATCGACCGCGTTGAACGTGTACATGTGGAGATCGACGATGCCGGCCGCCGGGTCCGCGAGGTGTGGAGCCAGGCCGGCGAGGAGCGCATCGGGCCGGTAGAAGCCGCCGGAGCGGACGAGCCGGGCCACGAAGCGAAGGTTCTTCGTCAGGAAGCGATGCGTGTCGGCGACGCCGATCCGGGCGCTGATCGCGAGCAGCTTGTGGGGTTCAGCCACGCCGGGGACGCCAACATGGATCGGCAGGTCGAGGCCTTCCGCCCGACGCGCCGCGACCCACGTCGCGATCGCCCCGGGATCGAAGCACAGCTGCGTCGTCATGTAGCTCGCGAACGCCGCCTTGGCGCGAAGCGCCTCGAGGAGCGGCCCGTCGGCGATGAACGAGTGGCCCTGCGGATAGCACGGGATCCCGATGTCCGAGAGCGGATGACCGATTTCGGCCATCTCGCGCAGCAGGGAAAGGCCGTCGGGGAAGTCGCCGGGCTCCTTGACATCGCCACCGACGACGAACGCCCGGTCGACCCCGGCGCCTTCGAGCCAGGCGACGATATCGGCGAGGTGCGCCCGGTCCCGGATCATCCGCGCCGACACGTGGGGCACGGCCCGGAAGCCGCGAGCCTGGAGCTGTTCGCACAGCCCGATCGTGGCCTCGATCCCCTTCGCCGGCGAGGCCGTCACCGACACCGTCGCCCCGTTCGGCAGGAACGCCGCCTGCGCAAGGGCATTCTTCAGCGGGACGAGCTCGAACGTCGGGGCGCGCAGCAGGCGGGCGAGCGCCTCCCGGGCGGGTGGCGCCAGCGTCTTTCGACGACGGAAGAGCACGGGCGGGCGGCCCTCAGACTTCCGAGTCTGGCTGCGACGCCTTGCGCCGGGCGATGAACGCCTGGAGCGCCTCGTCGATGGCCTCGTCGAGTGGCGGCGGCTCGTATTCGCGGAGCATCCGCTTCCAGATGCCGTTGGCGCGCTGGGCCGCGTCGAGGCCGCCGTCCTCCTGCCACTGCTCGAAGCTGTTGTTGTCGGCGATCTCCGAGCGATAGAACGCGGTCTCGAAGTTGGCAAGGGTGTGGGCAGTGCCGAGGAAATGCTGGCCTGGGCCGTTCTCGAGGATCGCGTCGACGGCCTGGCCGTTCTCGGTCATGTCGATCCCCTTGACGAACACGGCGGCCATGCCGCACTGGTCGGCGTCGAGGATGAACTTCTCGTAGCCGACCGCGAGGCCGCCCTCGAGCCAGCCGGCCGCGTGGAGGACGAAGTTCACGCCAGCGAGGATCGTCGGGATGAAGGTCGCGGAGGATTCGTAGGCCGCCTGAGCATCGGGGATCTTCGAGGCGCACAGGTTGCCACCGGAACGGAACGGCACGCCGAGGCGGCGGGCGAGGGCGGCCATCGCGTAGAGCACGAGGGCGGGCTCGGGCGTCCCGAACGTCGGGGCGCCGGACTGCATCGACATCGAGCTGGCGAAGCTGCCAAGGACGACGGGCGCGCCTGGCCGAATCAGCTGGACGAACGTCATCCCACCGAGCGACTCGGCCAGCGTCTGGGCACAGACCGCTGCGGCGGTCACCGGCGCCATCGCCCCGGCCAGGATGAACGGCGTCAGGAGCGTCGCCTGGTTCGCCTCCGCATAGGCCCGAGCGGCCCCGAGCATCGTCCCGTCCCAGACTAGCGGCGAGTTGGCGTTGATCAGCGACAGGACCACCGCGTGATCCTCGAGGTAGTCCGCACCGAACGTGAGCCTCGCCATCTCGACGGTGTCGCGGGCCCGCTCCGGCGCGGTCACCGAGCCCATGAACGGCTTGTCGCTGTAGCGAATGTGCGAATAGACCATATCGAGGTGGCGCTTGTTGACCGGCACGTCGACCGGCTCGCAGACGGTCCCGCCGCTGTGGTGGAGATGGGGGCTCATGTAGGCGAGCTTCACGAAGTTGCGGAAGTCCTCGATCGTGCCGTACCGCCGGCCGTTGTCGAGGTCGCGGACGAACGGCGAGCCGTAGTTCGGGGCGAGGACCGTGGCCGTCCCGCCGATCTGGACGTTGTTCGCCTCGTTCCGGGCATACTGGGTGAAGACCCGGGGCGCACTCGCCCGGACGATCTGGCGGCACATCCCGCGCGGGAATCGAACCCGGTCGCCCTGGACATCGGCGCCCGCTTCGCGGAACAGCCGTAACGCATCCGGGTCGCCGCGGAACTCGAGGCCGACCTGCTCGAGGATCGTGTCGGCGTTCCATTCGATCGTGGCGAGGCCCTCCTCATTGAGGACCTCGAAGGGCTTGAGGGAGCGGGTCAGGAACGGGACGCGTTCGACGTGGCTCCGGAGCCGGACGGCCGCCCGGCCGGCGCGTCCACCGGTCCTCTGGCGGGGGGCTTCGTCGGTGGTCATCGGTCCTCCCTCGTCGCGGCCATTGGCGCGCGGCGTCTGCGTCGGGGTTCCGTGCCCCCTTCCCCGCCGTCGGCGCCCGTGCCGCCCCGCCTGGGCAGCTCGGTGACCTTCGCGAGGTGCGGGTAGGCGGCGGTCAGGTGGGGGAACGCCATCGCCTCGACGAAGTGCTGCTGGAAGCGCGGCTCGACGGCGGTCTCGATCTTGTCGACGGTCCGCACGACGCGCTCGATTTCCGTTCGGGCCGCACCGCTCAGGAGAGCGATGAGCGCTCCCGTGCCGGCCGCATTGCCGGCAGACTTCACGTGGGCGAGATCGGCGTCCGGGAACAGCCCCAGGACCATCGCGTGGAAGGTGTCGATCTGGCTGCCGAACGCACCAGCCAGCCGGATCTCATCGAGTGTCTCGATCTCGGCGTGGTCCATCAGCAGTCGGACGCCGGCGTAGAGCGCCGCCTTCGCCAGCTGGATCGCGCGGACGTCGTTCTGGGTGATCGCGATCCGCGGCCGGCCGACCCCGGAACCGTCGTGAAGCACGTACGAGAACGTCCGGCCGTCGGGGACGACGCGCAGCGTCCGGGCGGCTAGCGAGCCGTCGACGATCCCGTCGGGGGTGATGACACCGGCGAGGTACAGCTCGGCGATCACCTCGACAATGCCGGAGCCGCAGATACCGGTGACGCCCATGTCCACGGTGGCTTCGTCGAAGCCGGGCTCATCGGACCAGACCTCGCAGCCGATCACCCGGAAGCGCGGCTCGAGGGTCCCCTTGTCGATCCGAACCCGCTCGATCGCGCCCGGGGCGGCCCGCTGGCCGCCGCTGATCTGGGCGCCCTCGAAGGCGGGGCCGGTCGGGCTCGAGGCGGCGAGCAGGAAATCGCGGTTGCCAAGCACGATCTCGGCGTTCGTCCCGACGTCGACGACGAGCGTCACCGCCTCCGCCTCGTGCGGGGCCTCCGCCAGGATGACCCCCGCGGTGTCAGCCCCGACGTGCCCGGCGATGCACGGCAGGACGTAGACACGTGCGCCGGGATGGGCGGTCAGCTCGAGCTCCGCGGCCCGGACCCGAACGGCCCGATCCGTGGCCAGTGCGAACGGCGCGGAGCCGAGCGGGATCGGGTCGATCCCGAGGACGAGGTGGTGCATGATCGGGTTGCCAACGACGGCCACCTCGAGGATGTCGTCGCGCTTGATCCCGCCCTTCGCAGCGAGCGTGGCGAAGAGGCCGTTCAGCGCCGTCCGAACGGCAGCGGTCATCTGGCCAGCGCCCTCGGGATGCATCATCGCGTACGAGACCCGGCTCATCAGGTCCTCGCCGAAGCGGATCTGCGGGTTCATCACGCCGTGGCTGGCGAGGACGGCCCCGTCGGACAGGTCGGCCAAGTGGCCGGCGATCGTCGTCGACCCGACGTCGACCGCGACGCCGTAGGCCTTGTCGTGGAGACCCGGCCAGATACCCGTCACGATGCGTCCATCGTGGACCGCAACCGTGACGGCGAACTTGCCCGCCTCGAGCGCCGGCTGGAGGTCGCGGATGACGGCCAGATCGGCTTCGAGGTCCGTGAGCCCCCACTCCTTCTCGAGCGCCTCGAAGAGCCGGACGAGGTCGCCGGAAGGCGAGGCGAGCTCCGGCGGGACGACCTCTACGTAGTGGAGGCGAACGACCGGGTCGATGTGGAAGTCGCGGACGTCGAGGCCCTTGCGAACGACCTGGCGGTAGACCTGGCTCTCCGGGGGAACGTCGATGACCGCGTCGCCGCGGAGGTGGACGGTGCATGACAGGCGGCGGCCGGCCTCGAGGCCGCGCTTGTCGCGGTACTCCATCTCGACCGCATCGAGCGGCGAGAGGTGTTCGGGCCGCGACTCGATGCCGTGCTTGGCGAACGAGCCGACGCTCTGCTCGACCTGGCAGCGGCCGCAGATGCCGCGGCCGCCACAGACCGAGTCGATGTCGACGCCGAGGGCGCGGG
>JBBSCI010000029.1:0-24287 GCA_038250445.1 Candidatus Limnocylindrales bacterium | reverse complement strand
TCGGCCACGGTGATCTGCACGTGGTCGATGTGCCGCCGGTTCCAGATCGGCTCGAAGATCCCGTTGCCGAACCGGAAGACGAGGAGGTTGCGGACCGTCTCCTTGCCGAGGTAGTGATCGATCCGGTAGACCTGCGTCTCCCGGAACACCTTGCCGACCTCACGGTTGAGGCGGATCGCCGACTGGAGGTCATACCCAAACGGCTTCTCGATGACGATCCGACGCCAGCCGCCTTCGTGGCGCTCGTGATCGAGCCCCACCCGTCCGAGCTGGGCGACGATCGTGGCGAACTGCGAGGGCTGCGTCGCGAGGTAGTAGAGATGGTTGCCTCGGCTGTTCTGCTCGCGGTCGATCGCCTCGAGGGTCTTGGCGAGCCGGTCGAACGCCTTCGGATCCTCGAAGTCGCAGCGCTGGTAGCGGATCCGCGCGGCGAACGACCGCCAGGCCGCTTCGTCGATCGGCAG
The DNA here is from genome assembly GCA_038250445.1 of Candidatus Limnocylindrales bacterium. Classification (GTDB taxonomy): domain Bacteria; phylum Chloroflexota; class Limnocylindria; order Limnocylindrales; family CSP1-4; genus CF-46. Next base: position 23,823 of record JBBSCI010000029.1, on the reverse strand, counting down.
GACGCGTGAGAACTTCTCGAGCGAGGCCCGAAACTCGTCGCGGAGCGCGTCCTCGTTTGCGTACTCCCGGCGGCCTATCGCGAGGATGACGAACTCGTGGGGCAGGAGGTTCGTCCGCCACAACTGGTAGAGGGCGGGAACGACCTTGCGATGGGCGAGGTCGCCGGTCGCGCCGAAGAGGACGAGCGTACTCGGGTCGGGGACCCGCTCGAGGCGGAGACCCTCGCGGAGCGGATTGTCCTCCTGCTTGTGCGCCTTCCGCCGGGCGGCCTTCGACAGGCGCAGCTCGCGCATCGTCCGCGGCGCGTCCTTGAGGCGAGGTGACGGGTGCGGCGTCTTGTCCGGCGCGGTCTCGGGCCCGACGAGCGGTTCCTCGTCGGGCGCGGTCGGTGGTGCGCCGGGCGCTTTCGGCGCGACGCGCCGCCGCTCGGGTGTCGCGGTTTCGGTCACGAGAAACCTCGGGCCACGGCCTATTCGGTCTTCACTTCGTGACCGCCGAATTCGTTCCGGAGGGCCGCAAGGACCTTGGCGCCGTAGGAGTCATCCTGGCGGGAACGGAATCGGGTCAGCAGCGAGAGCGTGATGACCGGGGCCGGGACGTCGTGGTCGATCGCCTCCTGGACGGTCCAGCGGCCCTCGCCCGAGTCGGCGACGTAGCCCTTGATGTGCTCGAGGTTCGGGCCATTCGCCTTGAATGCGCGCGCGGCCAGCTCGAGGAGCCATGACCGGACGACCGAGCCCTGCATCCAGAGGTCCGCGATCGCCGCGAGGTCGAGCTCGTAGTCCGACGCGTGCATGATCTCGAAGCCCTCGGCGTACGCCTGCATCAGGCCGTATTCGATGCCGTTATGAACCATCTTCACGTAGTGCCCCGCGCCGGAGCCTCCGACGTGGAGGTAGCCGCCTGGGGGAGCGAGCGAGCGAAAGATCGGCTCGAGCGGCTCGACAGCCTCCTTGTCGCCACCGACCATCAGGCAGTAGCCGACCTGGAGCCCCCAGATGCCGCCGCTCGTCCCGGCATCCACATAGCGGATCTTCTTGGCGGCGAGCTCGACGTGGCGGCGCTGGTCGTCGTGGAAGTTGGTGTTGCCCCCGTCGACGATCGTGTCACCCGGTTCGAGGTGTTCGAGCAGCTCGGCGATCTGGGCCTCCGTCGCGTCGCCGGCCGGAACCATGACCCAGACGGCGCGCGGCGCAGTCAGCTTCGAGACGAGCTCCTCGATCGAGAAGGCCGCGATCGCGCCTTCGCCCGCGATCTCCTTGGTCTTCTCCGGCGTCCGGTTGTAAGCGACCACGTCGTGGCGGTCGCGCAGGAGCCGCCGGACCATGTTGGCGCCCATCCGGCCGAGTCCGACGAAACCGATCTGCATCCCTGGGCCTCCCTGTCAGGTGTGCTCGTGGTCTGAACGCTCTCGCGTCGTTGGCCGGCGCCGCCACGGCACGCCGCCCGTGATTCGGGGTCAGGCGGGGGTGAGGGCCGTCTTGAGGGCGGCCTCGAGGGCCGCCAGGTCCGACTCCGGATCGGTGAGGTGGACCCGGACGATCGGCAGATCGTGTGCCTCGATCGCCTCGAAGTCACCCTGGGCCTGGGCATCGATCAGCTGACCGAACGTATACGGCCAACCGGGGATCGGGCGATCGGCCGGATGGTCGGACGTGAGCTGGATGAACCAGCCGATCGGCGCGCCGCCCTTGTGGAGCTGGCCCGTGGAGTGGAGGAACCGAGGGCCGTAGCCGGCGGTCGTCGCGCAGCCCGTCGCCTCGCGAAGGAGGCTCCGAATGCGAGCGAGCGCTTCGTCGCGGGCTGGGCTCGGGGCGATAAACGCCTGGAGCGCCAGATAGGCGTTCGGGCGGCGGCGCGCGAGGTGGCGGCGCAGCTCGCCGGCGAGCGTCTGATCGCCGTTCGCGCTGAGGCGAAGCGGTGCGTCACCGAACAGGGTGATGCCGCCCGACGTGGCGATCGGCGCCGATACCGCGGCATCCGTCGCTCGCTCGTCGCGGCCGTCGCCGTGGTGCGCCAGGAGCTCCCGCGTCCGGTTCTTCGCCTCCTCGACGTTCGGTTGGTCGAACGGGTCGATGCCGAGGACGGCACCAGCGATTGCGGTGGCGACCTCCCAGCGGAACGCCTCGGCGCCGAGATCGATCGGATCGGCGACGGCGATCCGGATGATCGGGTGGCCGAGCGCCTCGAGGGCGTCGGTGAGCCGATCAAGGTCCTCGACCTGCGCGCCGCCGGCGCCCGTAAGCCGCAGCCTGACAAAGACACGATCGACTCCGTAGGCCGACGGCTCCCCGAGCGGTTCGCGATCGACCGGGACGATGCCGACGCCGCGCTTGCCGGTGCTCTCGGCGATGAGCTGCTCTGCCCACGCCCCGAACGCCCCGATCTCGGGATCCGGGAGGAACGTCAGCTTGTCGCGACCAAGGCGGGCGAGCGTCCCGATGGCGAGGCCGAGCCCGACTCCCGGGTTGGCGCCCGGCTCGGGCTCGCGGCATGCGCCGGCCATCGCGAGTCCGGACGTGAGGAGCGCGTCAAGGTCGATGCCGATGAGCGAGGCAGGAACGAGCCCGACGTACGTGAGCGCGGAATACCGCCCGCCGATGTCCGGCGGGTTGAGGAAGGTCTCGCGCAGGTAGTCGTGATGGGGGATCGAGTTGACGCTGTGCCCGGGATCGGTGATCGCGATCATCAGCTCGCCGGCGTGCTCGTTCCGCGCGGCGTTCCGCTCGCGGAGGGCGTGCTCGATGCGTTCCCAGGCATCGGCCTGGAAGGCGAGCGGCTCCGTCGTCGTGCCGGATTTCGAAGCCACGATGAACAGCGTCGCGAGCGGATCGAGACCGTCGACGACTGCGGCGACTGCGGCCGGGTCCGTCGAGTCGAGGATCCGGAGGCCGAGCCAGCCCTCGGCCGTTCCGAAGGTCCGGGCCAGGATGTCGGGGGCGAGGCTACTGCCGCCCATCCCGGCGACGATTGCGGTTGTGAACCCGGCGTCGCGGATCCCCTCGCCGAAACCTTCTAGTGCCGCGACCTGATCAGAGAAGTGGGCCGGGGCGTCGAGCCAGCCGAGACGTTCGCTGATCGCCGCCTGGACGCGCGCGTCGCTCGACCAGAGCGACGGATCGCGGTCGAACAGCCGTTCCGCCCAGCGCTCGTCTCGAGCCCGGACGACCGCGGCGTCGAAGGCGACGGCATGCTCGCCGAGAGCGAAGTAGGGGAGGGCAATCGTCGGGGCGCCAATGGGATCTGGCATCGTGGCTCCAATGGTAGTCCGTTCAGGATCGATGGCATTGGCCGCGATCCACGCCGTGCGGGCCGACCAGCTAAGTCCCGCGACTTTCATACGCCTTCGCCTGCGGCGCGACGTTCGTCAGCCGGCCGCTTCCATTGCGTTGACCTTGGCGAGCCGGCGCCGGTGGCGCTCCTCGCCGCTGAAGCTCGCCCCGAGGAACGCGACGCTGCACTCATAGGCCGGTTCCGGGCCGATCACCCGCGCGCCGAGCGTCAGGACGTTCATGTCGTCGTGCTCGACGCCCTGGTGGGCCGAATATGTGTCGTGGCACACGGCGGACCGGATGCCGTGCATCTTGTTGGCCGCGACGCTCGCCCCGACGCCCGAGCCGCAGATGAGGATGCCGCGATCAGCGCGGCCGTCCTGGATGGCCAGCCCCAATCGCTGGGCGAAGTCCGGATAGTCATCGTTCGGGTCCGAGCCGTCCCCGCCGAGGTCGATCACTTCGTGGTCGAGGCCGGACTCGCCGATGCGCCGGCTCAGCTCGTCCTTCATGGCTGCGCCGGCATGATCCGCAGCGAACGCCACCCGCATCAGCTGTGACCCGGGTCCGTGCCCGATGAGCGCTCGACCCCGGGATCGCCGCCGGCGAGCGTCGGGTGGCCGCCGCGAGGAGCTGGCAGGTGCCCCGGCTCCAAGGTTGGGATCGGCCCGTGCACCTTGCCAGCGAGCACGTCGCGCGCCACGCCCGCGACGCGATCGACCGTGAAGCCGAACTTCTCGAAGATCGTTCCCGCCGGCGCCGACGCCCCGAAGTGATCGAGTCCGACGATCGCGCCCTCGTCGCCGACCCAGCGATCCCAGCCGAGGGAGACGCCGGCCTCGACCGCCACCCGCTTCCGGACGCCGCGCGGCAGCACGCTCTCGCGGTAGGCGGCGTCCTGCCGCTCGAACAGCTCCCAGCAGGGCAACGAGACGACGCGGCTCGGGACGCCTTCCTTCTCCAGCGCCTCGGCGGCCTCGAACGCGAGCTGGAGCTCCGAGCCCGTCCCGATCAGGATCATCGCCACGGAGCTCGCCCCGCCAGACGCCTCCCGGAGGACATAGCCGCCACGCCGAACCCCGTCGCGCGCAAGCTCTCGCGTGCCGGCCAGCGTCGGCAGCTTCTGGCGGGTCAGCGACAGGCCGACCGGCCCCGACGGCGACTCGCCGCCTCGCTCGATCGCGGCAGCCCAGGCCGCAGTCGCCTCGTTCGCATCGCCCGGACGGATGAACCACAGGTTCGGCATCGCCCGCAGCGCGGCGTAGTGCTCGACCGGCTGGTGCGTCGGTCCGTCCTCGCCGAGCCCGACCGAGTCGTGGGTCCAGACATACACGACGTGGAGTCCGCTGAGGGCCGCCAGCCGGACGGATCCGCGCATGTAGTCGCTGAACGTCAGGAACGTGGCCGCGTACGGGATGAATCCGCCGTGGTAGGCGATCCCGTTGACCGCCCCGCCCATCGCATGCTCGCGGACGCCGAACCGGAGGTTGCGACCGGGCTCGCCGGCCTCGAAGTCACCGCCGCCCTTGATGTCGGTCAGGTTCGATTCGGACAGGTCGGCTGCTCCACCGAACAGCTCCGGCGCTGGGCCGGCGAGCGCCTGGATCGCCTCCTGGCTTGCGTTGCGGGTCGCGATCTCCTCGCCGACGTCGTAGGTCTTGAGCCCGGCGTCCCAGCCGTCGGCAAGCTTTGCGTCGCGGCGACGCTGGAGCTCCGTGGCGAGGTCCGGGAACGCGCGACGATAGGCCTCAAAAGCCTCGTGCCAAGCCTCGACGAGGGCCTCGCCCGCGGGCACCGCCCGCCGGAACAGCTCCGCGGCCTCGTCGGGGACGTAGAACTCGCGGTCCGGGTCCCAGCCGTAGGCCTGCTTGACGAGGCGGACCTCGTCGGCCCCGAGCGGCTGGCCATGGGCCTTCTGGGTGTCCTGGCGGTTGGGGCTCCCGTAGCCGATGTGCGTTCTGACAGCGATGAGCGACGGTCGTGGGTCGTCGCGGGCGGCCTCGATCGCGCGGGCGATCGCCTCGATGTCGTTGCCGTCCTCGACGCGCTGGGTGTGCCACGGATACGCGGCGAACCTGGCGAGGACGTCCTCAGACCACGCCATCTTCGTCGGCCCGTCGAGCTGGATCCCGTTGTCGTCGTAGAGGGCGATCAGCTTGCCGAGTCGGAGGTGGCCGGCCAGCGACGCCGCCTCCGATGAGATGCCCTCCTGGAGGTCCCCGTCGGAGCACAGCGTGTACGTCCAATGGTCGATGATCGTGTGGCCGGGCCGGTTGAACTCGTGGCCGAGTCGCCTCTCGGCGATTGCCATGCCGACGGCGTTCGCGAAGCCCTGGCCGAGCGGCCCGGTCGTGGCCTCGACGCCAGGCGTCAGGGCGTACTCGGGATGGCCCGGGGTCTTCGAGCCCCACTGGCGGAACGACTTCAGGTCGTCCAGAGATACCCCGTAGCCGGTCAGGTGGAGGAGTGAGTAGAGGAGCATCGATGCGTGTCCGGCAGACAGGACGAACCGATCGCGGTCGGGCCAGTCGGGGTGCGTCGGAGCGTGGCGGAGGAAGCGGGTCCAGAGCGTATAGGCCATCGGTGCCGCACCCATGGGCGCCCCAGGGTGACCCGAGTTCGCCTTCTGGACGCCATCGATCGAGAGCGTTCTGATCGTGTCGATGGCGAGCTCGTCGAGTGACTTCGCGGCAACTGTCATGGCGAGTTGGCTCCGCTCGGGGTTCTACTGGCGACGCCCGGAAGTATAGGGTCGCGCAGGGTCCGATCCCTCAGGAAGCGGTGCTAGCACTATCCTGCGGGCATGCCCCGATCGGTGCGCCGTCGCCGCCTGAACGCGCCGAAGGTGATCGTCGTCGGCGACCTCGTCCTCGACGTCGTCGTCATGCCGGCGCGGCCACTCGAGCGCGGCACCGACGTGCCGGGACGGGTCGCGCTGCGCCAGGGCGGCTCGGCGGCGAACACGGCCAGCTGGCTCGCGAGGCTCGGCGTCCGCTCGACGCTCGTGACCGCGGTCGGTCGCGACCCCATCGGCAGGACGCTCATCGATGCGCTCCGGGCCGATGGAGTGACGGTCCGGGCTTCGCGGGTCGCGGCCAAGCCGTCCGGTCGGATCGGGGTCATCGTGCTGTCCGGTGGCGAGCGGTCGTTCGTCGCCGATCGGGGCGCCGCCGACGAGCTCCGGCCCGACGACCTCAAGCCGGGCTGGTTCGGCGCGGACCTGCTCCATCTGCCGGCCTATTCGCTCATCGGCTCGCCGCTCGGCGATGCGGGGCGACGCGCGATCGAGCTGGGCCGCGAACGTGGCGCGCTGGTCAGCCTCGACCTTGCGTCCGCCGCGCCGCTCCTGGCGAAGGGCCGCCGGGCAGCCCACCGCCTTGTCGACGATGCCGCACCCGACCTCCTGTTCGCGACCGCGGCGGAGGCCGATGCGTATCTCGGCGGCAATGACGTCGGCAAGCTCCTCGAGTCCGCCCCACTCGCGATCGTCAAGCGCGGTCCCGGCGGGGCGACCGTGCTCGCTCGTGGGCTGGCAGGACCACATCGCTTCGAGGTCGCGACCGCGCCGCTGGCGGCGACCGACACGACCGGCGCGGGCGACGCCTTCGATGCAGGCTTCATCGCGATGCTCCTCGCCTCTCCGCCCGACGTGCGCACCCGCCCGGCCGCCCTTCGACGGGCTGCGCTGGCGGGCCATCGGGCCGCCGCTCGGCAGCTCGCGGCTGCTTCTCCGGAACTCGTCCTGGGCCGATGATTGCCGACCTGCTCGACCTGACCCCGGAGGTTGCCGCCGCGCTTCACGACGGTCAGCCGGTCGTTGCGCTCGAGTCGACACTGATCAGCCACGGGCTGCCATATCCGCAGAACCTCGAGGTCGCGCTTGCGTCGGAGGCCGCCGTGCGCGGCGCCGGCGCGGTGCCGGCGACCGTGGCGATCCGCGACGGCCGGATCCTCGTCGGGCTCGACGAGGCGTCACTCGCGGCGCTCGCAACCGCGCCTGCTGGTTCCGTCCGCAAGGCCGCGCGGCCGAGCCTGGCGGCGGCGCTTGATGCCGGTGGCTGGGCGGCGACGACGGTCTCGGCGACGATGATCGCGGCCCGTGCGGCGGGCATCGACGTCTTCGCGACCGGTGGGATCGGCGGCGTCCACCGCGACGCATTGAGTGCCTCGGCGGAGCGGCGTCCGACATTCGACATCTCGTCCGACCTCGAGGAGCTTGCCCGGACGCCGATAGCCGTAGTCTGCGCCGGCCCGAAGGCGATCCTCGATGTCCCGGCGACCCTCGAATACCTCGAGACGCATGGCGTGCCGGTCGTGACAATCGGCCAGTCAGAGGTTCCAGGGTTCTATGCGCGATCCAGCGGCGTCGCCTCGCCGCACACCGCCTCGTCCGTCGAGGAAGCGGCCCGGATCGCAGGGATCCACTTGGATTTCGGAGCTGGTGCAATTCTGATCTGTGTTCCGGTACCGATGTCGGATGCCGTCATGGATCGCGTGGCGGAGAGCGCGATCAAGTGGGCCCTGGAAAAGGCGGAGCAGGCTGGGATCTCCGGCCCCGACCTCACGCCGTGGATACTCGAGCGGATTGCCGCGATCACCGAGGGCGCCTCGATCAAGGCCAATACCGCCCTCATCGCCAACAACGCCCTCGTTGCCGGTCAGCTGGCGGTCGCGCTCCGCTCTCTGAACTGACCAACTGACCAGGCGGCCGGCCGCGTGGGGCGGCGTATACTCCGCGTCCCTCAAGCAGCACCTCTCGGGGAATTCTGTGTCCGGTTCCTCCCACGCCCAGGGCCAGCCGCTCGCCATCGACGTCCGCGCGATGCGTCGCGTCTACAACGTCAAGCCGGCGCCCGTCGTCGCCCTCGACGGTGTCGATCTGGCCGTCGAGCCCGGCGAGTTCTTCGGGCTGCTCGGACCGAATGGCGCCGGCAAGACGACCCTCATCAAGATCCTGACCACGCTCCTGCTGCCGACGAGCGGGTCGGCCCGGATCTTCGGCTTCGACGTCGAGCACCAGACCAAGCAGATCCGCCGGATCATGAACATGGTCGCGGGCGGCGAGCAGTCCGGCTACGGGATCCTGACGGTCCGCGAGCAGCTCTGGATGTTCAGCCAGTTCTACGGTCTGCCGTCGAAAGACGGTTGGCGCCGGGTCGACGAGCTCGTCGACGCTGTCGGGCTCCCGGAGCAGAGGGAGCAGCGGGTCAGCACGCTGTCGACCGGCCAGCGGCAGAAGATGAACTTCGCCCGCGGCCTCCTCAACGACCCGTGGATCTTCTTTCTCGACGAGCCGACGCTCGGGCTGGATGTATCCGCGGCACGCTCCGTCCGCGAGCTCGTCCTCGCCTGGAAGGCGGCGGTCCCCGGCCGGACCGTCCTGCTCACGACGCACTACATGGCCGAGGCGGACGAGCTGTGCGACCGCATCGCGATCGTCGACCGCGGCCGGATCCTCGCCCTCGGCACACCTGCGGAGCTCAAGCGGCGGGTCCAGCGCGAGTCGGTCTTCCGCCTCGAGCTCGATCGGCTCGACGGCGGAACCGCGGCTCTCAAGCGCCTGCCCGGGGTCCTCAGCGCGGCTGCGGCGGCCGCCCGCGACGACGATCGCGATCACCAGACGGTGGAGGTCAACCTCGCCCTCGAGGACGACGCCGCCCTCGGCAACGTCGTCGGCGCACTGGCGGGCCTCGGCTCGCACATCCTCGCCCTGCGGAAGTCCGAGCCATCGCTCGAGGACGTCTTCGTCGAGCTGGTCGGCCGCGGCTTCGACGAGGAAGCCTCGAACGCGGAGGCCTCGGAGCGGCCCAAGCGCCGCGAGCCGCCGGCACCTGACGAGACCCCGGATCCGCGCGACACTGCCCACGAGCCCGGCGAGCGGGAAGAAGGGGCCATGGTGTGAGCTCGGCCTTCGTGTTCCGCCCGACCGCGAGCCCCCAGGAGGCCGCGAACTGGTCGCGCCGCGAGATCCTCGCGACGGACCTCCGGGCCATCCGCGGCCGGGCCTACCCGCGGGTGACGGGGATGTTTCGCGAGAAAAGCTGGATCTTCTTCGAGATCCTGCTGCCGTTCCTCGCGACGTCGGCGTTCGTCTTCGTCTACCGCGCCCTCCAGGCGCCGCCCGAGTACATCGGCTTTGTCGTGCTGGGCGGAGCGATGACGGCCTTCTGGCTCAACGTCATCTGGATGATGGCCCAGCAGCTGTGGTGGGAGAAGAGCCAGGGCAACCTCGAGCTCTACTTCGCCGCCCCGATGAACATCATGTCGGTCCTGTTCGGGATGGCCGTCGGCGGGTTCGTCATGAGCTCCACCCGGGCCGCCGCCGTGCTGATCGTCGCGACCCTCGTGTTCGGCGTCTCATTCGCCGTCGACCAGTGGTTCCTCCTGATCGGCGTCTTCCTGTTGACGCTTGCCGCCCTGTACGGGCTCGGGATGGTCCTGGCAAGCCTCTTCCTCATGTGGGGTCGTGAAGCGTGGCACCTCACCCAGCTCCTGATCGAGCCGGTCTACTTCGTGTCCGGGTTGAACTTCCCCGTCGGGCGCCTGGGCGTCCTGGGATCGCTCGCGATCGCCCTGCTGCCGCTGGCCGTCGGCCTCGACGCGATGCGCCAGCTCGCCTTCGCCGATGCTGCCTACCCGCTCGGGACCCCGAGCCCGGAGGTCGAGGCGCTGATCCTCGTCGCGATGACCGTCATCTTCCTGCTCCTCGCTCGGTGGACGCTCCGATCGCTCGAACGCCGAGCGCGCAAGGAGGGACGGCTCTCGGTGCGCTGGCAGTGACTGCATCTGAGGCACCGGTCGACGGCCTCGGCGCGCCAGCGTGGGGCGGCTTCGATCCCGCGCGAACGGCCGGACGCGGGGCGTCGGACGTCATCCGCAGCTTCAGCGTGTCCGCCCGGCTCGGCTGGCAGATGGAGGCGAACTGGACCGATCCGATCCTGTTCTTCATCTACTCGGTCGCCAAGCCCGTGTCGTCGGCGCTGATCCTCGTCCTGATGCTCGAGGTCATCGGTGCCGGCGGTCGCCCCGACTTCAAGGCCTTCGTCGTCATAGGCAGCGCCCTCTGGTCGTTCGTCATCTCAGGCATCTCGGGTCTCGCCTGGAGCGTCCTCGACGATCGCGAGCGCTACCGGATGCTGAAGTACGTCTACGTGAGCCCGAGTGACTTCCTCGTCGTCCTGCTCGGCCGCGGCCTCGCCCGGATCGCGGTCGGCGGGATGGGCGCGGCGATCACGCTGGCGATCGGCGTCGTCGCTCTCGGCGTCCCGTTCGATGCTGCCCGGATCGATTGGCCGCTCCTCCTCGTCGTCAGCGCACTCGGGCTCGGCGCGATCATCGCGATCGGCATCCTCCTCGCGGCGATCTGCCTCCAGACGCGCCAGGAGGCGTGGTCCTATCCCGAGGCAGTCTCCGGCGCCCTCTTCCTCGTGAGCGGCGCGGTGTTCCCGCTGGCCGTCCTGCCGATGCCGCTCCAGGCGGTCGGGTTGCTGACGCCGCTCAGCTGGTGGGTCGAGGGGACGCGAAAGGCGCTGTTTCCGGGCGGCCTGACGGCGATCGGCGGCGAAGGGTCCTTCTTCGCATCGGTGGCGGGGGGACCATCGCCGACTGGTCTTGAGATCGTCGTCGCCTTGCTGGCGACCGGGACGGTGGCTACACTCGGGGCGATCGCTGTCTTCCGGGCGAGCGATCGCCGAGCGAAGGATCGCGGGCTGCTGGACCAGACGACCGGCTCATGAGTCGGCCGGGCCAACTGACGGCCGGCCGGCACGCAGAGGAGACCCGATGCGGATCTACGACGGAAGCCCGCGCCAGGACTTCGAGGAAGTCTTCCGCTCGATCGGCGCGTTCATCGACCAGCGTGGCATGCACGAGATCCTGCTCGTCGAGGCTCCCGACGGTTTCATCGTCCAGGGGATCGTCGTCGCCGGCGCGGCTGGCGGGGCCTGGTCCGAGTCGATCGGCACCCAGTCGAAGGAGACTCTCACCTTCCTCGACGATGACATCGCCCGGTTCATGGAGGAGTCGGTCGCCCGCCGCGGCCGCCCGATCCCCGAGCCCGAGCGCGAGGCCGGTTACTACGAGACGGCCTTCCGGGTGCTCGGTCGGTACATGGATGAGCAGAAGCCGCGCGACGTCTTCTTCTTCGAGCAGGACGGCGCCTTCGTCGTCCGGCTCCTGATGACCGGCCAGGTCGGCGGAAAGCACGTCCTGTCGGAATTCACCCGAGACGACATCAACGAGATGGTCGCCCGCGGGCCGGCCCTGCGCCATCCCGATCCGTCAAAGAAGCCAGGTGCCCCGGCACCCTCGAACCCTTAGTATTCCCATCCCACTCTGCGTCCCCACCCCATCGCACAGGAGGTTGATCCCATGAGGGCTCTCAAGACCGTCGCCGTCGCGCTCGGCATCACGCTCGCGGCGCTCATCGTCATCCCGCTCGTCGTTCTCGCCGGGCTGTTCGTCTGGCTGAAGATCACTGAAGAGGCAGACGAGGAGATCCTCGAGCTCGATCGAGAAGGCGCCTGAACCAGAGACCTCGGGCCAATGGCGTCGCGGAGCTCCGCCCTGGACCTTGGTGAGCGATCGGCCATTCGACATTGAGCGTGCCCGCTCATTGACGCCAGCTGGTACACCGCAATCACTGACGCCCGCCGGGCAACCGGCGGGCGTTAACGCGTCTGCGGCGGACCGACGCCTGGCAGAGGTCGTCGTCCTCTTGGTCATGGTGCTGTGGGCAGGCAATTTCATCGTCGTCAAGTCGGCAGTCGCCGTCATTCCGCCGATCGGCTTCACGTTCCTGCGGTTCTTGATCGCCTCCTTCACGCTTCTTGGCCTGCTGCGGCTCCGGGAGGGGAGCATCGGCATGCCGCGGCGGGACCTCGGGGCGATCCTCGGCCTCGGCGCGTTCGGCTTCGGCGTGTACCAGATGCTCTGGACCACGGGTCTGACGACCATTGCGGCCGGTGACTCCGCGCTGATCATCGCGGCGACGCCCGTCCTGGTCGCACTCCTGGCCGTCGTCGCGCGCTCGGACGTCCTCACGCCGATCAAGCTCGCAGGCGTGGTCATCTCATTCGTGGGCGTAGCGGTCGTCATTGCGTCCGGGCCCGGGCTGTCGCTGGGCGGCTCGCTCGTCGGCGAGGCGCTCACGTTCGCGGCCGCGGTCTGCTGGTCCACGTACACGGCATTCGGGGCTTCCTTCCTGCGGCGGTATTCGCCGCTTCGCGCGACGGCCTGGGCCACGATCGCTGGAACGGCGGTGCTGGCCCCCATCGCCCTGATCCAACTCGCGACCGTGGACCGATCGGCGTTCACTGCAGAAGTCGGTGGCGCGATCCTCTACTCGGGCTTCCTGGCCGCCGGCATCGCCAATGTCGTCGTCCTGCACGGCGTCAAGGTCGTCGGCCCGACCCGCACGGCAGCGCTCCAGTTCCTCGTCCCGGCGCTGGCCGTTTTGCTGGCCGCGCTGTTCCTCAGCGAGCCGATCCGGGCCGGCCAGGTGATCGGCGGCGTCGTGATCGTGGCTGGCGTCCTCCTGACGCGACGCGGCCGGCTGTCGCTCCCCCGACCTAGGGCGTCAGCCTTGCCCTAGGGCGACACGGAGGCAGGGCCAAACGCCCGCGGGCGCATGATCAACTGAGACCCGCGCCACAACCCGAAGATCACATCACATGCACGACCGGACGCCGCGCGCAGGTGGCGTCCGGTGGCTGCTTTGATCGCTCCGCTCCGGTACGCGAACGCCGGCCATCCCTTGCCTCGGAGGGGTCTTTCCGATAGCATTAGAAAAACCCCCGGAGGACCTTACCCATGGCGAAGTATGTCTTTGTGACCGGAGGCGTGACCTCCTCTCTTGGCAAAGGCATCACCGCCGCCAGCATCGGAAGGCTCCTCAAGGCACGAGGCCTCCACGTCTCGATTCTCAAGCTCGATCCCTACATCAATGTTGATCCCGGGACGATGTCGCCCTACCAGCATGGCGAGGTGTTCGTCACCGACGACGGGGCCGAGACCGACCTCGACCTGGGTCACTACGAGCGCTTCATCGATGAGAACCTGACCCAGCTCAGCAACGTCACGACCGGCCGGATCTACCAGGCTGTCATCGCCAAGGAGCGCCGCGGCGACTACCTCGGCGGAACCGTCCAGGTTATCCCTCACATCACGAACGAGATCAAGGAGCGGATCGGACGGGTCGCCCGCGACGGCGATCCCGACGTCGTCATCGTCGAGGTCGGCGGGACCGTCGGCGACATCGAGAGCCTGCCGTTCCTCGAGGCGATCCGCCAGATGCGCAAGGACATTGGCCGGGCCAACGTCCTCTACATCCATGTGACGCTGTTGCCGGCCCTGGCCGCGACCGGCGAGCTCAAGACCAAGCCGACCCAGCACTCGGTCAAGGAGCTCCGCGGGATCGGTATTCAGCCGGACGTCATCGTCCTCCGCTCGGATCATCCGGTCAGCGACGAGATCCGCGAGAAGATCGCCCTCTTCTGCGATGTCGACGTCGACGCGGTCATTCCAGCCGAGACCGCCGATACGATCTATGAGGTGCCGCTCATGTTCGAGTCGGCCGGCCTCGGGCGGCTCGTTGTGCGGGAGCTGGGCCTGCCGAACGCGGACGTCGAGCCGGACCTCGATTCGTGGCGGGCCCTCGTCGCGCGGATCAAGGCCCCGAAGCCTGGCCTCGAGATCGCCCTCGTCGGCAAGTACATCGAGCTGCCCGACGCCTACCTCTCGGTCACCGAGGCCCTTCGCCATGCGGCCTGGGCCCACGGTGTCGATGCAAAGGTTCGCTGGGTCGACTCGGAGACGCTGACGCCCGACAACCTCCACGCCCGACTCGACGGCGCGGCCGGCATCCTCGTCCCCGGCGGCTTCGGCCACCGCGGCATCGAGGGCAAGGTCCTCGCAGCCCACTACGCTCGCGATCAGAAAGTCCCGTATCTCGGGCTGTGCCTCGGGCTTCAGTGCGCGGTCATCGAGTTCGCCCGCGAGGTGATGCAGTCGAAGGACGCGAACTCGACCGAGTTCGACATGTTCACAGAGCACCCGGTCATTGACTTCATGCCCGATCAACGCGAGCTGGAGGACAAGGGCGGGACGATGCGGCTGGGCCTATACCCGGCCCGACTCGCACCCGGCTCGAAGGCCGCAGCTGTCTACGGCGCCGAGGTCATCTACGAGCGCCACCGCCACCGCTTCGAGGTCAACAACCGCTACCGCCAGGCACTCGAAGGCGCCGGGATGCTGCTGAGCGGCCAGAGCCCGGACGGCCGGCTCGTCGAGATCGTCGAGCTCAAGGACCATCCGTGGTTCGTCGCGTCGCAGTTCCACCCGGAGTTCAAGTCGCGACCGGAGCGGCCCCACCCGCTGTTCGACGGCTTCGTGACCGCGTCACTCGCGGTCCGCGACGGCCGCGAGCCTGTCTTCGCGGCACGGCCCTCGAACGCGGTGCCAGAGCGAGTCGAGGACGCGATCCCCTCCTGACCCACCGCGACCGATTCCTATGTGGCGGGAGTACGCGACCGTGAACCGTCGGACTCGGTCGCGTCCTCCCACGTCGCGGGATGAAATCGACAGATTCAAGGGCAAATCGGTCGAACGTTCCCATGTCGCACGACTTAGAGACCGGTATCGGCTGACGGCTGTCGGTTTGACCTATCTGATAGGAATCGAGCAACGGGCGGGGGCCACGATCGGGCGTAGAATCCCGCAACTACCCATCGCTGATGCTGCGCCTCAGGAGCACTCCATGAAGATCTTCCTCGACACCGCCGACATCGACGAAATCCGGATCGCCGCGCGGTGGGGCATCCTCGATGGCGTGACCACAAATCCGTCGCTGTTCGCCAAGACGAGCGGGTCCACCTACGAGGAGGTCCTGAAAGAGATCTGCACGATCACGAGCGGCCCCGTCTCCGCCGAGGTTGTCGCGGAGGACGTGGAGGGGATGCTCACAGAGGGCCGGGCGTTCGCCAAGCTCGCCCCGAACATCGTCGTCAAGGTCCCGATGAGCGAGGAAGGCCTCGAGGCCATCAGTCGCTTCGCCGACGAGGGGATCAAGACCAACTGCACGCTGATCTTCACCGCGAACCAGGGCCTCCTCGCGGCGAAGGCCGGAGCGAGTCTGTTGTCGCCCTTCGTCGGGCGGCTCGATGACATCAACCAGGACGGGATGATCGTCATCCGTGAGCTCGTCGACATCGTGACGATCCACGAGCTCGACACGGAGGTCCTGGCGGCCTCGATCCGCAACCCGCTTCACATGACCCAGGCCGCGCTGGCGGGCGCCCATGTCGCGACGCTGCCGATGAAGGTCCTCCAGCAGATGGTCCACCACCCGCTCACGGATTCGGGGATCGTCCAGTTCCGAGCCGACTGGGAAAAGGCGCGCCAGGCGCTCGCGGCGAAGAGCGGAGCCACGACCTCCGCGGGCTGAGCCTGCCACCGGCGACCTGGTCGTCGCCGTCAGTGTCGTCGATCACCCGGATTGGAGCAGTCACTGGCCGCGTGCCATAATCGATCATCGATGACAGTCCGCACGGAGGACCAGCCCGTGGCAGCGACAGAGGAGATCCTCGGGCAGTTCCTCGGCGACGAGACGTTCCCGGTGACCTGGGAGTCCGACACCGAGAAGGACTTCTTCTGGGTCTACGACGACCTGCACATCCCCCACCCGGTCAGCCCGATGTTCTTCGACATCGGCGGCTGGTGGCTCAGCTGCGACCACATGTTCCGCCGTTTCGGGACCCCGTTCGCCGTCGACTGGCTTGCGAAGAACGTCAACGGCTACGTCTACACGACGGCCGTTCCGGCTGATCCAGAGCTACGGATCGAGGGGACCGAGTACAGCTCCCGTTATGGCGCCCGCGTGCCGCGCGACGCGACGTACGCGACGACGATGGGCGCGTATCTCGACACGGTCCTGCCGGTCTACGGCAGGGACTTCGCCGACTGGTGGCGGGATCGGCTGCGTCCCGAGATGGAGCGCAACTTCGACTTCCTCGAAGGGCGGCTCGACGCCGTGGCAGCGATGGACCTCGCGGACGTTGCCTGCCTGCTCGAGGACGCGATCGATGTCCACGATCGTCACTGGAAGATCCACTGGATGCTCAACTTCGCCCAGCTGTCGGCGACGCTCAACCTGCGAGCCGTTATGGAGAAGCTCCACGGCCGGGTCGACGAGCGGCTGCTCGGGCGGCTCCAGAACTCCGCGTCTGATCGCAACTGGGACTCGATCGAATCGCTCTGGCAAATGAAGAACGAGGTTCGCGATGACGCCGAGCTCAGCGCGGCGTTCTCATCCGAAAGCACGGCCGACATCGGACGGTCACTCCGCTCCAGCGATCGTGGCCGACGCTTCATCGACGAACGGATCGAGCCGTACCAGCGCGAGTTCGGCTGGCACGCCGTCTGGAGCCACGAATTCATCTTTCCTACGGTCCGCGAACAGATGGAGCCGGTCCTCGAGCTCGTCCGTGGCTACCTCGCGACTGACTACGACTTCCCGACCGCGATCGCGGCGATGCGACTGGACATCGATGCGGCATCGCGAGAGATCCTTGAAGGGCTGTCGGGCGAGGCGCTGGAGGAAATGCGCGCGGCCAATGCCATCAACCTGCGGATGGCGCCCCTGACACCGGATCACCACTTCTACATCGACCAGGGCGCGAATGCCCACCTTCGGCTGGTGCTCATTGAGGTCGGTCGTAAGCTCGTCGATGCCGGCCGCGTCGATCAACCGGATGACGTGATGTTCCTCCGCTACAACGAGCTGCGGAGCCTCATCGGCAGCGACACGGCAATCCCGGCCCGAGAGATCGTTGCGAGCCGCCGCCAGGAGCGCGAAGCCGCCGGCCGCGTTCACCCGCGCGACTGGGTCGGGACGGTCACGCCATCCCAGCTCGCCTTCCCGTATCTCGTCAACTGGGGTTACCCGGATCGCTTCCACCAGAAGCAGTCGGACGACAAGCTGGTGATCACGGGCCTCGGGGCGTCGCCCGGCGTCATCGAGGGCATCGCCAGGGTCGTGCGCACCGTCGACGAGTTCGACGAAGTCCGCGACGGCGACATCCTCGTCTGCCAGATGACGAACCCGGCCTGGGTCGTCCTCTTCACGAAGATCGCCGGCCTCGTCACCGATACCGGCGGGACGACCTCGCACCCGGCCGTCCTGGCGCGTGAGTTCGGCATACCCGCCGTCATCGGCACGTCCGTTGCCACCCAGCGGATCGTCACCGGTGACCGGGTGAGGATCGACGGGACCGCCGGGCGGGTGGAGATCCTTCCGGGCGACTCGACCGCTTCGACGGCCCAGCCGGTGGCCGAGCCGACGTCCGCGATCGGGCGCTGAGACGGATACGGACGTGGCGGTCGCCCGAGCTGTCTCGCGAAGCGTCCTGGCCGACCAGGTCAAGGACCGAATCCTGGAGGGCATCCTCAACGGTCATTACCCGCCCAACTCGCGGATCATCGAGACCCAGGTTGCCCGCGAGCTCGGCACCAGCCAGGCGCCGGTTCGGGAAGCCCTCCGCGGGCTCGAGGCAGTTAGCGTCGTCGAGATCACGCCGTTCCGGGGCGCCCGCGTCCGCCGCCCGACGAGGCGCGAGATCATCGAGGCTTACGCCGTGCGCTCGAGCCTCGAGGCGCTCGGCGCACGGCTCGCGGTCCCACGCATGACCGACGCGGATCTCGACGAGCTCGCCGGCTACCTCGATGCGATGCGGACGGCGGCCGCTCAGGACGACGGCCACGCGGTGGCCGAGGCCGATGCCCGCTTCCATGCGCGGATCGTCGAGCTGGCCGACAACGGGACGCTCGAGAAGGTCTGGCGCTCGCTCGAGCCGTTCTCCCGGACCTACATCACCCTCGTTGTGCCTGGCGCGGACCCACAATGGTCGGCCGACCTCCACGCCCCGATCCTCGCGGCGCTCCAGGGCCGGGACACGGAGGGAGTCGTCGACGCCCTCGAACGGCATTTCGACGAGGTCAGCGAGAACATGGCCCGCCGCTGGCCGGACGACGAAAGGAACGCATGAACCAATCCTTACAGCTGTCCGAAGAGATGTCGGCGGGGCCGGCCCGGCTCCGCGTCGACGTGCACGGGTCCGAGCCGCTCGAGCACGTCCTCGACGACATGAGCTTCCTCAACTATCGCCTTGCCGACGTCCGGATCTCGCCCGAGGTCACCCTGACGGAGCCCGACATCGTCTGGGACCAGGCCGGGCCCAAGGACATCGCCTACGACGGCCGCCAGATGATCTTCACTGGACCGTGGCCGGCCGGGCCGATCCAGAAGGTCATCGTCACGATGCTTGCCCTCCGGATGGAGTCGATGGGCCTCCATCCGTTTCATGCGTCCGCGGTGCGATATCGCGACAAGACCGTCCTCTTTCTCGGCGGCGAATCGAACCATGGCAAGTCGATGGGCCAGATCGAGGCCTGCCGGCGCGGCGCCTTACTGGTCTCAACGGAGACGACGGTGATCGACGACACCGGCCAGGCGGTCCTCGGATCCAAGTCGCCGTTCCTCAAGAAGCGCACCGAGGGCACGGAGCGTGCCGACAAGGCGGCACCGGAGCGCGGCGTCGAGAAGTTCTTCGACTCGATGCCGACCTGGGAGATCCACACCGAGCCCACCAATGTTGACGTCGTCATCGTCCCCGCCATCGACGGCAACTACGACGTGTCGTGTGCCGACATGATCCCGTTCGAGCGGCAATTCCAGACGATGCACTCGCTGCAGAACTACTTCCTCCTGAACGAGCTGCTCGCGCCCGGCTTTCCGATGCCGATCGTCGACACGGACTCGCTGCGGAAGGCGCGGGCCGACTTTGTCGGGCGGTTCGCCGAGCGTCCGTATTACTTCGTCCGGGCGGCTACCCCGCAGGTGCTGCTGGACGAGGTCGATCGGGTGCTCTAGGGCCGATGCGAGCCTTCGCCTACGAGCGACCGGCCCACCTTGACGCCGCCGTCGCGCTCCTGGCCGAGCACGGCCCCGACGCGCGGCTGCTCGCCGGTGGGACCGACCTGATCATCCGCCTGCGCGACGGAACGATCCAGCCGCGGCTCGTCGTCGATCTCAAGGGCATCGCCGAGCTCGACGGGGAGATCCGCGAAGACGATGGCGTTCTGACGATCGGGGCGCGCACCGTGATGACCGATATCGCCGCCCATCCCCGCATCCGGCAGGACTACCAGGCGCTCGCAGAGGCGGCGGCGGTCGTCGGGTCGGTCCAGATCCGGAACCGGGCGACGCTCGCAGGCAACATCTGCAACGCGTCACCGGCCGCGGACACGGTTCCCGCGCTCCTCGTCTACGGCGCGCGCGTCGTGGCAGCCGGTCCGGCGGGGACCCGACGCATCCCGATCGACGATGTCCTGGTCCGATCCGGCGTCACGACGATGGCCCGGGACGAGATCGTCACCGCTATCGAACTGCCGGCCCCGACGGCTCGGCGCGGATCCGTCCACGTCCGCCGGACGCGGCGCCGCGGCCACGACCTGGCCTCGGTCACGCTCGCCTGCGTGGTCGACGCCGACGGGCTGACCCGGTTGGCCTACGGCAGTCTCGGCCCGCGACCGGTCCTCGTCTTTGACGAAACCGGCGTGCTCGCCGATGCAGGGTCGGCGGATCTCGCGAAGGCACAGCACCTCGAGGCACTCTTCGTCGGAGCCAGCCCGTCCACGCTGTCGATGCGGGCCAGTCCCGACTACCGACTCGCGATGCTGCATGTCCTTGGCCTGCGAGCCGCGCGGACCGCCATCGAACGCCTGGCGGCTGGAGCCGCCCGCGCATGACAATGATTCGTCGCATTGGGGTGACCGTCAACGGGCGCCCGCGCTCGGCCGACGTCGCGCCGCACCACACGCTGCTCGAGGTCCTTCGCGACGACCTCGGCCTCACGGGGACAAAGGAATGCTGCCTGGTCGGCGAGTGCGGCGCCTGCACGGTCCTGGTCGATGACGTTTGCGTCGACTCGTGCCTGATCCTCGCCGTCGAGGCCGATGGCGCGACCGTGACGACCGTCGAGGGCCTTGCCGCCGGCGACCGGCTCGATCCCATCCAGGAAGCGTTCCTCGAGACCGGGGCCGCCCAGTGCGGGTTCTGCATCCCGGGTCAGCTCGTTGCGGCGAAGGCGCTGCTGGCGCTGATTCCGCACCCAACGCGAGCGGAGGTCGAGGACGGCCTGGCAGGCAACCTCTGCCGGTGCGCCGGGTACGGACAGATCATCGACGCCGTCCTCGTCGCGGCCGAGGCTGGGGCCGAGGGCACGGGGTCATGAGCGAAGACGGCATCGGTGCCTCACCCGCTCGGGTCGGCGGCCTCGACCGCGTGACGGGCCGGCAGGCGTACGTCGCCGACATCAACGTCGACGACGTCCTCCACGCCAAGCTCGTGAGCCTCGACTGCGCCAGGGCCCGGATCATCGCAATCGACACGAGCGCCGCGCTCGCGGTCCCGGGCGTCCGCCTGGCCATGACCGCCGCGGATCTTCCGCAGCCGATGCCGCGGTTCGGCCCCCAGTTCGTGGATCGGCCCGTCCTCGCGGTCGACGAGACCCACTATCACGGCGAGCCGGTCGCCGCGATCGCCGCCGAGACGAAGGACGGCGCCGACGAGGCAGCCGCCCTCGTCCGGGTCGAATACGAGGAGCTGCCGGCCGTCTTCACGGTCGCCGGGGCCCTCGATCCGGCCGCGCCGCTCGTCCAGGATCCATCCATCCGGCCCGGCGATCCGCTCGCAACCACGAACGTCCTCCGGGAGCATCGCTATGGCTGGGGCGACGTCGACGGGGCACGCGCGGACGTCGTCGTCGAAGGAACCTACGCCTTCCCGATGGTCACCCAGTTCGCGATCGAGCCGCACGCCTTCATCGCCGCCCCGGATGGCGATGGCATCGCGGTCTGGAGCTCGATCCAGCACCCCAACTGGCTGCAGAAAGTCATTGCCGGCCTGCTCCACCTGCCTCTGGCCAAGGTCCGCGTCTTCGCTCCCGATCCAGGCGGCGGGTTCGGCGGCAAACAGCACGCCAAGTACGAGCCGCTGGTCGCATTCATGGCCTTGAAGGCCGGCCGACCTGTTCGCCTCGTCCTGACCCTTGAGGAGACCTTCCAAGCCGTTCGCCGCGGAGCTGCGGAGATCCGCGTCCGGTCCGGGTTCAGTGCCGACGGCAGCATCGTGTTCCGGGAGGTCGAGGCGAACTACCTCATAGGCGCCTATGCGGACATCGCAGATCGGACGGTCGCCAAGGGCACCTACACCGCATCCGGGCCGTACCGGGTTCCGGCGGTCCGTATTCTGGCCCGTAGCATCCTGTCCCACACGACGCCGTCGACCGCCTTCCGCGGCTTCGGCAATCCGCAGCAGATCTGGGCGGTCGAATCGAACATGGACGAGGCCGCCCGCGCGCTCGGCATCGATCCGCTCGAGCTCCGACTCAAGAACCTCGCTCGGCACGGGGAAACGTTCATTCCCGGCGACACGCCGGCCGACGGCGACTGGGCCGCGACCGTCACGCGAGCCGCCGAGATGATCGGGTGGGGGGGCGCTCCGGCTCCAGGTCGCGGCCGCGGCATCGCCGTCGGTCTGAAGTCGGGCCCGACGACCGGTCTTTCCTACTCGACGGTCCGTCTGCTTGCCGACGGGAGCGTGATCGTCCACGCAGGCACGTCCGACATGGGCCAGGGCGCCCGCACGATCTTCGCCCAGATCGCGGCCGAGGAGCTCGGCGCGCCGCTCGACTGGGTCACGGTCGTCATGGGCGACACCGCTGTCGTTCCATACGACCAGCAGACGTCGGCGAGCCGGTCGTCCGTGCTCATGGGCAACTCGATCCTCAACGGCTGCCGCGAGGTCCAGGCCAAGCTTCGGACCATGGCCGCCCGGCTCGAGTCGGTCAGCGAGGCGTCGGTCGTCGTCGATCGTGGCGAGGTCCGGATCGGCGAGCGCGTCCTGCCCATCCGCGATGTCCTGATCCGTGGCCTTGGCCGGCTCGGCGGCGAGGTGATCGGGATCGGCGAGATGCGCAAGGAGGCCGACCCGGACCATCCCCTGGGCGGGACCGCCGCGTTCTTTGAATTCAACTGCACCGCGGTCGAGGTCGAGGTCGATCGGGCCACCGGCGACATCGTCGTCGTCCGGCACGTCACCGTGTCGGACGTCGGCAAGGCGATGAACCCGATGCAGGTCCGCGGCCAGGACGAGGGCGCCGCGATCATGGGGCTCGGCCACACCCTGATGGAGCACTACATCTACGACGACGCCGGAAGGATCCGCAATCTCGGGGCGATCGACTACCGGATTCCGACCAGCATGGACCTGCCGCTCGTCATGGCGAGCGACATCGTCGAGAACGAGGACGGACCGGGACCGTACGGCTCGAAGGGGATGAGCGAGGGCGCCCTTCTCTGCGTCGCGCCGGCGGTGGCCGCGGCCGTTCGCGACGCGACGGGCGTCGTGATCCGGGACCTGCCGTTGACGCCGGAGCGCGTCTGGCGAGCGCTCAACGAGGCGTCAAAGATGTGACGGCGTTCACTATCAGCCTCGATGCGCCCCGGCTCGGATCGCTCGACGATGCGAAGGCACTCGTCGGCGGCAAGGCAGCCAACCTCGGCGTGATGGCGCGTGAACTCCGTTTGCCGGTCCCGCCCGGTTTCGTGATCACGACCGGTGCATGCCGGACGGTCCTCGACGGCGGGTGGCCGGATGGCCTCGACGAGGAGATCCGGAGCCGCATGACCGAGATCGAAGCCGCCGTCGGCCGCCGCTTCGGCGATCCGTCGAATCCGCTGCTCGTGAGCGTCAGGTCCGGCGCCCCGGTCTCGATGCCCGGGATGATGGACACAATCCTCAACTTGGGCCTGAACGACTCGACCACAGACGGCCTGGCTCGTGCGGCAGGTAACGAGGCGTTCGCCCGGGCCTGCCAGGAGCGCTTCGTGGAGAGCTTCCGGACGATCGTCGGCGTCGATGACGTCCCCGAGGACCCGTGGCAGCAGTTGCGGCTGGCCATCGAGGCGGTCTTCCGATCGTGGGAGAGCGAGCGAGCGCGGGCCTATCGCCGGAAGGAATCGATCCCCGACGATCTCGGCACGGCCGTCACCGTCCAGGCGATGGTGTTTGGCAATCGCGGCCCCGATTCGGGGACAGGTGTTCTCTTCACGCGCAACCCCGCGACCGGCGCGGCGACGCTTTTCGGCGACATCCTGTTCGACGCCCAGGGAGAGGACGTCGTCGCTGGCACGCATCAGACCCAGCCCATCGCCGTCCTCGACGCGCGGATGCCCGTCGTCGCCGCCGAGCTCCGCGACCACGCGACTCGGCTTGAGCGCCATTACACCGACCTTTGCGATATCGAGTTCACGATCGAGGACGGCCGGCTCTGGATGCTCCAGGTGCGCGTCGGCAAGCGCAGCCCGCAGGCCGCGCTGCGGATCGCGGCGGAAATGGCCGAAGACTCTGCCTTCCCGCTGTCGCGGGAGGAGGCTGTGGAGCGGGTCCGTTCCCTCCTGGCCTCGCCGCCCACGGCCGCGAGCGGTCGCGGT